>DKBS01000143.1:1092-22411 GCA_002451275.1 Planctomycetaceae bacterium UBA6894 | reverse complement strand
GGGGGGCAAATGGAGCATGGGCCTTGCGCGGAACTTTGGGAAAGCGCTTTTTGCAGCTGTATTCCGACATTGGACAAAGACGAATTCACCGCATGGAAATGCCTTCAAGGGCCATTTTTTCCAGTTATCCCAAGCTTCACAATTTGCCGAAATGGCTCCATCTGTAATGATGATGAATTAAATCAAGGGACCCTTGCACCCATTCCAAGGAATGACACATGGCTCGTTTTGGTGAAGAGCGCGGGGAGAACACCCGGGGGCAGGTGGCAAAAATCCTGGCGGGGACTGATGGCGTTGAAATCAAGGCGACCATCCCGCCCAAGCAGATTGCCAGCGCAATGCAGCACTTCGGTCTGCGTGTAGACCAGCGCGAACGCTACATCATTTTCTTTGACACCCCCACCACGGAACTGTTCAACGAGGGGATTATCCTGCGCAGCCGGCGCATCATCGGTGGCCAGCACGACAGTACCCTGAAGATCCGGCCGGTCAACCCGGACAAGGTGCCGCAGATGTGGCGCGACCATCCGGGATTCAAGATTGAGGCGGATGCGAGCGACAAGGGGATCACCAAGTCGGCATCGCTGACGCTGCCGGTGGGCAAGGGGTTGATCAAGGAAGTGTTGGGGGGCAATGAACCCATCCACATCCTTTTTGGCATGGACCAATTGGACATGCTGCTGGGCCTCAAGGCTCGCAAGGTGGACTTCACGCAGGTTCGCGCGACCACGCCGGTTCGGGCTTGGCGGTGGCGTTTCAGCCATCCGGGATGCCCCTGGCCCATGACCGGTGAACTGTGGCAGCGGGAGGATGAGGCCCAATTGTTTGAGGTTTCGGTGAAGGTGCCCGTGGTTCAGGCCGCCGCCGGTATCGCCGGGTTCATGGCCTTTTTGGCGGAGATGGGTGCCGAGCGAGATTCGGGCCAGCAGGCCAAGACGCGCTGGGTGCTCAATCCGTCCGCCGCCCCCAAGGTGCAGCAGGCCGAAATGGCGCAGGCCGCCGTTCCGGTTCCTGATGCCAAGCCGGTGGTGGTGGCACCCCCAGCCGCCACGGCGCAAGTCAATCCCCCTCCTCCTACTGCTCCCACCAAAAAAGCATCCAAAAAGGTGGTCGCAAAGGCGAAGGCTGAGGTGAAAAAGCAGGTCGCGAAAGTCCAGCCTGCCAAGGTTCAGGACAAATCAAAAATCAGCCCGGACAAAAAGAAGAAGTCAAAAAAGGTCCGAAAATTAAAGAAGGCCCGTGAGAAATACAAGGCCGGCAAGGGAAAAAAGAAGAAGTGACCTTGGGTCTGAATGAGAAGAGCCCGCCCGTTTGAATTCAAGCGGGCGGGCTTTTTGTTGGGCAAAGATGTTCATTTTGCCAGCTTTTCCAATGTGATCTCCTTGAAACGCACCACCGCCTTGCAGTTGCCATGGATCTGCAGGCCGATGATGCCTTCCAGCGGGATGGCCGGATCCTTTTCGGTGTAATCCACCGTCTGGGTGCCATTGAGCCACAATTGGATGCGGGGCCCTTCGCAGCGGATGCGATAGTCGTTCCAATCCTCTTTTTTCAGGATCTGGTCCAAGAGTTCCGTTTTGGGTTGGGCCAGCATCTTGTTGCGGCGGCTCTCGTCATAGAGCGCGCCATCGAAGCCGGCGCCGAGGTCGGCCTGGTAGCCGACCATCTCATGGTGATTGGGGACCCGTTTGGAGCGGATCTGCACGCCGCCGTTCACGAAGCCCTCGGTTCCCACGAGTTTATATTTCAGGCGCAACTCAAAATCTTTCAGTGTCTCTTGGGTGCAGAGGAATTCGTTGCGCGGGACGGTTTTGTCGAGCGACCCGCCAACAATGGCTCCCTCCTCGATGCGCCAGGTGGTTTGGGTATCCCCATCCCAACCGGTGAAGGTTTTGCCGTCAAACAGCCGGGCCGGCTGGGCCCACAAAGGGGTGGCCACAGCCAGTGTGAAAAACAACGCGCGGGTGAACATGTTCCAACTCCGTGGGAAAGGCCTGCTGCACCCGATAGCCTACCGCACCGGGCGTTCCCCCTCCCGATTTTCTCCCATCCTGCTGTCCCTTCCACAGGATGGTTCCATGCGGGATGATGGGGTGATAGACCCTTTGAATATACGGGGATGCGCCCATGCTTCGGTTGATCGCGTGCCTGACGGCTCTGGTTTGCGGCGTGTCTGGGGCCTTGGCCCAGTCTGGCAAACTCGAGCCCAAAAACGTGCTGGTGATCGCCAACAAGGCGATGGCCGACTCGGTGGAGGTGGCTGAGCATTATCTGGGGAAGCGGAAAGTTCCCTGGGAAAACCTGTTGCTTCTGGATTTGCCCACCGGCGAGGACATCAGCCGCAAGGATTACAACGAGAAGATCCTGAAGCCGGTGCGCGAGGCCCTGCAGGGCCGCAAGGAGCAGATCCGTGTCTTGCTGACGGTGTATGGTGTGCCCTTGCGGGTGGGGGGACAGGAACCAACCGCCGAAGAGAAGACGCAACTGGACAAGATTCGGCCGCAGATTGAGGCGCTGAAAAAGGAAATCCCCGAGCTCGAGAAGAAAAAATCTGAACCGGCGGTGGCCGAGAAAATCAAGGCAGCGCTGGAAAAATTGGCGCGCCTGCAGGTGGAGGAAGGCAAATACATCCATCCCGAGTCCCATGCCTGTGTTGATTCAGAACTGATGCTGTTGTGGGTGGACGGGTACCCCTTGAAGCGGTTCCTCCCCAACGAGATGAACTGGCGTTTTCCGGTGGCGAAGCGGAACAAGAAACACCACTACCTGATGACCGCCCGACTGGACGGCCCCAGCAAGGAGGTGGCGAAACGCCTGGTGGATGACGCGGTTGCGGTGGAGGAGGCTGGCGGCTTGCGGGGCAAGGCCTATTTTGACGCGCGGGGAATCGCATACAGCCCGGAGAAAAAAGGCGAATCCGGCACCGGGTACGAGGGATACGACCAATCCTACCGCGATGCCGCCGCGGTGGTTCAGCAGGCGGGCCTGGACACCGTGCTGGATGACAAGCCCGAGCTATTCAAGCCGGAGAGTTGCCCGGATGCGGCCCTTTACAGCGGCTGGTATTCCCTGGCCAACTACATCCCGGCCTGCAAGCTGAACAGGGGGGCGGTGGCCTGGCATCTGGCGAGCTATGAGGCCGCAACCCTGCGCGACCCCAAAAGCAAGGTGTGGTGCGTGGGCCTGTTGAAGGACGGTGCGGCGGTGACGCTGGGCCCGGTGGCGGAACCCTACACGGTGGGTTTCCCCAAACCCGAGGAATTTTTCGGATTCCTTTTGACGGGCGAGGAGACCGTTGTGGAGGTGTATGCCAAGACAGCCCTCCTGGTGAGCTGGATGACCGTGTTTGTGGGGGACCCACTTTACAATCCGTATGGCGCGAGCAAGCCGGGGGTGCGCAAGTTTGTCCACCCCAGCCCCAAAGGGGTGCGCAATATATTCGATTCGGCGGCGGATGATTTTTGAGCAGGGGTCAGGTGACCGGTTTCCACCGGTTGTCGGCTCCGAGGATTTCGGCCGGGAGAAAGCGTTTCTTGTATTCCATGATGGCGCTGCCGTCCACCCAATACCCCAGGTAGACATGGGGCAGGCCCCGCCGCTTCGCCTCCTCAATCATGCGCAGCACATTCCAGATTCCTGGGGAAAGGGGCAGGATGGACGGGTCGTAGCTGAAGTAGACGGCTGAAAGGGCCCCAGGCAGCGTGTCCACGAAGCCCAATCCCACCAATTTGCCTTCCCGGTAGTAGTACCACGCCTCCACCGCGAAGGGCTGGTCCACGAAACTGTCGTGGAAGCTGGAGTAATTGCCTGACTCGTGTTCGGGCCAGCCCTTTTTCTCAGTCTGGTGGTGGTGCCAGCGGTCGAACAGGGCGATCGCCTCATCATCGACCTCCGGTTCCTTGAAGACCGGCTCGATGATGCCGCTGTTGGCCTTGATGATGCGCCGCTGGCTGCGGTTGGGCTGGAACGAGGCGACGGGGATGCGGATCGATTGGCAGGCGTGGCAATTTTCGCAAACCGGCCGGAAGACCCAGTGGCCGAAATGACGCCAGCCGCGCTCCATGAGCAACTGGTACTCCTCGGCGGTAATGCTTTCGACGCGAAGATGTTCCATGCGCCAATCCCGGTCGGGCAGATAGCCACAAGGAGTTGGGGGCGAGATCTCGCGCAAGGCGATGCGCATGGTCACCTTCCCGTGGCGGGGACGCAAGGAGGCCGGGATTGCATCTCAGGTGTGCAGGTTTTGAAGTATATCCCTTTTGCTGACGAGGCGTTGGCCCCGGCATTCCTCGATGTGCATGGCCTTGAGGAGACGCTTGCGCAGTTCGGACTGGATACCTTCTATGGCACTTTCGGAGACGCTGGCCAACGGGATGAGGCCTCCTGCGCGGCGGTCATGCCCGCCTGCGCGCCCCAGCTTGCCCACCACCTTGGAGAGGAGGTCGCCCGCCTGGGCATCGGAAACCGCCGCGCGCAGGGAGAGAATGAGGTTGTTGTTGTACACACCGGCGCACAGGGCCCAATCGACCTCCTCGAAGCGGATGAGGAAATCGACCACCTCCGCAGCCATTTCGGGCTGGGGAAGGTCATCGACCCAACTGATGATCAGCCGGTCGTAGATGAACGAGTTTTGAAGGCCCTGCAGCAATCCGTTGAAGTAGGTCTGGGGCAGCCGGGCGTTGCGGATGCGGGCCATCAGGTCCTTGTTGGCCAGCGGATAGAGGTGGATGAGTGCTTTGTCATCCACCGGGCTGGCCTCGCGGGGATAGCCGCAGAGTTCAGTCTCGATGCCGTACAAAAGGGCCGTAGCCAGGCGGGAATCCGGCGAGATGTCCTGCTCGCGAAGATAGCTGGTGACCAGGGAGCAGGTGGCGCCAAGGCTGCGCCGCACATCGACAAAATCAATGTCTTCCAGGTTGCCGGGTGTGTCGTGGTGATCGATGACGGCGACCAGCGGCACATCGTCGCCCAGATGGTGGCGCCCGGTGTTGGGTTGACTGTCCACCATCACCACCGCCTCGTCGGCCTCCCAGGTGATGGACTCGATGGGGACGAGCTCGATGTCGAGCAACTCGACCATGGCGCGGTTTTCCGCGCGGGAAATCAGGCCGTCGCGTGTGAGGCGGGTGGGAATACCCAGCTTTTGGTCGATCAGGTGGGCAAGTCCCATCATGCTCCCCAGACTGTCGGGGTCTGGATTGACATGGGTGACCAGGCTCACGCGCTTGTAATTGCCTAGCTGGGCGAGGAAACGGTCACTGCGACGTGCCATGGAGGTTTTCTGCCCGTTTGGGCTTTTGGGGGCTTTCAACCGGGGCTTGCCGGTCCGGGAGGTTTTGGATTCATGCATGGGTGTTTGCCAGCTCCCAGACACGCTTCCACTGCTCAGGGGTGACGGGCATGACCGAAAGTCGGGGCAGGCGAACCAAATCCCAGGTGGCCAGGGCGGGGTCGCCCTTGATTTCCGCCAGGGAAACAGGCCGGGGCAACGGGCGAACAGGGGACACCTGGACGGTTGGCCTAGCGTCGGCAGGAGCTTGGGGTGGCAGGGAGGGGCCAGAGATCGCGCGCATCTCGCCCACCACAGCCTTTTCCTTGCCGGTGTGGTAGAGGAAGATCAAATCGTTCGGTCGGATGGACGACAGATGCTTGCAGGCCAAGGCGTTTTCAACGCCGTCCCACCATGTGGAGCCATCAGCGACCAGGTGGTGCCACCCGTAGCTTTCCGGCTCCTGTTTGAACAGCCAGCGATTTTTTCCGGCCATTCCTCGTGCGCCAGTCCCGACGCCTGAACCAGAAGGAGGCCCGGGCTGCGCCCGAACTCGATAACCCCGAATACTATCGCCTGCGGGGGGTGCTTATCAAGCTGTTCAGGCCGCTTTTGGTTTGGGGTGGCTGGGTAAACTAGGATTCGACCAGCAGATGCGGTTGGCCAGCTTTCCAGGGCCTGATATCGCCGATTTCGGCAAACGCAAGTGCTTTTCTGGATTGTAGTTGTGAAACAAGTTCGGCAGCCCTGTCCGGGGCGATGCTGATGAGCAGGCCACCGGAGGTTTGGGCGTCAAAAAACACTTCCAGCAACCGGCCATCCAAACTTGGGCCCAGCTGAAGGTGAGGGGCCACATACTCACGGTTTGTTTTGCTGGCCCGCGTGAAAAAACGCTTCTGGATGAAGGGCTCCACCCCACGGATGAGGGGCAGGCGGCCCAACCGGATGGTGGCTTGCACCCCGGATCCCTCCGCCATTTCCAGCAAGTGGCCCGCCAGGCCGAAACCGGTGATGTCGGTGAGGGCGTGCGCGCCACCCGCGGCGCGCAGCGCGTCGCGGCCGGATTGATTCAGCTCCACCATGCTGGCGCAGGCTTCAGTCAGCAGCGCATCCGGGCATTTGCGGGCGCGGTGCGCGGTGGTCACAAACCCGGTGCCCAAGGGTTTGGTGAGAAAGAGGCGATCGCCCGGGCGCGCCGTGGCATTGGTGAGCACCTCGTCGGGGTGGGCGATGCCAGTGACGGACAGGCCGAATTTGATCTCGCGATCACGCACGGTGTGACCACCCACAATCGCCGCCCCCGCCTTGGCGCACCGCTCGGCACCGCCGGCCAGGATGTCTCCCAGCCAGGTGAGGGCCGGATCGGTGTCATCGGGGTAACCCACGAGGTTCATGGCGGTCTTGGGTTCGCCATTCATCGCGTAGACATCGCTCAGCGCGTTTGCGGCGGCAATTTGGCCGTAGATGAAAGCGTCATCCACCACGGGCGGGAAGAAATCGACCGTTTGCACCAGGGCAAGATCATCCCGCAACCGGTACACCCCCGCATCGTCATGCGTGCGAGTGCCCACCAGCAGGTTGGGATCGTTGGAGGGAGGCACGAATCGCAGGACCTGCGAGATGCTCCCCGGGGGCAACTTGCCCGCTCACCCCGCGCAGGAGGCGTGATCGATGAGGCGTTTTTTTCTGCCAAACCAAGGCATGGTGCGTTTCCCCGCGGCACGGATACTTGGCCAAGAACCCGATTGTACCAGTGACGCGGGGCGTTGCGTTAACAGGGAACCGTTGTCAGGTCAGTTGGGAAACCGCCTGCAGGGCCCATGACTCGTCGGGGAATTTGCCTTCCTTGAGCTTGCTGTAGACCAGCTTGCCGTCCACGGTCAGCTCGAAACAGCCGCCGTCTGAGGGCTGAAGCTCGAGCGAGGTGATTTTTTGCTTAAGATTGGAGAGCAGCTTTGCCGTCAGACCGACGGCTTGGGGCTCGTAGTTTCACTTGCTGCAATAGCGCAGATGGATTTTCATCCCTGTCCTCCGGAAACAAAAGGCTTGGTACCCAACTCGTCTCGGCATGCAGTTTGAAATGCCCGCCAAATCTATAGGTAGTATCGGCTTGCTGAAGGCTGGCCATCAGCCGGCGCCAAGACCCTGCGGCACGCCGGACATGGGGTAAGATCAAAAAGGTTTTACCGGCAACAGGACCAGGCATGATTTCCCCCGTCACCATCATCCGTTCGGTGAAAGAGCGGAAAGACCGTTGCACCATCTGGCCGCTGAGGACCCACCCCCTGGTTCGCGTGGTGGGTTATCCCTTCAAGACAAAGCCGGAGGTTGGGCCTGCTGTCCTACTGTGGACAGACGGGCCGCTCCTGAGTGCCGCCGATGCCGGCTGCCCGCTGGTGCTGCTGGATGCCTCTTGGCGGAGGGCGCTGGCGATGCGGAGCCACTTTGAGGGGCTGGAATGCCGGAGCCTGCAGGGAATCCGGACGGCATATCCACGCTGCTCCCGCTACGGGACAGATCCGGACGAGGGGCTGGCCACGGTGGAGGCCTTGTTCGCGGCCTGCCGCATCCTGGGGCTGCCCACCGGGGGGTTGCTGGATCACTATGTGTGGGCGAAGGAATTTCTGGCGGCCAACGGGTGGAACCGGTCCGATTTTTCGAAGGAAGCGGAGTGAATGGTCATGATCGCGCGGATAGTGATGCACTGCTTGCTGCTGATGGCGCCGGCGGAAAATCCGGAGATCCTCCAGGCTCTGGCAGGGGCCGGTGAAAACCGGGCCGAACTGGAGCGGGCGTTGCGTGACAGCACGGCCGAGGAGCGGCCAGGCATGGAGTTCCTGCTCGCCAACATGCCGGAAGGCGACCGCAAAACCCTGAAGGCTGACTACTTGCTGGAGAACACCCGGTTGGCCTACCGCGCGAGGTGGGAGACCCCCTGGGGCAAGTCGATCCCTGAGGAGCTGTTTTTGAACGATGTGCTTCCCTATGCCCATGTCGATGAGTCGCGCGATCCCTGGCGCAGGGAATTCTTCGACCTATGCCTACCCATGGTGAAGGGGTGCAAAACGCCCGAGGAGGCGACCCGAAAGCTGAATGCCGAGTTGTTCGGCAAGCTGAAGGTCAAATACTCCACCAAGCGGCGGGCTCCCAACCAGAGCGCCAAGGAGACCCTGGAAACAGGTGTCGCCTCCTGCACCGGGCTGTCCATTGTGCTGGCGGACGCGTGCCGAGCGGTTTGCATTCCGGCCCGGTTGGCGGGGACGCCGCTTTGGGCAAACAAACGGGGGAACCACACCTGGGTGGAGGTGTGGGACAAGGATTGGCACTTCACGGGTGCCTGCGAGCAGGACCCGCAGGGTCTGGACCGAGGCTGGTTTGTGGGCGACGCGGCGCAGGCCCGGAAGGATGTCTTCGAACACGCCATTTATGCCGCCAGTTTCAAACGGTCGAAGGTTTGGTTTCCAATGGTGTGGGCCATGGGGAACCACCAGGTGCCCGGTGAGAATGTGACCGACCGGTACGCCAAAAAGCCCGTGGCGCCAGCGGGCACAGTTCGCCTGCTGGTGCGCGTGGTTGACGCCTCGGGGAAGCGTGTTGCCCGGCCGGTCAACGTCACATCGGCCAAGGATGGCACCCTGAAAAAGCAGGAAACTTCTAGGGGCGAGACCAACGACCTCAATGACATTGCGGGATTCGATCTGCCGCGGGACACCGAGGTGGATATTGCCGTGGAAGGCACTCGTAAAACCGTGCGGACCTCCGCCGTGGACAAGGAACAACTGGTCGAGATCCGTCTCGGCGTTTGACGGATTGGTTTGAAACCCAAGGGGAACAGTGATGCGGACGGGTGATTTTGCGTTGGTTTGTGTGGCCATGGGACTGGCTGGCGGGCTGATTCGGGCCGAGAAGCCGTTGGATGCCCGGGCCTCCTCTGGCGCGGTGGAAGAATTGGAGAAGGTTCTGAAGGGGCAGGACGGGGGCGCCGTGAAAATCGCGGGCCAGCCTTTTGCCTCGGTTCCGTTGTCGAAAGAAGACGCTGCCCGCGCCCGGGCGTTGCTGTGGGATGCCCATGTGGCCGGTCTGCGAAAAGACCGTGCGGGGGAACTGGAAAAAAAGGAATTGAAGGAAGGCAACCTGGTGATGCCTTTTTTCACCAAGACATTTGGAGAAAAACCCGCGACCGGCCGAAGCCTGTGGATCTCGCTGCACGGCGGGGGCGGCGCCCCCGCCCGGGTGAATGATGGCCAGTACGAGAACCAGAAAAAGCTGTACCAGCCAGCCGAAGGCATCTATCTGGCACCGCGCGCGCCTACCAACACCTGGAACCTATGGCACGAGGGACACATGGACCGGTTTTTCGCCCGGTTGGTGGAGGATTATGTGGCCCTGGAGGGTGTGAATCCTGACAAGGTGTACATCATGGGCTATTCAGCAGGCGGGGACGGGGTGTACCAGATGGCCCCCCGCATGGCCGACTGGTGGGCGGGTGCCGCGATGATGGCCGGGCATCCCAACGGGGTGTCTCTTTTGTCGCTACGGAATGTCCCCTTTGCCCTGCAGGTGGGGGCCAACGACAACGCCTACAACCGGGCGAAAATCGGCGCCGAATACGGTGAGCAACTTGCCAAGTTGCGCAAGGAAGACCCCAAGGGGTACGAGAGCTTCGTCCGTATCCGGGAGGGCAAGGGGCACTGGATGAACCTGGAGGACAAGGAAGCGCTGCCATGGTTGGCCCAATTCAGGCGCAATCCGGTTCCCGACCGGGTGGTCTGGAAACAGACGGGGGCAACACACGACCGGTCCTACTGGCTGGCAGTTCCCAAGGGCAAAGCCAAAGGGGGTGCGCTGGTGGTTGCCGAGAGGGACAAGAACACCATCAAAATCACCCGGGCTGAGGAGGTTGACCAACTGATCATCCGTCTGGATGACCGCATGATCCCTTTCCAGGGCCCGGTGGTGATCGAGCACAATGGCAAGGTGTTGCACAACGCGCCCGTAACGCGCACCATTGGCACCCTGGCAAAGACCCTGGCAGATCGGGGTGATCCCCACCTGATGTTTGATGCGGAGGTTGGGGTGCGGCTGGGGGGAGAATGACGCGGTAAGGTTTTCATTGAAACGACAAGGCCGCGCAGGGAACACCTTGCGCGGCCTTGTCGTTCGTTGATTGGCATCAGTATGCCTAAATCTTCAGCACCCCGGTGCTGTCGCCCAGTTTCTCGCGCTGGAGGCCGGCCTTGGCCAGCATGGCCAGCCAGAGGTTAGTGATGGGGGTTTCCTTGGGATGCACCACATGGCGGCCACCCTCGACCCCCAATTTGCCACCCCCCAGCAACACCACCGGCAGGTCATCGTGGTTGTGGCGGTCGCCGTCGGAGTTGCCCGAACCATAAGCGATGAGGCAGTGGTCCAGCAGCGAGCCTTCCCCTTCGCGGACGGCGGAAAGTTTGGTCCCCAGACGCGCCAGCATGCCCGAATGGAACAGGTTGATCTTGGCGATCTTTTCCTGTTTGGAAGCGTTTTTGCCGTGGTGAGAAAGGTCGTGATGCCCTTCCGGCACCTGCAGCCACGGATAGGGGCGGTTGGACCCTTCATTGGCGAGGACAAAAGTGGCGACCCGGGTGGTGTCGGTCTGGAAGGCGAGCACCAGCAGGTCGGTCAGCAGTTCCAGATGCTCGGCGTAGGAGGCTGGCACGCCTTTGGGTCGGTCAATGGGAGGCTTGGCTGGCGGTGGCAATTTTTCGGCGCGGGCCATCCGCACCTCGATGTCGCGGACGCTGTCGAGGTATTCATCGAGCTTGCGCTTGTCGCCGGTGGAAATTTTGCCGCGCAGGCTGGTGGCGTCCTTGGTGACGGTGTCGAGCACGCTGCGACGCAGCCGGTCCTTGTCCTTGCGGCTTTCATCGGCTGTGGCACCAAAGAGCCGGTCAAACACCAGCGCCGGGTTCACTTCCTTCGGAAGCGGCTGCGACGAGGAGCGCCAGGCCATGGTGGAGGAATAGACGCAGCTATAGCCTGAGTCGCAATTGCCAGCCATCGCTCCGGCTTCAGCGCCGATTTCGAGGGAGGGCAAACGGGTCATATGGCCCAGGCCGCCAGCGGCGACCTGATCCACCGAGATTCCCGAGCTGATGTTGGTGCCATCGGTTTTACGCGCCTGGCATCCGGTGAGGAAGGCGGACAGGGCACGGGCATGGTCGCCAGGCCCGTCCCCATTGGGCCGGGCCTTGTCCGCTGCCAGGCCGGTGAAAACGCTCACTTGGTTGCGGATGGATTCCAAGGGTTTCAGCGTGACCGGCAGATCGTTGAGCTTCCCCTCGGCACCGGGCCGCCAGTTGGGCATGTGTACCCCGTTGGGCACATAGAGCCAAGCCAGACGAACCGGAGGCTGGCCAGCCTGGGCGGACACGGTCTCGCCGGTGGCGCGGGCCAGTGATTCAAGCCAAGGCAAGCCGATGGTCGCACCCATTCCCCGAAGTGCCAAGCGTCGATTGAACTGTGCCATGGTTTGCTCTCTCCTGTTCAACAGACCCAATCACCTTTTTATCTATTTTAACACACGAATGGCAGGCGGATGCGGTTGGGGCCGGTTATTCGGCAGGTTCCTGGTCGCGGCCCCTTTTTTGTCGGAAGGGTTGGCTCCTCACCACGGCTTTCACCATGGCGCTGAATTTGTAGTCTCCCTTTTTGGTGGCCTCGACAACACCCTCCACCGCCTTGCGATCGGCCGGAGTGAGACCGCGACCCAAGGCGTACACCATCAGCCTTTCGGCCATGGTTTTCACGAACTTGTCCTTGTTCTCCACGAGGTAGGAGCGGACATCCTGCATACCGGCAACCTTGCGACCCCCGGGAAGTTCACCGGAGGCGTCAATGGGTTGCCCTTCATCCTTGTCACGCAGGGCGCCCAGGGCATTGAAGCCTTCGAAGGCGAACCCCAGCGCATCCATCTTCTGGTGGCAGGTGGAACAGGCAGGGTTGGAACGGTGCAGCTCCATTCGCTGCCGGAGGGTTTCCGCCTTGGAGCTTTTGGCGGTGGCCTCCAGTTCGGGCACATTGGGTGGAGCGGGTGGGGGAGGTGTGCCCATCAACTGCTCCAGCACCCATTTGCCCCGTTTCACCGGGGAGGTGCGGGTGGGGTTCGAGGTAACGGAAAGGATGGCAGCCATGCCAAGCACGCCGCCGCGACTGGGGGTGTTTCCTAACTCCACCCGGACGAATTCCTCCCCCTCGATCGGTTTACCCTTCTCCTTGCCGGCCTTGCCCATGAGGGCGTTGCCCTTGGTGTCGGTGATGCCGTAATGCCGGGCGAGTCGCTGGTTCAGCCAAGTGTGGTCCGCATTGATGATGTTCAGGATGCTGGCATCCTGCTGCACGATCTCCTCAAACAGTTTCTGGGCCTCCATTTTCATCGATTTGCGCAATTGTTCATTGAAGAATGGAAATTTTCCCTTGTCGGGCTGGAATGTATCTAGCCGCTGAATCTGCAGCCATTGAGGGAAAAAGTTCTCCACCAGAGCCCCGGACTTTTCCGCCTTGAGCATCCTGTGGATCTGGGAATCGAGATTGGCCATCAGGTGGCCATCCTCGGCCAATTCCACCAACTCCCGGTCAGGCATCGTGCTCCACAGGAAGTAGGAAAGCCGGCTTGCCAATTGCATTTCAGTCAGGTCGTAGGGTTCCTCGCGCGGGGGTCGGTCATCCGTTTCCAGGCGGAACAGAAATCTGGGGGAACACAGGATCGCCAGCATGCCGGTTTTGGCACCCGCAACCCAGTCCTTGCGTTTGGCCCCGTCAGCAATCGCCAAGTCAACGACCCCTTGGAGAGCCTGTTTGTCAACCTGGCCCCGCCAGGCTTTCCGGGCGAAACGTGTCAGAACCAAACGAATTTTTTCCGCATCCGCCTGGGAGTCCTGCACGGCCAGCAGATTCCGGAGTTCGGGTGGGCGCGTGTCGATCGGACCCTCGATCTCGGCCCATTCCACCATCGCGGCCCTGCCATCCCCGGGATTTTCCAGCCGCAGGCCGAATTGATACTGCTTGGGTCGCAGCGTGGTTTTGGCCTCGAATACCTGGGGATTCTTTTCATCTCCTTCCAGCTTGTGCTTTGAGAGGATCCGCTTGTCGCCGATCTGTATGGCCACATCCGGGGCCTTGTCACCTCCGCGAATGCCATACGCCTTGAAGCGCAGGATATATTCGCCGGTTTCAGTGACTTTGTAAGTCTGAAATAGCCGATCGTCCTTCAATTCGCGAAAGCGTTTCACATCTCCCGGGTTTTTCAGCGCGGGTTCCAGGTACCGGGCGGATAGATTGCGTTTTGCGGGCTTGGGTGCCTTGAGCTGGATGGCCTTGTCGAGGGCTGTTTCGGCGGCGGACAGGTAACGCTCCATCAGGAGGGGAGGCAAAGACAGGGTTTCTGCGTTGTTGTCAAAGCCGTGGCCGATGTCGTCGGATGGAAAGTCACCGGCTGGATTGAAATCAACCCCGAGCAGGTCTTTCAAGGTGTTGGCGTATTCCACGCGGTTCAACCGACGCGGCGGCACCAGTCCGGGGTCGGGTTTGGCCTTGAGGTCGGCTGCCTCAAAAATAGCATTCACCTGATTGGTGAAGGCTTCGATTTCCGCCGGGGTGGGTCGGGTTTTCCGGGAGGCGGGCGGCATGTCGCCGCCCTGGGTACGCTCCACCGAGTGTTCCCAGCCCGCGCGGTTTTTCAGGATGGAAGCGGGATCGAGCTTTTCCAGGGAAAGGCTGCCCTTGGCTTTGTCACCCTGGTGGCACTGGATGCAGTGCCGATTCACAAAGGCCGACAGGGAAAAATCCTTGGGGGGATTTGTGGACTGTTGGCAGGTGGTCAGGAGCAGGTTCAGCAAAAGCATGAGGCGATCACCTCTATTGGCAGGTCAATGAATTTTACCCGCACCCGCACGAGGGGTCCACGCCAGCAGGCCCTGGCAGCCCTTCCATGAGAAAGGTCTCATGGAAGGGCTGCCAGGGCCTGAATCTATGTCCTGCGAGGGGAAACGCGGCGGCGGATCAGCCCACGGGGGCGTTTTCCACCTTCATGATGACCCGGAAGCCCAAGTCTTTTTGCTTGGGGGCATCGCGGTGGGCGGCCATGATCTTCAGCCATTCCGGGGGGTTGGCCCCCTCCGGACCGAAGTAGGACATCGCCACATTCTTGTGGAAACAGCGTTTGGGATGGGAGGCCTCGATCACCAGACGCTGCATCAACACATACTCGCCCGGGCCGACGATGGCAGTTGCGGGTTCGAGGCGGTCGTTGATGAAAACCACAGCCTTGCCGGTATGGGTGCGACCATTGAAATTGACACCCAAAATCGACCCGCTATCGGCCATCAATGAAGCTTCTGCCGAGGATAACGCCGCGAATCCGTCTCCATCCCGGGAGCACCACAATTGCCCTACCAGGTGGGCGTCCATGGTCAGTTTCAGGCTTCCGTGACCGGCAACCCTCAGGACCTGGGTCACTTCGCTGACAATTTCAGCGCGGCTGCATTCGAGCGGGTTGCCTCCCGCGGCTGCCGCACCGGTCATAACCACCGCGATGGAGTCGGATTTGGAAACATTCACATCCAATGCCGGGATGTGGGTGTATCCATGACCGGTTTGATGACCGTTCGCGGTTCCGGTCCGTTGGGCCGGGATGATTTTTGGGGCTTCATCCGCGGCAAAAAGCTTACCTCTGGACAGAGAAGAACCGACGAGGGCAAAACCGCCCAAAAGTAACGAGGCGTCTCGACGATTCATGGGGCCGTTCCCGTAGGGAGCAGGGGGGGGCGGGTGGTTGCAGGGAAATCTGGCGGTTTTCCTTGCCCAGCATGAAATCGGCGAAACCCGAATCATGACTCCAGAAAAACCGGTACAACCGGCCCAAAGGTAATCTTGGGAAAAGGGTCAGGGGACTAGGCGTGAGGTTTGGTTTGGTGGCAGAGGCCGCCCAAAGCCTTGGCCAGAACGTTTATGTGGGGGTAACCGTGCCCCAAATGCTGGCGGAAGCCTTCCCCGGCAGGAATCCCCGCCAACGATCCGCGGGATTTGGCGAAATCGCGCATCGCCACCAGGTACTGGTCCATGCCGTGCTGGCGGGCAAGCCAATCGCGCTGGCTGGCGTGACAAGCGAGCATTTTTTCCTTCAGGTCGAGGGTGGAGCCGATGTCCACCACCATGGCCGGCTGAACAGGGCGGCCCATGGGGTCGACCCCATCCAGCGGGTCGCAGTAATAAAGCGCCGGGATATGTTCCAGAGCCGGGGCTCCCGTCCGAGGGAAGAGGTTGGGCACCGCGGCATTGAAGCAGCCCGCGCGAACCAAAAGGCTGGCCATCTCGTGATCGGCCATGTAGTCCGCTGGACTGTGCGCCAGCACCACCGTGGGCCGGACCCGCCGAAGCAGTGAAACCACCTTGCGCAATGGCTTGAGGGCGTAGAAAAGGAGCAGGTCCTTTTCCTCCAGGCAGTCGTAACCGCCGGGTAGCAGGGTGGCTGCCGCCAAGGCCTCTGCTCGCCTGATTTTGGAGATGGCGGCCTGGTCCAATTCCGCCGAACCGCAATCCCCGGCGGTGAAGGTGGCGACATGGCAACGCCACCCCCTCGAGGCCAAATGCGCCAGGGTGCCGGCGCAGAGAATCTCGGCATCATCCGGATGGGCCAACAGGCTCAAAACCGTGCCGGGGCAAGCCATGTCGTTGTCCACTTCGAGATGACTCCCGTGCTTTCCCGTCATTCCAAGGGGGGTAGGGGCAAGGTGGGCGGGCGCTCTTTTGTCACCTCGCCATCACGGCCCTCCACGGCACCCTTGGCGGTGTTGGAAATGATCTCCATCCGCCGGGGCCAGTCATTCTGGTCGAGGTAGTCGAGCATGGGTGGAATGAATGAAACCGCCGGAAACGGGACCTGCTCATCCAGCTTGGTGAACAGGGAGTCGATCCGCCGCTGGACAGCCAGGTTGGCCACCTGCCCCAGAGCCGGATTGCCGACAGCCGAATTGGCCAGGTTTCCGGCAAGCAACTGTTGGCCCAGTTGGCGGCCCAGGTACCGCTTGGCGGAGGAAATCTGCGGTTCCTCCTGTTCCTTGGCCAACTGGGTGTAACGCAATTCCAGCAGGTAATTGTCCTCCTGGATCACATCCTCCTTGCCGTACTCCGTGAGCACCCGCAGGGTGGTGTCGCTGAACCACCCCAGGCGTTGCTTGGGCTCGAGCAGGATCTTTTCGCGATAGGCCAAAAGGGCGTCCGGCCGGCGGAGGATCTTCAGCGCGTCGCGCTCATTGAGGAGTGCCTGGAACTTCGACAGTGTGTCGGCCTCGAAGAAGCGCTTGCGGGCGATGGCGAATGCTGGATTCTTCTCCGCCAGGGCCCGAACATAGTGGGGGCCGAAATTGCTCATCTGGCGGTAGGCATCGTACTCGCGCAGGTAGTAATGGTCGTACCACGATTGGCGCATCTCCGGAGACCAGGTCAGTTCGGGCTGCTCGTGGCGGGGCTGGGAAGAACGCAGGGCCATTTCCAGACGATCGGGAGCTCCCTCATAGGAAGCCTTCATTTCGGCCGAAAGGATGTAGGTCTGGCGGTAGAGCTTGGCGTTGTTGTCCATGTTCCGCTCGGTGAGCGGGTCGAGGACCATCTTGTTCGCCTTGGCGATCTCGCGCCAGACACGCTCGGTTTCGGCGATGGTCGGGGCCAGCACGCTGGATCCCTTGCCCAGAACCAATTCCTTGTTAGGAATCCAGTCGCGCAGCACATAGCCGCCTCCAGCTCCCTGGGCGAGGGTGCTTCCTGCCTTGGCCGGATCAAAGTCACCCTCATCGGGGTCGAACCAGCCTTCCTGCATGAGCCGCTGGGCCACTTTCTCCTGCATCAGGCCGGGCTGTGTGCGGAAAATGATAGCCGCCATGTTTTTGGGTTTGCGCTGGGCAACCCGGTCCTCGATGGGCTTGGTGGAACCGGGAAATTCGTTGGCCTTGGGCAGGGGCTCCTGCGCGTAGCGATACCAGGCCAGCGCGGCTGCCCAGGCATCAAACTGGTCATTGTTCCACTGCTCGGGCTTTTCGGCGTAGTACTGGATCGGCGCGGAAGGATCATATTCCTCGTTCACGCCGGGCACGCGGTCCGGCTTGCCCGGCAGCGAGGGGAAGCGGGCGATGAGGTTGGTGTTGAGCGCGGGGCGTGTGTCGGGCGCGCGCCAGCCGTTGGGGCCGGGGCGACGGTATGCCTCGGCGTCGTAGAGCGAGGGAATACCCTGGCTCTCATCGAGAAAGCGGATGAATGCATCCGCGCTTTCGCAGACGAACTGGGTGCGGCGGCGTGCGCGGCCACGCCCCTTGTCGCTCCGGACATTCAGATATTCGGGTCGGGTGCCTTCCTTCAAGCGGCGGGTGAGCGAGGGGTACCGCTGGCAAAACGACTCGAGCTCACGCTCGGCCCGCTCGAATTGGGCCAGCAGCTTCTCCCGGGCCGTGGCGGCCACCGCAGGGTCGATGGCGTCGCGCTTTTTCTGAAGGGCTTCGATCTCGGCGGGCGTGTTGGCGACGGGAAGTTCGAGAACCTTGTCGCCTCGAGCGGCTCGCAGGCCGGCCAGCGCCGCATCGAGCGGATTCGCCTTCCTGTATTCCTCGAATTTGCTTTCCGGCAGGAGGGTTCCATCAGCAACAACCACTCGGTCGGTCATGAGCGGAAGGGCGCCCATGGCACCCCACAGGCCTGAACCCAATGGGGGAACCACAAACAGGCCGGTGTTGCCCTGTTCGGTTTTGTCCATCCAGGCGACGGCCCGCTCCGCAGCCGACATGGGGAGGTCGGCGGGGATCATTTGCGGCGCTGTCTGCTCTTCGGGAAGGTTGAGGATCGTGTCGATCTCCGCCTTGCGGGCAAGGCGAAGCTTCAGCCGCCACTCGGTCAGGGGATCGGCTTGGCGGATCTCGTCACGCGCGGACTGGAAACGGTTCCAACGGACCTCCCTGCCGGCCTCGCCTAACACCCCTTTTTCGTCGAAAACCTGAAACCTCTTGGGTTCGCGCTCAACCGGTGGCACGCAGGCCAATTGGAAGAGCGAACGCATGATGTTCGTCTCATCGGACTGGTTGATCTTGTGCTGTTGGTAAAGCCCCAGGTTGAAGCGCAAATCTGGGTTGAAGCGGTTCCGTTTGTCACCTTCAGCCAGCATCTCGCAGCCGCGCGAAAGGTAGTACAGCTTCTCGCGGGGGCGATCCACCTCCGCGTAAACGTTGTACGCGAAATTCCAGCTTTGGAAGAGCCAGGGGGTGATGAAGTGGGGCTGGAGTTTGGTGAGGGAGCGGACGACCAGCTCCACTTCGTTCCAGCGGTTCTTTTTCTGTAGTTCGGTGGCCTCGTACCACAGGTAGGCCACAGCCATGCCGCGCGAGCCGGTGAGGGCTAGTTCGACCGCACGCCCGGTGACTTCCACGTTGCCGACATCCTGCTCGCGCAGGCCGTTCTTCTCGGCGTTGGGATTCACCACGGAGTCGCGCCAAAGCCAAGCGACCGTCAGCAGGACGCCCATGCCCACCAGGTAAAAAATCTGCCGATTCATGCCACCGCTCCGTTCGGATCGGGTTGCTTTTTCCGATACTTGTCAGGCCCAGGGGCCAACCGCGCAGTCATCAAGTGGGGCCGGCCACCTCACGCTCGCGCAGGGCGTGATAGCCAAGCAGCAGCCACGGGAGGAGGTAGGCGACGGTACGGATGGCGTTGGCCGCCAGATCCGATCCGCCAATGTTGAAGCCGTTGCTCACATACTCGGTGAAGGACAGCGACTGCACCTCCGGCAGGAAGTTCAGCAGGCCGCCCAAAAACTCCCGCAGCACGCGGTCGGTGTTCATGATCACATTGTTGAGGGCAGTATTTTCCAGTTGCTTGCCGGCGACCTCGTTGGTGATCAGCCTGGAGAGGTTTTCCAGCGGACCGCCGCCGGAAACACGCCCGAGCACCAGGGCCAACAGGAAGTCCTGGAACTGCCCGAGCAGAAACACAAACAATGCGACCAGCAGGCTCACCACACCCGACAGGTAGGTGCTGAGAACCAGAGCCAGGGTGGTGACCAGCAGGATACGCAGCCAAAGGCCCATGGAGGCCTTTGCAAAGTTCCAGGAGAATCGCAGCGTGTCGGCGCCGCGGGCGGTGTCGTCCTCACGGAAATAGAAGTCGTAACGAGCCATGCCCACATACTGGGTCACCTCTTTGCAGGTGACCGTGACCACCAAGGGGGGCTTGTCCTCCGGCCCGGTCTGGGCGTTGGCGAAAAGCTTGCCAGGCACCTCGACGCTTCCGGTGCTGTAATCGTAGAAGGTGATGGACGCGGCGGGCTGGAAGTAGCCGAACTTCTCCGCCAACTCGTCAACCGTGAGGGCGGGCTTGCCCTCGCGTTCGCGCGCCTCGCGCTCCAGACGCAGCTTTTCAGGGTCGTAATTGCGCGTGGTGAACAGCATTCCGATGCCCACGCCCTGGTTTTCATACCCCTTGGTGGTGCGGTAGATATCAAAGGTGAATTCAGCGGTCACCTTGGGACGGGTCGCCAGGGCGGACGGCAGGGAATTGAAATCCCAGATGGCCTTGGGCTGTGCGTTGTTGGCTCCTGAAGCGGCGCCTGAAATATATCCGCGGTAGTTCCATTCACGGCCCACATTGTCGCCTTCGCGCTCCGAGCCCGTGTTCTCGTAATGCAGCACACCGTACAGCGGGGACCTTGCCTTGAGGCTTTCCTCGGCCGCCTCCGGGCTTACCCCGCGCAGGATATATAGAAGGCCGGCCCCGGTGAGAACAATCAGGATCAGCGTCAAAAGGGACATGTAGCCCAGCAGGCGGCCCAGGAGGATCTCCACCCGTTCCACCGGCTTGGTGACAATCAGGAACAGCGACTGGCTCTTGATATCGGCGGGGATGCCAAACGCGGCCAGCAGTGCGCTGACCATCAGCAGGATCACCGTCATCGCCCAGAAAACCACGGTCACATAGGTACGAATCTGGTCGGAAGATTTGGAGGGAATGAACCAAGAACCGAAAAGCAGGATCAGCAACAGCCCGGTGAAGGCGTACAGCACGCGCTTGCGTACGGCTTCTTTGAAGCTGAGTTTGGCGATGGCGTAGATGCGGCGGAAGCTGAGGCGGGGCAGGTTGACCAAAAAGGGCAGGGCCACCGCCAGGATGGAGGCGACCGCGCTGACCGCCATGAGATTGTTGACCCATTCGGGGCGGATGGCCGAAGCGAGGGCGGCCGGCGGAGTGTTTTCCGGGTCGTAGCCGGGCCACAGTGGCCGGGTGAACTGGGCGAGGCTGAACAGGTCGAGGCACACCATCGGCAGGGCCAGCAGGGCCAGGATGATGAACGCCGATTTGGTGCCCGGACTGAGCTTGTTTACCTGCTTCCAGCCGCGGAAAAGGAACCACAAAACAAGGCAAAGGCTGGTGACCGAGCCGACGGTGAGCAGGTAATAGCGCAGGACCGGCCAGTTGAGCACGCTCGAAACGGTGAGCGGGTCCCGTTCGAGGGACAGGACCGCGAATAGCGGTTGCGCCAAAGGGGAGGCGGTTTCAAAAAAGCCGGTAGCCATGCTTGTCGCCTTGGAGGGGACCATCTGATGTGCGGGCCAGCGCCGGTGTCATGGGGCGCAGATGTCAGTTTCTGGTAGCGGTTTCGGCCTTGGAGGTTTGCTCGCCCGGAAGGAAACGGCGACCGGGGCGTGCCTTGCTCTCCTCGACGATCCGCAGGAAGTAGTCTTCCAGGGTGGTGGTGGGGTTGCCGACGGTGTCGAGCGTGCCCCCGTGGCGGGAGAGGACCTCGCGCAGGTCACGCTCCAATTCGGGGGTGAGGCGCACCTGGCTGGCGCGCATTTCCACACGCATGGTGTCTTTCAGCAGGTCGCTGACATGGCCGTAACTTTGCAGGTCGCCCTCATGGAGGATGGCGATACGGTCACAAATGTCCTGGACATCCTCCAGACGGTGGCTGCACATGATCACCGTCTTGCCCTCGTTGCGCAGGTCGCGGATGAGGTCCTTCATCCAGCGGGCGCC
>DKBS01000143.1:0-867 GCA_002451275.1 Planctomycetaceae bacterium UBA6894 | reverse complement strand
TGAGGTCCTTCATCCAGCGGGCGCCGAGTGGGTCGAGGCCGGAAGTGGGCTCATCAAGGATCACCAGCTTGGGATCGTTGATCAGAGCCTGGGCCAGACCGATTCGCTGGCGCATACCCTTGGAATATTCACGCAGCTGGCGCTTTTTATCCCGGCCCAGACCAACGCGGTCGATCAACTCCTGGGCCCGTTTCACCCGGACCGAGGCGGGCAGGTCGAAGAGCCGGCCATAAAAGTCGAGGGTTTCCTCGGCGTTGAGGAACCGGTAGAGGTAGGACTCTTCGGGGAGGTACCCGATCAACTCGTTCTTCCGGACATCGGTGGTCGATTTGCCCAGCACCGTGGCCCTGCCCTCCGTGGGGAACAGCAAGCCAAGCAACAACTTGATGGTGGTCGTTTTGCCGGAACCGTTCGGCCCCAGAAGCCCGAAAATCTCACCCTGGTTAACCTTGATGTCGAGGGCGCGCAGGGCGACCTTTTTCTTGCGTCCCCAGAAATCGAGGAAGATTTTGGTAAGTTTTTGCGTTTCAACCACAGGCTCGGCCATGGATCCGCCTCGCGCGAAGTGAGAATTCGATCAAATAATTGGAAATGAAGTGGACTGCCCCATTTCACGCATACGGCCAGAACCGTTCAAAGGTTCATCCTGGGTCCGGTGCAACTTGAAAGTTAGGCACACGGAACGGATTCAGCCATAGTCAGCATGATAGATGGCCCGGGAGCCCAAGCAAGCGGGCAAACGACTTGGAAAAAGTTCGCA
The DNA here is from genome assembly GCA_002451275.1 of Planctomycetaceae bacterium UBA6894. Classification (GTDB taxonomy): domain Bacteria; phylum Planctomycetota; class Planctomycetia; order Gemmatales; family Gemmataceae; genus UBA6894. The sequence continues at coordinate 107 of DKBS01000143.1, read as the reverse complement.
ACCCCTCTAGCCCGTGAAGTTTGGATGATGATGACGATTGTGGAAGCTGTTTTTCGTCAAACCGTATTTATTTTATATTGGGAGATATATTTATTTGGCTGGCTTGT
>DKBS01000064.1 GCA_002451275.1 Planctomycetaceae bacterium UBA6894 | reverse complement strand
CTGACAACAAACTGAAAACGGTCGATATCCCGTTTGATGAAAAATATGTGCTGGACGATGGCACCCAGCGGGTGGAGTTCCATTTCCTGGGCCATGCCCACACGCCCGGCGACGCGGTGGCGTGGCTGCCCAAGCAGCGCATCCTGTGCACCGGCGACGCCTGTGTGAACGGCGCGTTCAACTTCATGGGCCACAGCAACTCGGCTTCCTGGGTGCGCGTGCTCGACCGCATGCTGGACTTCGACCCCGAGGTGGTGCTGCCCGGCCACGGCAAGCCATCGGCCGCCCGGCAACTGATCGGCCTGCAGCGCCGCTATTTCGCCGACATGCGCGACCTGGTCAAAAAAGGCATCGACACCAACAAGAGCCTGGAGGAGATCACCGCCTCGTGCGACATGCCCTGGTACCGGGAATGGACCGGCAAGGACGCGCAGAAAATCCCCGAAAATATCGCCTATGTGCACAAGGAGCTGCTGGGCAAGATAGACCACAATGCCCTGGGCAGCGCGGCCCAGCCGGGAGCCATGGGCCCCTATGGCACCGAGCCGGTGCGGGTGGCTTCAGGCCGCTGATTCCTCGTCTGCGGGAAAAGGGCGGGGCACGCAAGTCTTTGCATTTACAGGGAAGGGGCCGGCGGGGCAGTACACCGGCCCCGTTTCACTTGAGCTTGCCCATCACCCGCAGAATCAGCGTGACCCGGTCGCGGTTGGATTTGGGCACCAGTTCCAGTTCTTCCTTGGAAATCTTGCCGTCCTTGTCGGCATCGTACTCCCACAGGACCATCCGCTCCATTTTCTTGGTGCGTTCCATTGCAACCGCCTGGGTATCGGCATCCTCGGGCAAGCCGCCCCCGCCAAGGATCATCCCCAGGTCGCCGTGGAGCATGTCCATCAGCTGCCGCAGTTCTTTTTTGGTCTCGGTGATCACCTGCACGCCGCAGATGCACATCTCATCCTGTGTTTGCTCGCCCCAGGTGACGGGGATCGGCGGGGAGGAGGGGTTGCGGGGATTGGCCGTCGAGTTGTCAAAGACCGCCTTCATCCGCAGCACGGTTCCCTTCGGCAGGTTGACCGGCTCCTGGTAGCCGTAGATCCCCTGCCAGTTGAAATCCCAGTCCTTGATCCAGACCAGGGGTATCTCGCTGCCGTCGGGCAGCTTCGCGTCCACCTTCATCTCCTTGCCCAGGTAATGCATGTGGGGCAGGATGCCGATCGCCTTGGCGGGCACTGGCAAGGGCTCAGATTGCTCGACCAGAGTGAAGTTGGGTTCCCCGGCCGGAATCCTGAGGGCCCATTGCCTGGTGCGGATGCCGACGGCGCCGACATAGTTGCGGACCGGCACCTTGGAAAAGTAGATGCCCACCCGGCTTTTGTCCTTTTCCTCCTTGCCGGAGGGGTGGTAGTGAATCTGGAGCACCAGGTCCGATCCCTTTTTCAGGTAACGGCCGGTTCCCTCGGGCAGGAGCCCGGGCCGAATTCCCGGAGCCCAGGCCCCGATATTGCCGGTAGGACGGATGCCCGGCCCCCCAAAGCTTGGAAAACTGCGGGTGACCGGGTCCGCCTTGGCGCGCCCCTGGCCGTTGCTGTCCAGGTAGAGGATGGCATGATGGACCACCTTGGTGTTGCCCGGCTGGAAATCAACTGCCACCACCGCCTCGTCCCGCGTGACAGGAAGCGGGATGACAAAGCACTGGTACACATCGGGGCCGGACGCGGGGATGGTGAACTCCGCCGGCATTTCCACCACCAGGTCCGGTTTTCCCAGCACCCAGCCAGAGCCGAAGGCGGGCTTGGCCGGTAGATTCCCCAGGTCCCCCTCGGGTGCGCCGGCCTTGGCCCATGCCGCGATTGTTGCCTTTTCCGAAGCCGTCAACCTTCTCTCATCCTTGAAATGACCAAAACCCGGCTCGGGAGACCAGGGGGGCATGCGGTTTTCCCCGGTGATTTTCGCCAGGAAATCGGCGCGCTTGGCGGCATCCTTGTATTCCAAAAGGCTGAAAGGGGCGATTTCCCCCGGGCGGTGGCAGGATGCGCAATGCTTGAAGAGGATCGGCGCCACATCCTTGGTGAATGTCGGCGCGTCCCCAGAGCCGGCTTGCGCCATGCCTGCCGCACCGACGAGCACTGCCAAAACACGACCAAAAACACTTTTCATGGAGGCCCCGCCACATGAGAAACCCGGTGTTCCCCACAACCGGGGAAACATCGCCAGATGCCACGGATTCGACAACGCAGTTTCAGGTTTATTGTATTGGCTATCCAAGGGCTGCATCCGGTTTCCATCTGGAAATGGAAACAACGCGCCCCAACAGTCTGGCCAGAAAGCCCCCGGTTAAATCCGGGTAGGTGGAACCCCGTCTCCACCGTGCGAACCACCCTAAACCAGAATCGGTGTCATCAGCTCGCCATGGACATCCGTCAGGCGGAAGTCGCGGCCCTGGAACCGGAAGGTGAGCTTCTTGTGGTCGATACCGCACAGGTGCAGCACCGTCGCCTGCACATCGTGCACATGCACCCTGCCCGAGACCGGGGCGAAGCCGAACGCGTCGGTCTCACCATGCACCAGGCCCTTCTTCACACCTCCGCCCGCGAACCACATGGGGAAGGTGTCAATGTGGTGGTTGCGGCCCACCAGCTCGCGCACCTCACCCATGGGCGTGCGGCCGAATTCTCCACCCCACACCACCAGCGTGTCTTCCAGCAACCCCCGGCGCTTCAGGTCCAGCACCAGCGCGGCGCAGGCCCGGTCGGTCTCGAGACACACCTTTTCCAAGGGGCCGCCCAGGTGGTTCACGGTGTCGCCATGATGGTCCCAATCGGTGTGGTATAGCTGCACGAAGCGCACGCCGCGCTCGATCATGCGCCTGGCCAGCAGGCAGTTGTTGGCGAAGGAAGGCTTGCCCGGGACGGCTCCGTACAGGTCCAGCGTCTCCTTGCTTTCCCTGCCCAGATCGATCAACTCCGGCGCGCTTGTCTGCATGCGGTAGGCCATCTCGTAGGCCCTGATACGCGTGACGATCTCCTCGTCTCCCGTGGCCTCCCGCCTCAGACGGTTGAGGTCGGCAACCGCCTCCACCGTGTCGCCCTGGATGGTCCGGTCGATGCCCGGTGGATTCGACAGGCTGACGATCGGATCGCCCAGGGACCGAAACGGCACCCCCTGGTGCGCCGTGGGCAGAAAACCGGAACCCCACAGCGGGGCGCCGCCCCGTGGCCCCCGTCCACCCGATTGCAGCACCACAAACGCCGGCAGGTCCCGCGACTCGCTGCCGATGCCGTAGCTGAGCCAACTCCCCATGCTCGGTCGGCCGGCCTGGGCGCTGCCGGTGTTGGCGAAAAGCTTGGCGGGCGCGTGGTTGAACACATCGGTCGCCACCGTGCGCACAAAAGTCACCTCGTTGGCGATGTGCCTGAAGTGGGGAAGCAGCTCCGATACCTGCAGGCCGGCATCACCCACGGGCTTGAAGGAACGCTTGGTCCCCAGCAGCTTGGGCCGCTCCTTCGAGAAGGTATCCATGAAGGCGAACCGGCGCCCCTTCACGAACGATTCGGGGATTGGCTGGTCGTGATATTTCTGCAGTTCGGGTTTGGGCTCAAACAGTTCAAACTGGCTGGGACCTCCCGCCATGAACAGGTAGATCACCCGTTTGGCCTTCGGGGTGTGGTGCAGGCCGTTCAGCGCCTCACTCCTGGAAACCGCGCCACCGCCCAGCGCGTACCCATCCCGCGCCAGCAGATTCGCCAGCGCCACGCCGCCCAGGGCCACCGGGCAGCGCCGGAAAAAATGACGGCGAGTCTCGGTGGCCAGCGGGTTCATCTCGTTGGTGTGCATGGGATCACTCACGGGTGATGAACTCATCGAGGTTGAGGATCAGGCGGGCCAGCAGCACCAGGGCAGCCTTGTCAGCCGGCGGCTCCGCCCTGGCGGACAATTCCCGTCCCGGTGGACCGCCCTGCCGCACAAGATCGTCAGCCGCTTTGGGGTTTTCGACCAAACGCTGTTTTTCCAGTTCGTAAAAACGGTTCAGGCGCTCCAATTCCAGGCTGCCGGGCTGGCGCGCCATGGCCAGTTCAAACATCCGCCCGGCCGCCTTGTCCGCGTTGCCTTCCTTCAACATGCGCAGGGCCAAGCCGTGGGCGCATTCGCCAAAAGCCTGGTCATTCAGCAGTGTCAAAGACTGCAGCGGCGTGTTCGATTGGTTGCGGCGCGTGCAGGTGGTGCCGGCATCCGGGGCGTCAAACACCGTCAGGCCAGGATAGGGGGCCGCGCGCCAGAAGTGGGTGTACAGGCCGCGGCGGTAACGATCCGGTCCCTCGCTGGCCACCCACGGCCTTTTCACCTGGGTGAACTGGTCCACGCCGGCGGGCTGGGGCGGGAACACACTGGGCCCTCCCACCTTGTCGGTGTAGAGGCCGCTGGCCACCAGGGCGCTGTCGCGCACCGCTTCCGCCTCCAGGCGAACGCGTTTCTGCCGGGCCAGCAGCTTGTTGCGGGGGTCTTTGGTCTCCAGATCCGGCCGATGCGCCGAGGATTGCCGGTAGGTGGCGGAGGTGACAATCAGCCGGTGCAGCTTCTTCATGGACCAGCCATCGTCCATGAAACGGTGGGCCAGCCAGTCCAGCAGGTCGGGATGGCTGGGGGGCGTTCCCTGGATGCCGAAATCATTCTCGGTCTCCACCAGCGGCAAGCCGAAAAAACGGCCCCAGTGCCGGTTGACCTGCACCCGGGAGGTGAGGGGGTTGGAGCGGCTTACCAGCCAGCGGGCCAGATCCTGGCGGTTTGGCTTTCCGCTCGCGGCAGGTTGTTCCAGCGGCGGCAATACCGCGGGCGTGCCCGAGTCCACCACCATGCCGGGGCGGGTGAAATCACCGCCCAGCAGGATCTTGGTCTCCCGCGGGGTGGAACGCTCGGCCAGCACCAGGGTGGTGACCGCCGGTTTTTCCACCTTGGGCTTGGCCTTTTTGCCGTCCTTGCTTTTGTCCTCGGGCTGGTCCTTGGCCAGCACGGCAGGCTCCAGGGTGAGGGTGGGCTCATCCTGGTTGTTGAAGAACGCGAACATCCGGTAGTAGTCGCGCTGGCTGATCGGGTCGAACTTGTGGTTGTGGCACTGGGCACAGCCCAGGGTGAGCCCCATCCATACCGCGCCGGTGGTGCCCACCCGGTCAAAAACGGACTCGATGCGGAATTGCTCCTTGTCCACCCCGCCTTCCTCGTTGATCTGGGTGTTGCGGTGGAAACCGGTCGCCACCTTCTGGTCCCTCGTGGAGTTCGGAAGGAGATCCCCCGCCAACTGCTCCAGGGTGAACCTGTCAAACGGCATGTCCGCGTTCAGGGCCCGGATCACCCAGTCCCGCCACGGCCAGATGCTGCGCGGCGCGTCGATGGAATAGCCGTTGCTGTCCGCGTAGCGGGCCTGGTCGAGCCACACGCGCGCCCAACGCTCCCCATAGGCTGGCTGGGCCAGCAGGTGGTCGATCCACTTCTCATACGCCTGCGGACCATGACGGCTTAAAAAATCCCGAACCTGCGCGGGATCAGGGGGTAAGCCGGTCAAATCCAGACTGGCCCGGCGCATTAGCGTGACAGGGTCCGCCTCCGCCGAAGGCTGGATCGCCTCCCGGTCCAGGCGGGCCAGCACAAACGCATCAATGGGATTTTTGACCCAGGCCGGCTGGCTCACCTGCGGCACCTGGGGATTGGTGATGGGCTGGAACGACCAGTGCTTTGCCTTGTCCACCGTCGCGGTTTTCACCGCGGCTGGCATTTTGGCCCCTTCGGCGATCCAGGCGCGAACCAGCTCCACTTCCTTTTCTGAAAGCGGGTCACCCTTGGGCGGCATGCGATTCTGGCCGTTGCGTCCGAGAACGGCATCGAGCAACCGGCTGGAGTCGGGCTTGCCCGGTTCCACCACCGGACCGGAGTCGCCCCCCTCCTGAAATCCGGCCGGCGTGTCCAGCCGCAGGTTCGCCCGCTGTTTTTCAGGCCCGTGGCAACTGAAACACTTGGCTTGGAAAAGGTTTCCGATGGTTTGGAAATCAACCTTCTCGGCACCCTGCGCGGGTGTGCCAAACACCCCCGCAAGGAAAGCCAAGGCAGGCAACAACAGATGGTTTCTAATAAAGGCCATCGCAACTCTATCCCATAGAAGAATATTCTTTAATATATCGCTGGTTCTCATTAAAAAGAAGCTTGCGTCCTCACAAAATCACTATTAATCTTTGAAAGCCTCTTCATTTCTTCATTTTTAGTTTCTTCATGGTCCTC
>DKBS01000021.1:9457-11248 GCA_002451275.1 Planctomycetaceae bacterium UBA6894 | reverse complement strand
AGTTCTCGTTCGAGAACAGCAAGGTGTACCCGGGGACCTATCGCGATTACTGGGTGTATGTGCCCGCGCAATACGACGGCAAGACCCCCGCCTGCGTGTATGTGAACCAGGATGGCATCCAGTACAAGGCGCCCGAGGTGTTCGATCGGCTGATCGCTGAAAAGAAGATGCCCGTCACTATTGGCGTGTTCATCATGCACGGCCGGGTGAAGGCGAAGAGCACTGATGCGCTGGACCGCTTCAACCGCAGTTTTGAATACGATGGCCTGGGCGATGACTATGCCCGCTTCCTGCTGGATGAGCTGTTGCCTGATGTGGAAACCAAGAAAGCCAGCGATGGCCGGGCCATTGTGCTTTCGAAGAAGGGCAATGACCGCTGCATTGGCGGTGCTTCCAGCGGCGCCATCTGTGCTTTCACCGCCGCCTGGGAGCGGCCCGACGCTTTCTCGCGCGTGTTCAGCGCCATCGGTACCTATGTGGGCCTGCGGGGCGGGCAGAACTACTCCACGCTGGTCCGCAAGGTGGAGCCCAAGCCCCTGCGGGTCTATCTGGAAGACGGCTCCAACGACTTGAATATCTATGGCGGCGACTGGTGGATGGCCAATCTGTCGCTGGAGCGTTCGCTGAAGTTCGCCGGCTACGAGGTGGAGCACAAGTGGGGTGACGGTGGCCACAACGGCAACCACGCCACCCAGTTGTTCCCCGAGGCGATGGAATGGCTGTGGAAGGGCTGGCCCGAACCGGTGCGGGCGGGCAAGGGCAGCGGCCAGCTTCAGGAGATTTTGATCCCCGGCGAGGACTGGAAGCTGGTGGGAGAGGGCTACGCCTTCACCGAGGGGCCGGCCACCAATGCCAAGGGCGAGGTCTTCTTCAACGATGTGGGCAAGGGGAAGACCTACCGGGTGAATGCCGAGGGCAAGCCTGAGGTGTGGCTGGAGGATTCCAAGCGGGGCGACGGCCAGAACTTTGGCCCCGATGGCCGGCTGTACGCCGCCTCCGGCGCGGAGAATGGCATCCTGGCGTGGGACAAGGACGGCAAGGCCACCAAGGTGGTGGGCGGGTTCCGTGGCAATGATCTGGTAGTGAACGCGCAGGGCGGCATCTATGCGACCGATCCGGGCAACCCCAGCAAGATCCACCACATCAGCCCCGAAGGCAAGGACACGGTAGTAGACACCGGGCTGAAGTTTTCCAACGGCATCTGCCTGTCGCCTGACCAGAGCCTGCTGTACGTGGCCGACAGCCGCAGCCACTGGGTGTACAGCTACCAGGTGCAGCCGGACGGCACGCTGGCCCACAAGCAGCGCTACTACCACCTGCATGTGCCCGACACCGCCGATGACTCGGGGGCCGACGGCATGCGCGTGGACCGCGATGGCCGGCTGTATGTGGCCACCCGCATGGGCCTGCAGGTGTGCGACCAGGCGGGCCGCGTGAACTGCATCATCCCCACGCCCAACGGCAAGGTCTCGAACCTCACCTTTGGCGGCGCCAATCTCGACACCGTCTACGCCACCTGCGGCGACAAGGTCTACAGCCGCAAGGTGAAGGTGAAGGGGGCCCCCAACTTCCTGCCGGCCAACAAGCCGCCGGCACCCAGGCTGTGATTTTCAGAGTTTTTGACTGGAGGAGACGGGCATGGGGCTGGCCCTCATGCCCGTCTCTTTTTTGCAGTATCAGGATCCTTCCATGGGCGCTTGCCTGAAACTCGGGGGGTCGGGTAAACTCAGTTAGCACTTCTCCCGTTTGAAAAGCGCTTATCCTTTGGAGGACCATTCCCATGAAAGCCAA
>DKBS01000021.1:0-9205 GCA_002451275.1 Planctomycetaceae bacterium UBA6894 | reverse complement strand
GGAGGACCATTCCCATGAAAGCCAAGGCTTTTGCAATGATGCTCGCCGGAGTGGCCGCCGGCGTGTTGCCTGCGGCGGATTTTGAGAAGCCAGTGATGCTGAAAGCGGGCGGCAAGCCGATCCGCGTGGAAAGCCCGGGGTACGCCTGCCCGGCGTGGGCTGACCTGGACGGCGATGGCAAGCCAGAGCTGCTGGTGGGCCAGTTCGCGAAAGGGAAGATCAAGGTGCTTCCCCACCAGGGTGGGCTGGATTTTGGCGAGGGCGCATGGCTGAAGGCCGAGCAAATTGACGCCGAAATCCCGGGTGTGTGGTGATGCACCTCCTCCACTCCACAGTTTGTGGATATCGATGGGGACGGCGTTCGCGACATCCTTTCCGGGTCGTATTCCCGGATGGAGAAAAGCATGGCAGGCCTGTTTCAGGTGCTGCGCGGCAAGAAGGGGGGCGGTTTCGCCAAGGCGGAGGAATTGAAGGGCACGAATGGAGAACCGCTGATCATTCCTGCGGACGATGAGGCCAAGGTGACCGAAAAGATCTGCACCCGTCCCTTTGCGGTGGATTGGGACGGGGACGGCCACCTGGACATTGTGACCGGCAACTTCGCCGGCAGTTTTTACTGGTTCAAGGGGGAAGGGAAGGGGAAATTCCAGCCGAAGCCCCAGCCCATCCTGGCCGGCAAGGAAACCCTGAAAATCAAGGGGGTGCACAGCGACCCGTTCGTGGTGGACTGGGACAAGGATGGCGACCTCGACATCCTGACCGGTTCTTCCAACGGGGGCGTGACCTGGGCGGAAAATACCGCCGGCAAAGGTAAGATGCCGGAACTGAAGCCCTTGACCGACCTTATCCAGGCACCCAAGGAGATGCGCTATGGCGAGGCCCTCCCCATCAAGGAAGACGAGTTGACGGGGCCCACCACCGCCACCCGGGTGTGGGTGGAGGATGTCAATGAGGACGGCAAGCTGGACCTGCTGGTGGGTGACTCGGTCACCCTGACGGCACCGGCCAAAGGCTTGACCGTGGAGGAATTCAAGAAAAAGCAGGCCGCATGGCAGGAAAAGGTGGAAGAACTATCCAAGGTGATAGCCTCACAGAAAGCCGATCAGAAGGAGCGGCAGAAGGCTAGCGAGGAGTTCAGCAAGCACTACCAGAAACGGTCCGAGTTTGTTCAGGAAGACCGGACTGGGTATGTCTGGGTGTATCTGCAGAAGTAAGCGGACAGGAATGACTGTCTGGTCATGGCCCCCGCCGAAGGATTCGGCGGGGGCTTTTTGTTGGGTGGGAAATTTATCCTCCTTTGGCCATCTGCAAAAGGAAATCCAGCAGGTCAGCCATCTGCTCCGGGGTGATCTGGTTTTCCAGCCCTTCGGGCATCAGCGATTTGCCCGTGGCAGTGAGGGCTTCCAAGTTGGTGCGCAGGATCACATCCTCCATCCCCTCGGCACGGCGGAGCGTCACATTCACCGGGGTTTCGGCAGCCAGCAGGCCGGCAAGCGTGCGGCCGTCCTTCGTTTCGGCCACCATCTGCGCGTAGCGCGGGTCGATCTCGCGGCTGGGATCGAGGATGGCCAGGATGAGCGCTGCCTTGTCCTTGCCGGGTAGCACGGCCTTCAGTTCGGGTCCCACCACATGGCCTGTGTTGGCGGCGTCGCCGGTCTTGTGGCAGGCGGCGCAGTTTTTCACGAACACCTCGCGCCCGCGGGTCAGGCTGCCTTCCGTTTTCCCGTCGAGCACAGCCTTTTGGTACCGCCTCACCACCTCCTCCCGTGCCCAGGAACTGGTGGCGAACAGCTTGGCGGCCCGGCTTTTCAGCGCGGCCTGCCGGCTGTTCAGCAAGGCGGTCCGGTTGGCGGCGTCCACCAGGGCGGCGGGAACCTTGCCCGTCTCAATGGCGGTCAACAGGCTGTGCGCGCCCTGCTGGCCGGAGATCAACTGAGCCAGCAACTCCGCGCGGGCGGCGGGTGCCAGATTGGGTAGGCAGGCGGCCATCTGTGCCAGCAGGGGGGCGTCATTGCGGCCAGTCAGAGCGGCTACTGTGGCCAGTTGCACCGCCGGGGGATTTTTGTTGCTGAGCAGGTCGCCCACCTGATCACGCCATATCGCGCTGGGAGCCAGCGCCAGGGTGCTAATGGCTGCCAGACGGTCCTTGTCGCTCGCTTCAGTCTTGGCGGCGGTGACGGCCGCCAACCGCAGTAGGGGTTCCAGAGCCGCCAGCGGGGATTTTTGGCTGCTGCCATCCCTGTCGGGGCCGGGTGTCCACCACCCTTCAATGCTTTGGCCCGCTTGCCGCATGCCCTGGCTGAGGCCCTGCAGGAAGGGGGCCCGCCAGGCGGGGTTGCTCATGGCTTCCACGGCCAGGGAGCGTGCCAAGAGGGGCACAGCGTCCGCCGGTGGCCGCGCGCCCACCTGCATGCCGGCCTGGGTGATCAGCCTGGCCTGGGCGGAGGTGAGCGGGTGCCCGTTGGCCTCCTCGGCCCACACCGCCAGGTAGCGGGAAAGGTCGGGCGAGGAGGAACTCCAGGCGGCGGTGACGATCCAGGTATCCTCGGCATCGCGCCACAGGCGCTTGGCCAGAGTCTCCTCATGGCCGGGGGAACGGGCGGCGAAAGCGGCCGCCTCAAAGCGAACACGGGCAGAGACGTCCTCGAGCAATTGCAGGGCCCGACCTTCCGGCAGCGGGGAATGATCCTTGTGGGCGGGCAGGCAGACCAGCGCCACCTCGCGCACGCCGGCCTCCGGATGATTCAGCCCGGCCAGGATGGAAGCAGTGTCGAGCGCGTCCAGCCGTGCCAGCAGGGCCAGGGCATGTACCCGGGCCAACGGTCGCAGATCACTGGTGGCGACCTTGCGCAGGCCTTGCGCAGCCTCACCGCCGGGATTTTCCAGAAGCAAGCGGTGGGCGGTGAAACGGTCCCATGGGTTGTCGCTGCCCAGCTTGTCGAGCCGGCCGGCCAGGTCGGCAGGGAAAGCGGGCAGGGCGGATTCCGGCTTGTCGGCGGGGGCCAGGCGCCACAGGCGACCTTTTTCCTTCGACTCCAGGCCCATGCGGGCCTTCAGGTCCTCGGGCAGGCTGAGGGGTGTCTCAATCGCCTCGCGGTAGAAATCGCACACCATCACCGCGCCATCGGGCATGAACGACAGGTGCACCGGGCGGAAGAAGTTGTCCTTGCTGGCCACCACCTCGCCGGCCTCGATCAGCCGGGTGGCGGTGAAGCCGGCACCCCGGGGGGCCAGCTTGTCGGCGGTGATCAAGTTGTTGGCGGGGTCGCACACCAGCACCGCGTCGCGCCAGATGCCGGTGAAAAGGCCCCCGTCGGTGGGCAGGGGGGAGCAGGTGGAGGTGGTGTAACCGGCGGGCACCAGTTCGGTGGTAGGGAAACGCTTGGCATCAGCGCTGCCGGCTCGGCGGCGGGTGCGTTCCACGCGCCAGGGTTCTGGCTCGCTGATGCGGAACACCTTGGTGGCGGCGCCGTGCTGGGGGATGTCCACCGTGGCGGCGGGTGGCGCCAGGTGCGGGTTGCCAGCCAAAACTCGGTCGGGCAGGCCGATATAGCGCAGGTGCTGGCTGTTGGTGTTGGTGAACCAGTGGCCGAAGCGATCGGCGGCCAAACCATATTGGCCCCCGCCGGTTTCAGCGCGCAGGCTGCCGGGCCGGTCGGGGTCGAACGAGCAGGCCCGACCGCGGAGGGAAAGCTGGAAACCGGGCACCTCGGGGCAGCGGATGTCGCCGCCGGCGCCGCCCACCATCGCGTGCACCCGGCCATCCAGACCCAGGGTCAGGGTGTTGACCAGTTGCTGGATGTTGGGCAGGGCGAAGCCGACATAGAGGGTCTTTTGGGTGTCNNTGGTGTTGGTGAACCAGTGGCCGAAGCGATCGGCGGCCAAACCATATTGGCCCCCGCCGGTTTCAGCGCGCAGGCTGCCGGGCCGGTCGGGGTCGAAGGAGCAGGCCCGGCCGCGGAGGGAAAGCTGGAACCCGGGCACCTCGGGGCAGCGAATATCGCCGCCAGCGCCGCCCACCATCGCGTGCACGCGGCCATCCAGACCCAGGGTCAGGGTGTTGACCAGTTGCTGGATGTTGGGCAGGGCGAAGCCGACATAGAGGGTCTTTTGGGTGTCGGCCTTGCCGTCGTTGTTGTCATCCTTCAGGTAAAGGATCTCGGGGGCCTGCGCCACCAGCAGGCCCCCGCGCCAGGGCAGCAGGCCCATGGGGAAGCGCAGACCTTCGGCAAAAATGACCGACTTCTCGTACTTGCCGTCGCGGTCGTCGTCGGTGAGCAGGCGGATGCGACCGCTGGTGATGTCGCCCGTGCCCACGCCGCCATTAGGGTAGCCGCGCATCTCGGCGGCGTAGAGCCGGCCGTGCTCATCGAACGCGGCGCAGACCGGGTCGATCACCTCCGGCTCGCTGGCGATCAGCCGCAGAGCCAGCCCGGGGGCGACCACCATGGTTTTTTCCGCCTCGGCGGGGCTGAGCGGGCCGACGGCGGGCTTCAGGTCCTGGGCGGTGGGCAACAATGCAAACGGGAGCAGTAGCGGCAAGACGGCCATAGGCACCTCCAAGGCGGGTAACCCGAGAGTATCCCTGTTTGGCGGGGGGCACAACCTGTGCCACACTGGGGTGATGGATGGGATGGATTCAGCCCGAACACCCTCGGTTACTCTGGTGGGCGCCAGCACCCGCGCCATGGCGTGGAGCGCGGTGCGCGCCGGGGAGCGTCCGCTCTGCCTGGATTTGTTTACCGACACCGACTTGCTCGCCTTGCCCGGGGTTACTGCCCGGCGCTTGGCGGACTGGCCGCCGGATGAGTTGCAAAGCCTGCTCCCCGAAGGGATCCCGTGGGCCTACGGCGGGGGGCTGGAGAACCACCCCGGTTTGGTGAGCCGTTTGGCTGGGAGGGCGCCCCTGTGGGGAAACGGCGGCAGGGCGTTGCGCGAGGCCCGCTACCCCCAACGCTGGGGTAAACACCTGCGTCAGGCCGGTGTTGCTGTTCCCGACTGCGCGGTTCGGCCTCCCGCCGGGGAGGAATCAGGCTGGATGCGTAAGCCCTACCGCAGCGCGGCCGGGCGTGGTGTGCAGTTCTGGCCGGTGGATGAAGCTGTTTCACCCTGGCGTTATTTTGCCCAGCGCAGGGTGGCTGGTTTATGCGCCGCGGCGGTTTTCGCGGTGGGTGTGGGAGAGGCCCAACTTCTCGGCGTGACCGAACAGTGGGTGGGCCAGCCGTGGCTATATGCCCGTGGTTTTGGCTACTGCGGCAGCATCGGGCCCCTGGAAATATCCAGGGGGCTTCAGGAACAGATGGGACGCATGGGGCGAGCGCTGGTTGCCATGGGCCTTCGTGGTGTGGTGGGTGTGGATCTCATCCTGGAGGGCGACACCGCGTGGGCGATTGAGATTAACCCGCGCTGGCCGGCCAGTGTGGAGGTGTTGGAGCGGGCAGGGGGCTTTTCGGCCTGGAACTGGCACCGGTGGGGGTGCGGCGCGGGGCGCCGACCTGAAAAGCTTTTGCCGCCGGCGCGAACGGTGGCCAAGGCGATTTTGTTCGCCCCGGCGGATCTGGAATTCCCAGCAGGCTGGCCGGTGGATGGCGAGGCCTGGGCGGATGTGCCGGCGGCGGGGGAGAAAATCCCCGCGGGATCACCCGTTCTCACCTGCCTTGCGGCGGCCCCTGCGGGCGGGCTTTGCGGGAGGCTCATCGTCGAACGGGTCCACCACGCCATTGGGCTTCTTGGCCATCTTCGGGTCAGTGATTGAGCCGGGTTCGCCAGGCGGGGGCTCATCCCGCAGGATGAGCCGGTCCCACCACGAGGGATCCTCCTCGAAATTCACTTCCAGGTCGGCGCAGGTGACCAGCGCCCCGCGCTCGGAGTCCTGCACTTTCACCTGGAATGCCAGCGTGCGGTTTTCCTCGGTGTCGAAGCCGTGCAGCGCATCCTGCGGGATCAATGCGGAAAGGGTGTAACCGCCGCGTTCCATGCGGGAGCGGAAAATGATCTTGCTGGTGGGGATGGCCGGTGCTTCCTCCAGCGCGCGGGGGATTTTGCCCTGGCAGAGGACCGGCTCGGTCTTGTCGGAACCGCCCCCCACAGGCAGCAGGTGCAGCAGGTGGCAGTAGGCGTTGGCCCGTTTGCCGCTGAGGCCGCCGCGGGTGTTGATCCATAGCGACACGCCGTCGGCCAGATGCGGGCGCGTCGCGTCTCCCTCGGGTGGCTTGGCCTTGCCTGTCACCTCCACCACGATGCCCAGCCCCGCGGGGGACCAGCCTGTTTGCACCGTCACCGGGCAACCGGGTTGGCCCATGGCGGTGAAAGGCCGCAGCGTGCAGCCATCAGGCAGAGGGGTGCCCTTTTTCATGCGCTGTGCCAGATCGGCCACATGCCAGCATGGCACGCGGGTCTGGATCAGCAGGGCCCCGGCGATGAGGGACATCAGACGGTCTCCGGGCTCACTGGAGCAGGCTCTTGCGCAGCACCTCGCCGGCCTTGTCGAAGTAGGGCTGCCAGGTGATCTCGGGCGATAGCGTCGCCATGCAGTCGCGCACCTTTTCCAGCGTGTTGAGCGCCATGTGGGGGCAGTCGTTGCAGGCGCAGGTGATGCCCGGCACCGTGTGGTAGCGGTGGCGGGGGAAACGGTGCTCCAGTTGCCAGATCATGTGCGGCTCGGTCGCCACCAAAAAGTCGGTGGGCTTCTCGGAGCTCCCCACATGGCGGATGATCGCCTCGGTGCCGCCGATGAAGTCGCTGTGGGCCAGAATGTTGGCGGGGCATTCGGGGTGGGCCACGGTGACGGAGCCGGGGATTTTCTTTTTCAGCTCGAGCAGGGCTCCCACGCTGAAGATCTCATGCACCATGCAGGCGCCGTCCCACAGGATCATGGGGCGGCCGGTCACCTCGCGCAGGTACTGGCCCAGGTGCCGGTCGGGCACGAACAGAATCTCCTTGTCCTTGGGGATGCGGTCGATGATCTCGCGCGCGTTGCCCGAGGTGACCACCCAATCGCACAGGGCCTTGGTGGCGGCGGTGCTGTTGATGTAGGTGACCGTCTCGAACACGCGGCCGTTCTCGCGCAGCATCTCCTGGTAGCGGGCCAGGCGCGGGGCGGGGCAACTGTCGGCCAGGCTGCAGCCTGCCTTCAGGTCGGGAACCACCACCGTGCGGGTGGGGTTGAGGATCTTGGCGGTCTCGGCCATGAAGTGGACGCCGCAGAAGACGATGACCTTTTTGTGGACCTTGGTGGCCTCACGCGCCAGGTGCAGGCTGTCGCCGGTGATGTCTGCCAGCGCCTGGATCTCACCCTGCTGGTAATAGTGCGCCAGGATGACCGCGTCCTGCTTTTTCTTCAGTGCCTGGATCTCGGCCACCACATCGGTGGCCACCCTCGATTTGTTGGCTTCCGCAACCGCTGCCATAACGCACCTCGGACTTGGGGTTCCCCCGTGGTCGGACCCCTTCCTGTTATCATAGGGGATCGGCCCGCGGCGCCCCACCCACGAACAGTCGGGCAAACGCCGGCCGAGCCTGCACTTTTTTTGAATTTTTTCCGCAGTGGAGCCGCGTTTCGCCATGAATCCCCCGGTGGAAACCATTCGTTTGATGAACGGGCTGACGCTGGCGCAGGCGGTGAAGGCCTCGGGCATGGCGGATACCGGCGGCGGGGCCAAGATCCTCATCCGCGAGGGCGGGGTTTTGGTCAACAACGAGGTGGAAATGCGGCCCGGGCGCAAACTGCAGGCGGGTGACCGATTCCACCCCGTGGGCGGCAAGCCATGGCTGGTGGTCGCGTGAGCGAAGCGGCCGAAAGCCGGGAAGGTGCCGCGGCTGAAGCCCACTTGAACGAACCCTCCCTGTGGATTGACCCGACCATTCCCGCCTGGAAGCGGGTGCTGGGATTGGCGTGGCCGGCGCTGCTGCAGCAAATGCTGCACCTGACCGTGAACCAGACCGACCGCTGGCTGGCCGGCAATGCGCTCAACCTGGATCCGGACAAGCAACTGGCGCTACAGGGGGCGCAAACCACCTGCTTCTACCTGGCGTGGGTGGTATCCTGCTACGGCGTGCTGGCCAGTGTGGGGGCATCCGCGCTGGTGTCGCGGCTGGTGGGGGCGCGTGACATCCGCGGCGCCAATCTGGCCTTTCACCAATCGATGATCCTGGCGGTGGTGCTGGGGCTGCTTGGGGGCTTGCCGGGACTGGTGTGGCTGGGCCCGCTCTTGGGCGCCCTGCAACTGGAAGGCCTGTCGCTGGAGTTCGCTCACGACTATCTCAGCGTGACGCTGACGCTGTTGCCCTTTCAGTTGCTGCTGAGCACCGCGGTGGCCAGCCTGGCCGGCGTGGGGGACACCCGCACAGGGTTGTGGATTCTGGCGGGAACCACGCTGGTCAACCTGCCTTTGGCCTGGATCGGGTTTCGGGGAATGGCAGGCTGGCAGGGCCTGGGTTTTGCCGGCATTGCCTGGGGCACGGGCCTCAGCCACGCGCTGGGCACGGTGGCGGCGCTGGCGGTGCTGTGGCATGGCCGCAGCGGCCTGAAGGTGCTGCCCAAACTGCTGAAGCCCGATTTCCCCATGCTGGGCAGGCTGTTGCGCGTCAGTCTGCCGGCGGGGGCGGACAGCCTGTCGCTGGCGGCGGGACAGCTTTTGTTTTTGTCGGTGGTGAACCTGCTGGATGACGCGTCGAAGGGGGCCCACGGCATCGCGCTGGGGTGGGAGGCGCTGGGCTATCTGAGTGGCGCTGCCTTCGGGGTTGCGGCCACCACGCTGGTGGGCCAGAACCTGGGGGCCAGGCAACCCGCCGAGGCGATGCGCTGCGGTCTGACCGCCTTCGGCATGGGCGCGGTGACCATGAGTTTGATGGGGGTGCTTTTCTTCACCAACGCGCAGGGTATGTTCCGCTTTTTCTGCCCCAGCGAGGCGCAGACCCCAGTGGTGGAAGTGGGGGTGCCGGTGCTGCGGCTGGTGGCCTTTTCCATGCCCATGCTGGCCAGTTGCATCATCTTCACCAGCGCGCTGCGCGGGGCGGGGGACACCCGGTTTCCGCTGCTGTTCACCTGGGTGGGTTTTTTCGCGGTGCGCCTGCCGCTGGCCTGGTGGCTCAGCAGGGAGACCGTCCAATGGTTGGGCCTGCCCCCGTTCGCTGGCTGGAACTGGGGCCTGTTCGGCTGCTGGCTGGCCATGCAGATCGACATCAACCTGCGGGGCGTGCTGTT
>DKBS01000175.1:9767-14640 GCA_002451275.1 Planctomycetaceae bacterium UBA6894 | reverse complement strand
GGGTTCGACTCCCGTATCCCGCTTTTTTCACCTTCGCCGAATATCTTGGCATTCAGATATTTCATCTAGGGTGAACCACCCTGACCTGTGATTTCCTGACGGGAAATACCTTAAAAAACAGGGTGCAGGGCAACAGGATCAGCCTTAAAAAATACATCAGAATTCGGGTGAAATCTCCTGCTTGCAGGGATAACACCTGCTGTTTCATGCGCTCCGGATACCGGGCCTTACGGAATCCCAACGACTGACAGGCGGACTTGAGTTCCGCAATGGTGGCAAACGGGAAAAGGGACTGGTCGAACGGCCTGGGCGATGGTTCACGCCCCACCCAAATAATGGCGGCAGGCACCAGGCCGAACGGTATCGCCACCGCAAAAAAGTAGTCGCTCCAGCCCTGCTGATACCCGACCCACAGAAATCCCAGCAGCGTCAGCAACGCGAACCCTTGCGATACGGACCACTGCAGCGAAACAGTTTCCCTCACCCCAGAATTCGATTCCAACAGCAACAAGAGCCTCTGGGTGAAATCCCACTGGGGCTTGGACAACAAGGCAGGAATGTCTTCGGTGTCGCCGTAAAAACACCATTCCTGCTTCGCCACAAACCTAACCGCGCTATCGTTTGATTCCTTGAATTCAGCCAGTTGATCCCTAAAGCCGTAGGACTGGACTTCCCCCGCGAGATACCGGCGAATGAGCGCGGCCAACCGGTCCCGCTGCCCGCGATCAAGGGTGTCGTTTCGCTCGGCCACAGATTGGCTTGGTGGAGGAACCCGACTGGAATCCATGGATCACCCTTCAACCCGATGCGCGACAGGCATCAATCGGTGTGGTTGAAGTTTACTTTATCCCATCTGAAAAACCCATCGCCAGGACCAACAGCCCCTTTCGACAAAATCCCCCTTCACCGCTTGCCCGTCAGGCTGATTTAGCGTCCAATCAGGTTGAATCTCTAGGCGATTTCGGAACATCCGCCACCCCAGGCGGCTAATCCACTTGCACCTTGTCGCGACCCTTTGGATATGGGCTGAAATTTTTTCCAACCGTCAAATCAGGGTGCCACCTTGAATCCAGTCCCCGACCGCCCCACCTCCATCCGCTACGGCATGATCGCCATCACCACCTTCGTGGCGCTGATGCTCTACCTCGACCGCGTTTGCCTCAGCATTGTGGGCAGTTCCATCCGCAAGGACCTCGAATTTTCCGAGGAGCAATTCGCCTGGCTGCTGTCGGCCTTTTTCTGGGCATACGCGCTGTGCCAGATCCCCACCGGCTGGATTGGCGACCGCCACGGTCCCCGGGTAGTACTGGCCGTGTATCTGTTCTTCTGGTCGCTGTGCACTGGATTGATGGGAATGGTCAGCGGCTTCACCGCTTTCCTGCTTCTGCGCTTGGGCTGCGGCCTGTTTGAGGCGGGGGCCTACCCGCTGGCCAACGCCATCGTGCGCAGGTGGGTCCCCCTGTCCGGGCGGGGACTGGCCAGCGGCACCGTTGCCGTGGGCGGCCGGTTGGGTGGCGCCATCGCCCCCATGCTCACCACCTTCCTGGCCGCCGGAGCTACCGATGGGTGGCGCAAGCCGTTTATCATTTACGGCGTTCTGGGCATGGTGGGAGCGGTGGTGTTCTGGTTCTGGTATCGCAACCGACCGGAACAACATCCCGCCATCAACCAAGCAGAGATCGACCTGATTCAGGGCGACGGGCCCCCGGTGGACAATTCCAAACCTTCTTTTCCGAACCTGGCCGCACTGGCAGCCAGCCGGAGCCTCTGGTTGGCTTCGGTTGTCCAGTTCCTGTCCAACTTCGCCTGGGTGTTTCTGCTCACTCTACTGCCTGACTACTTGGAAAAGGTGTTTCAATTGCCCCTGGAAACACGGGCCCAGTACCAATCGCTTCCCCTTTACTTCGGCATCGTGGGCATGTTTTTCGGCGGCTGGGTGACAGACTATTGTTTCAAGAAGCTCGGCCCCAAATGGGGCAGATCCTTGCCGATGGCCGCCTCGCGCGTGGTGGTGGGATTGGCCTACCTTGCCTGCCTGTTCCTGCATGACCCGCTTCCGGTGGTGGCCATGATGTGCGTGGTGGCGATGGCCACCGACATGGGCAACCCGGCATTCTGGGCCTGGTGCCAGGATGTGAGCCACAAGCATGTCGGGTCGGTTGTGGGATGGGGCAACATGTGGGGCAACATCGGCGCGGCCCTGGCCCCGGTTATCATCGTTCGCGTCAAAGGCCTCTACCCCGACGATCCCGCCATGGGGTGGAACGCCGTGTTCCTGATGTGCGCCGTGGTCCAGGTGGTGGGTACCCTGGCTTCGCTGGGCATCGACTCCACCCACCCGATCAATGCGGAGCGGGTGAAGGCGGGGTGAGGTGGGTGAGGCCAACAGACACTTGCCCGCCCCCAGAAACCCTAATCGCGACGCAAGGAAGGTGAAGCCACAGACTCACTCGAAACGCCCCATAAGGACGCTGTTTGAAATCTTTCGAGACCGCACGCCTAATCCAAAGGAACCCCCTGAGTCACCACATCCCCAACAGACTTTTGCTTCCGCCTTTTCCACAAAGCTCCTGCGCCTCCGGAGATCGCGGCCAAACTTCCCAAAATCAAGGTCCCAGGTTCGGGAACAGCGTAGAGTTGGAATCGGGCATAACCCGCGCCACCTGTTGAGCCGAGGACATTTGTTGTTGGCGTTGGCGATGAAGCGACCGGGCTATCCCCGGGAAGCGTCAACACGGAATTTGCGGTGGTTTCAAAGCCTGATTCAATTAAAGTCACCCGAAGGCGATAATCTACCCCTGTGTTGAAAACGAGGGAGGATCCGGCCCCGGCAGAGAAGAAGTACTCGTTTACCGCAATAAAATTCCCGGAAACATTATTTACCGCAGGCCCCATCGAGGTGTAACCCGATCCGGTATTCTGGAAGGCCTCAAAATTGACCGTGCCTCCACCGGCCCTGTACAGGGAAACACCATTAAAACCGGTGGACGCATTCACCCGAAAATCGATGTCCAACCCCAAACCGCCCGAGGAGGTTGTCCCGTTGAAAGTAGAGGTGTTGCTCAATACCAGCACATCGGCTTGGGCCGGGCCAACAAAAAGGATCGGGCCCACAACCAGCAACAGGGTGCGCGGCTTCATGATCATGACTTCTTTGTGTGGGGGAAAGGGGACCTCACCCCCCTGAATACGTCATGATCATCCAAAGTGAACGGTTGCTCTGTTCTCTCACCGCACCTGCAAAATCCGCGCATTGCCGCTGTCGGCAATGGTGATCACGCCCTCGGGGCTCACCACCACCGCATGGGGATCCTTCAGGTCCGTCTTGGTGGGATCGTCACCGGCCTTGCCCTTGCCCGGTTTGCCGGTGCCGGCGACGGTGCTCAGGGTGCCGGTGGCGGGATCATACCGGCGGATCGCATGGTTCGACGAATCCGCGATCAGCACCTTGCCATTTTTCTCGATCCAAAGGTATTTCGGGCTGTTCAGCGGGCACTCCAGCGCCGGGCCATCCTTCAGCGGCCCCGATTTGCCGGTGCCGGCCACCGTGCGGATTTTGCCGGCATTGTCCACCACCCGCAGGGCATGTCCTCCCCGCTCCAGGATGTACAGCAGGCCGTGGCCGTCCATCGCGCAGGCGCGCGGATCCAGCAGCGGCGACTCGGCGGCCTTGTCACCATCCTTGGGTACCGCCCGGGAACCATTGCCAGCAATGGTGCTGATACGCACCCCCACCTTGCGGATGCGGCGGTTACCCAGATCGACGATGAGGTAATCCGTTCCCTTGGGAGTCGGTGCCAGATGGTAGGTTTCAAAGAAACGGGCTCCCTCGGGAGACCCGCCATCGCCTGCGAAGCCCTTGCCGCCCTCCCCCGCCACCGTGGTCAGGGCCCCGGTCTGGGGATCGATCTGGCACACCCGATGGTTGAAGGTATCCGCCACCAGTACCCGGCCATCGGCCAGACGCACAACATCATGGGGCGCGTTCAATTGCGCCCGCGATCCGGTACCATCACTTTTGCCGGCCGTGCCGTTGCCCGCCAGCACCCGAACCCGAGGGGTGGCGCCGGGATCCACCCGCACAATCTGGTGTCGCTTGTAGTCAGAAATGACCAGCGCCTTGTCGGGCATGAAGGCAAAGCCAAAGGGCATCGGCAGTTGCGGATGGTCGGCAATCAGCTCAACCACGGCGGGCGCCGACTGGCCCAGCACCGGGTCCGAGGCCAAAACCATGGCAAAAGCAGCCAGAAACGCCTGCACCCATGACCGCCGTAGCATGACCTCTCCCCCCGCGAACCCCTTCATCCAGCCCGGAAAGCTGCACTTTCTGCTGCCACCGGGCTTGGTCTGGAGTATCCTATCAATCAGGATCGACCGCCAGTTTTTCATGGAAACTCACCGTTTTTTCACCCCCTGACTTGGAACGCCCAGACCATGGCCTCTCCCCTGCCCGTTTCCCCTGCCCCCACCACCTGCCCCGCCTGGAAAGCCCTGGCGGAACACCGCAAGGACTGGGACGGCGTACACCTGCGCGACCTGTTTGAGAAAGATGCCACCCGGTTCGACCATTTTCACCTCAATTTCGATGAACTGCTGCTCGACTTCTCCAAGCACCGCATCAACGACCAAACGCTGAAGCTGCTGCGCCAACTCGCCACGGAGCGCGACCTGGCCGGCTGGACCCGCCGCATGTTCTCCGGCGAGCGGATCAACACCACCGAAAACCGCCCGGTGCTGCACATCGCCCTGCGCAACCGCGCGAACACCCCCATCCTGGTCGATGGCAAGGATGTGATGCCCGAGGTCAACGCGGTCCTCGCGCAGATGAAATCCTTCTGCGACCGCGTACGTTCGGGCGCCTGGAAGGGCCGCA
>DKBS01000175.1:0-9464 GCA_002451275.1 Planctomycetaceae bacterium UBA6894 | reverse complement strand
CGGTGATGGCGGTCGAGGCCCTGAAGCCCTACGCCCACCCCCGCCTGCACATGCACTTCGTCTCGAATGTGGATGGAACCCACATCTTCGAGGCGCTGGCCCAGTGCGATCCGGAAGCCACCCTGTTCCTGGTGGCCAGCAAGACCTTCACCACGCTGGAAACCATGACCAACGCGCACACCGCCCGCGACTGGTTCCTCGCCCAGGGCGGCACCGAGAAGGACATCGCGCTGCACTTCGCCGCCCTGTCCACCAACGAGACCGAGGTGCGCAAATTCGGCATCGATCCGGCCAACATGTTCGCCTTCTGGGACTGGGTGGGCGGCCGCTACTCGCTGTGGAGCGCCATCGGCCTTTCCATCGCGCTGTCCGTCGGCTTCGAGAACTTCGAGCAACTGCTCGAGGGCGGCCACGCCATGGACCAGCACTTCCTGAACACCCCCCTGGAGAAGAATCTGCCAGCCACCATGGGCCTGCTGGGGGTCTGGTACAACAATTTCTTCGACGCCCAAAGCCTGGCGATTTTGCCCTACGAACAGTACCTCAGCCGTTTCCCCGCCTATTTCCAGCAGGGCGACATGGAGAGCAACGGCAAGTCGATGACCCGCGATGGCCAACCCTGCCAGTGGAGCACCGGCCCGGTCATCTGGGGCGAGCCCGGCACCAACGGCCAGCACGCCTTCTACCAGCTCATCCATCAGGGCACGAAGCTGATCCCCTGCGATTTCCTAGCCGGGGTTGAATCCCCTCATGCTGTGGGCAGGCATCACGAGCTGCTGCTGGCCAACTTCTTCGCGCAGACCGAGGCGCTGATGAAGGGCAAAACGGTGGACGAGGCCCGCGCGGAGCTGGTGAAGGCGAAAACCCCGCCCGAGAAGATCGACGCGCTGGCCGCGCAGAAGGCGTTCGCCGGCAACAAGCCGACCAGCTCCATCCTGTACCAGAAGCTCACCCCCCGCACGCTGGGCATGCTGATCGCCCTGTACGAGCACAAGATCTTCACGCAGGGAATCGTCTGGGGCATCAACTCGTTCGACCAGTGGGGCGTGGAACTGGGCAAGCAACTGGCCGTCGCCATCATCCCTGAACTGGAGGCCAAGGCCCCGGTGACCACCCACGACAGCTCCACCCGCGGCCTGATCAACGCCTACAAGGCCCGGAGAAAATCCTGACCCCCGCCCGCCCCTCCTTCGTCCGCGAAGAGGGGGCCTGAGGCGGCCACGGACCAACAGACATCCCCGGGAGTTTCACCTTGTTCGGTTTAGGCCCCATCTTCGAGCGCGAATGGCGCACGCTGCCCCGCAACGCCCGGCCCCAGTGGCTCCGAGGCGCGTGGATCGGCCTGTTCACGGTCATCGCGCTCACCTGCTGGCTCAGCACCACCGAGTGGAACCGCTCCGGCACCTACCTCGACATCTCCCGCCTGGCACCCCTGATCTTCCAGGTGTTCGCCACGGTGCAACTGGTCATCCTGGTCTTCTTCGCCGCCCTGGCCGCGGCCAGCGCCGTCGCGCTGGAAAAGGACCGGCGCACCTTCATCCTGCTGCTCATCACCGACCTGTCCGACCGCGAGATCGTACTGGGCAAGATCCTGGGCAGCCTCCTGCCGCTGATGCAGCTCCCCCTGGCGGTGCTGCCGCTGCAACTGCTGCTGGTCGCTGCGGGCGGTGTGGGCCTGGAGCAGGTCCTCATCGTCACCGGCATGACCTGGGCGGCCATGCTGGCTGGTGGCGGTCTGGGCGGCTTGATGGCACTGTGGCGCGAGCGCACCTTCCCCGCGCTGGCGCTCACCGCCCTGGGCATCGTGCTTTATCTGCTGGTCACCCGGGCACTCGCCTTCCTACCCGCGCTGGGCGAGAGCGCCAACCAGTGGCTGGTTACCATGCTGGACCCCTTGGCGGCGCTGCGCGTGGTGCTGGATCCTTCCGGCGTCAGTCCCTCGGGCGGCTACGAGGGACTGCTGGCTCATTTGGGCTGGATGTCGTTTGTGGCTCTGTTCCTGCTGGGCGCTGGCGTCGTGTTGCTGCGGGTGTGGAACCCCTCGGGCGAGCCGATCATCCAGCGCGAGGTGCCCACCGACGCACCCGAGGAGGAGAGCGACCGCCTCCGGGCCCATTCAGGCCCGGGCAAACCCCGCTCGGTTTTTGGCAACCCCATCCTTTGGCGCGAGACCCAAACCCGCGCCTACGGCCGTCGGCCGTTCATCATCCAGATCGGTTACCTGCTGGTGCTGGGTCTCATCCTCTACGGCGCTCTCACCCCCATCCTGACCGGTGAAAAACTTCCCTTCGCGGCAGCCTACGGCCTGGTGCCCGTGGCGGTGCTCAGCCTGCTGCTGGTCACCGCGCAGGCGGTCACCGCCATCACCAGCGAAAAGGACCTGGGCGCGCTCGACCTGCTACTGGTCACCGACCTCACCGCGCCGGAATTCGTCTTCGGCAAGCTGCTGGGTATCCTGCGCAACACTCTGCTCTACATCGTGCCGCCGCTGGTGCTGGCCGGCTTCTACGGCTACATGGGCCTGTTGGCCAACCCGCCGGCTCGCTATCCGGAACTGGGGCCCAGCATGAACGCCTCGGCGCTGCTGTGCCTGCTGGGCGGCGCAGCGGTGGTGTTTGCCTTCACCATGGTCCTGGGTGTTCACATCGCGCTGCGGGCCCGCAACAGCCGTGGCGCCATCCTCACCGCACTGGGCGCGATATTTTTCCTCACCGTGGGTACCCTGGTGACCATTGCGCTCATCCTGGTGAATGGCCGGTTCGAGTACCAATGGGCCAGCTTCCTGGGCTTCCTGGCGGCTGGCATCGGCGGCCTGTGGTGGGTGCTCAATGGCGACCGCCCCAGCAACGCGCTGACCCTGGCCGCCTGGCTGTGCCCGCTGGCGGTGTTTTACGCCGCGGCCAACCTGGTGGTGGGCAAACCTGGCACCGTGGAGACCGGCGACCCCCTCATCCCCTTCCTGGTGGTGGGCGGGTCCTTCGGGTTCGCGGTGGCGGCCATGCTGGTGCCCCTGCTCAGCGAATTCGATGTCGCCATGGGCCGCACAAGCGGCGGAGCCGACTGACCCGTTTTCCCTCAAGTTGCCGGGCGCCTGCGACCGAAGGGAAAGTATCGAATATTGGCACCGGAACCCGTCTTGGCTGAACTTGTCAAAACCGGTCCCGGTGTTAAGATTCAGGTGTTAGGGATATTTCCCCGGCATGCCCTGTTAGCTCAGTTGGTAGAGCAGCTGACTCTTAATCAGCGGGTCGTAGGTTCGAGCCCTACACGGGGCACTCGGTTTTGAATGAACCAGTGTCAAATTTCATAGAGGCTTGGCGTTTTGCCAAGCCTCTATGCATTTACTGGACCTTGTTTTCGGAAAATCATCTCGCCCTTCCAGTGAGCCTCATAATGGCAGATGATTCCGACCTTTTGCGCCGCAGGATTTCCCCGTTTTTTGGTTGACCCATTTGGGAGATTGGCATGGAAGACACGGCCAATCTGAAAGGCTCCCCCGCCACCCTCGACATGCCCGTCCTGGGCATGCACTGCGCGGCGTGCGCCAACCGTATTGAAAAGGCGCTGATGGCAGCGCCCGGGGTGGAATTGGCGGCGGTCAACTTCGCCACCTCACGCGCCACCGTACGTTTCCGGGAGGGTGTCACCAACCGCTCCATCCTGCGGGATGTCGTGCGCGACCAGGGCTATGACGCCATCCTGCCGTCCACTGGGGGCGACACCCGAACCACGCAGGACGAGGAAGGAGCCGAAGCGCAGGCCCTGGAGGCGCGGGAACTGGAATACCGTCGGGTGCGGGGAAACTTCATCCTGGCGGCCTGCCTCACCGTTCCGGTGATGGTGCTGGCCATGGCGGGGCATCTGATACCCAAGCTGGAACCGCTCCTGCACTTCCCCGGCAAGCCGTGGGTGGAGATGCTGCTCACCGTCCCGGTGCTGTTCTGGGCGGGGCGGCAGTTTTTCACCGGCACCTTGAAATCGGCACGCCATGGCGCCGCCGACATGAACACGCTGGTGGCCATGGGAACCCTGGCCGCGTTTGCCTACAGCGTGGTGGCCACCATCTGGCCGACGGCCGTCACCCCCGGCACGCATGTAACGCATCAAACCCATGCCCATGCGGGGCCCCCGGTTTATTTCGAGGTTGCCGCCTCCATCATCACCCTCATCCTGCTGGGCAACATGCTGCAGGCCCGGGCCACCGCGCGCACTCAGGGGGCCATCCAGGCGCTGGTAGCCCTCAGCCCCCGCACCGCCCGCGTGGAACGGTTCGGCATGGAAATGGACCTGCCCATTGAGAAGGTCCGCGTGGGGGACATTGTGCTGGTGCGCCCAGGCGAGAAGGTGCCCGTCGATGGGGCGGTGCTCTCCGGCGCCTCCAGCCTGGATGAAAGCCCGCTGACCGGGGAACCGCTTCCGGTTGCCAAGGCAAAAGGTGACACGGTGATTGGCGGCACGCTCAACACCACCGGCGCGTTCCGCTTGACCGCCACCCAAGTGGGCGCCGATACCGTACTGCAGCAGATCGTGCGTCTGGTCCGGCAGGCGCAGGGTTCCAAGGCTCCCATCCAGAAACTGGCCGACCAGGTATCCGGCATCTTCGTGCCGGTGGTTCTGGTTCTGGCCTTACTCACCTTTGCTGCCTGGTTCCTGCTGGCCCCGACGGATATCCGCCTTTCCAGGGCGCTGATCGCTTCGGTGTCGGTGCTCATCATCGCCTGCCCCTGCGCGCTGGGCCTGGCCACCCCCACCGCCATCATGGTGGGCACGGGACGGGGCGCCCAGTTGGGCATCCTGATCAAGGGAGGCGAGGCCCTGGAAACCGCCCACCAGGTCACCACCATCGTGCTGGACAAAACCGGCACCATCACCGAGGGGAAGCCGGCGGTGACCGACATCCGGCCAGCAGCCCCCTTCAGCGAAGCAGATCTGTTGCGCCTGGCCGCCTCGGCGGAACGCTCCTCGGAACACCCGCTGGCCCAGGCGGTGGTGCAAGCGGCCACGCAGAAGAATCTGCCGCTGGCCGTGCCGGAAGATTTCACCGCCTCGCCCGGTTTGGGACTGAAGGCCCGTGTGGATGGCCGGGAAGTGTTGCTGGGCAACCTCCGTTTTCTGAAGGAAAAGGGCATCGGGCTGCCGGCCTCTCCAGATGGATCCACGGGCAAACCGGGCCAATCGATGATCCTGGTGGCGGTGGATGGCGTCTACGCCGGCAGTCTCGCCATCGCCGACCGTGTCAAACCCACCTCGGGCGATGCCATCCATCGATTGCAAGCGCTGGGTCTGGATGTGGTGATGCTGTCGGGCGACGCGCGCGGCACTGCCGAGACAGTCGCGCGCGAGGTGGGCATCCACCAGGTGCTGGCCGAGGTGCTGCCCGCGGGCAAAGCCGATGCGGTCACTTCGCTGAAAAAGCAGGGCAAACGGGTGGCCATGGTGGGGGACGGGGTGAACGATGCACCCGCCCTGGCCACCGCCGATCTGGGCATCGCCATGGGCACCGGCACGGATGTCGCGCTGGAGGCGGCAGACATCACGCTGGTGCGCGGCAGCCTGCACGGGGTGGCCGACGCGATCGCCCTGTCGCAGGCAACCATGCGCGTGGTGCGGCAGAACCTGTTCTTCGCGTTCGCTTACAATGTGGTCTGCATCCCGCTGGCGGCGGGGGCCCTGTACCCGTTCACCGGCTGGCTGCTCAGCCCCATCATCGCCTCGGCCACCATGGCTTTGTCCTCCGTCAGCGTGGTGCTCAACGCGCTGCGGTTGCGCCACTTCTCCCCCAAGCGGCCCTGAAAAATGGAATCCGCCCGCTTGATCGAAGCGCTCTCCCTGCCGGGTGCATATCCACATCCGGTGGACGGTATCCGGGTACTGCAAACCCACATCTCGGTGGTATTCCTCACCGGTGGCTCGGTCTACAAGATCAAAAAGCCAGTGCGGATGGCTTTTCTCGATTTCAGCACCCTGGAACAGCGCCGCGATTTTTGCCAACGGGAAGTGATACTCAACCGGCGCCTGACCCCCTCGGTGTATCTGGATGTGGTCCCCATCACGCAGCAAAACGGCGCCCTGCGAATCGGTGGGCCAGGGCCGGTGGTGGAGTGGGCGGTCCACATGCGCCAACTGCCGGAAAAAGCCACCCTGCTGGCCCATCTTGAAAACGGCACGCTGGCTCCGGCCATGCTCGAGGCGCTGGGCCAACGCGTAGCCACCTTCCACGCGCAGGCTGAAAGCGATCCAAAGCTGGCTGAACTGGGCCGGGCCGAGGCGGTGCTGAAAAACGGCCTGGAAAACTTCGAACAATCCCGGGCCGCCATTGGCGTGACCATCCACCCCCAGGTGTTCCAGCGTCTTGAACAACTCACCCGCGACCTGGGCGAAAGACTGCGCCCGCTGATGGAGCAACGGGTTGCGGAAGGCCGCATCCGCGACACGCACGGGGACCTGCGACTGGACCATGTCTACCTCTTCCCCGATACCGCCCCGCCCGAAGACATCACCATCATCGACTGCATCGAGTTCAACGACGCCTTCCGCTACGCCGACCCGGTGGCGGACATCGCCTTCCTGGCCATGGATCTGGGCTACCGGGGCCGGCAAGACCTGGCCGACCTGCTGACGCGGGCCTATTTTCTTCATGCCAACGATCCCGAGGGGGAAAAGCTGCTGCCGTTCTATGTCGCCTACCGTTCCGCGGTGCGCGCCAAGGTGGACAGTTTCCAACTGGGCGACACGGCCATCAGCCAGGCTTTTCTTGACCAAGCCGCCGCCAAGGCCAGGGCGCACTGGCTGTTCGCGCTGGCCACCCTGGAGAGTCCGCTCTATAAACCGTGCCTGGTTTGCGTGGGTGGATTGCCCGGCGCGGGAAAATCGGTGCTTGCCCAGGGACTGGGCTCCATCGCAGGCTTCGAGGTGCTGCGCACCGATTTGGTCCGGAAAGAATTGGCGGCATCGGTCGCCGAAGGCCCCGACCTGTACTCGCCTGAAATGACCGACCGGGTGTATGCCGAGTGCCGGCGTCGCGCGGCGGACCTGCTGTTCGCGGGCAAACGCGTGCTGATGGACGCCAATTTCCCGGTGCACAGCCAGCGGAGGGCCATGGCGGACCTGGCGCGCTCCCTGGGCGTGCCCTTTTGCTTTCTGCACTGCCAGGTGCCCGAGGAAGTGGCACTGAAGCGCATCGGCGGACGGACGGGAGACGCCTCCGACGCCGACCGGGAGGTCTACCACCGCCAGGCCCTGCGGTGGGAAGCGCTGCAACCAGCGGAACTGCCCCATTCCACCACCATCAGCACCCACTGCGGTGTGGAGGAGATGGTGCAGGCGGGGCTGGCGGTGCTGCGGCAGCGGGGGCTGGCCTGAAGCCCCACGCCGCGCCGCTATCCGCCTACCGCTTCGTCACCGCCAGCGCGTAGCCAGCCAGGTGCCATACCGCGTGGGCGATCACCCTGGGGTCACGCTCGGTGCCGCGCACCACGGACAGCAGGCGTGTCACAGCCCCGGCGGGAAACTCTTCGGGCAATGGATACAGTTCCGGGCCAACCGAGCGGCGCAGCCGTCGGGTTCTCCAGTCCCTGCCGGTCTGGTGGGGTGCACGATGTCGTTGGTTTCTCATTGTCCAATCCTCTCCACGCGTTTCCGTTCCCTATCCAACTGCGGGTGACGCCGCGGGAAGCCGCGCACGCGGCTGAAGGCCCACGAGTCACCCTGCCGTAGCATGCGGTCCACCACCTCGGCATCGGCCCAGAAGCCCGCGGTGGACGGGTCTCCAGCGCCCGAGGGACCGCTGTGCGCCAGCCCGCCCCACGAGTTCAGCAGGAAACCGCCCGCCCGGCCCTTGCGCTGGTAACCCACCAGCGCCATGCAGTGGTGCCACACCCCCTTGGGCGTGGCGAAGCCCTTCCCGTCGCGCCGTAGCGAGAAGCCCTGCCGGCTGCAGACCGCGATGCCATAGCCGGCCGCCAAGGCCCGGCAGGCGGCATCGAAACCGTCCACCCTCGCGATGCCCTCCACCGGGTGCTTGCGGCAGTCGGGCTCCAGGCTGTCGGGCACACCGGTGGCCCCCAAAAGCCGGCAAGCCTTGGGCGAATACACACTCAGGTCCAGCGCCCCATGCACGCCGCGCTCCAGCACGCCCCAGCGGCGGACAAACTCCGCCGCCCAGGCGCCGATGGAGCCATCGCCCCGCAACCGGCCGCCGCCCACCTCCACACGGCTGCCCGCGTAGACGATCTCGGGAGCCAGCGGCTGGAAGCCGTCGGGATCGCCCGAATCAATCTCGGCGCACAGCGTGTGCTCGATGGCCGCCACGGTGCCGAAGCCCACGCAACTGCCCACCGATCCCTGATCGCGCGGCGGGATCAGGCTGCCCAGCACCCGCCGGCACGCCTCCCAAAGGTACGCGTGGTCGGGTAACGGCGCCGGATCGGTGCCCGCCGGCGTGTTGCCAAACAGCGGCGTCTCCAGCGTCTGCGCCACCGCCTCCACGGCTGCATGGTCCTCCACCCAGCCGAAATATTTCCGTCTCATCCTTTTCTCTCCTCCACCACACCATGGCGTCCGGGGCTTTTCCCTCCCAGCAGCGCCTCCATCCGGCAGGTGCTTTCACGCACCTGCTCCGTCGCTGAAACGAGCCGTTTCAGCGTCTCTCCCTGGGCGCCGAGCAACTCCTCGGTGCGCTCCAGAAACTGTTCGTGCCGTTGCCTCAGCGGCAGCAGCACCTCCACACCCAGCCAGCCGCCACCCTTGAACAGGGCGAACAGCAGCATGGCTGTCACCGCGGCGGGAAAACCCAACCGCTCCCACCAGTCGAGTGGGTCCATCGCATGCCTCCTTGGGATAAAGAAATGTCCTACCCGGCGGGTGCCTTGCCAGGTTCCGCCTGACGCCTCAGCCAGGCTAGGCGGTAAGCGTCGGGCGCACCCAGATTCATCACGGTCACCAGCACCACCTCGTAGCTGGTGCCGCCCGCGTCGGGCACCGCCACAACGGGCCAGGGGCCGGCGGGCCAACCATCGCGCAGGTCGGCACCCAGCGGCACCGCCAGCGTGTGGGTGATGCCGCCAAAGCCGCCTGCATCGGTTTGCCGCCCCTGCCAGCGCGGTTCCAGGCGGCAGGGCACCGAGGTGGCGATGGGGGTGACACCGGGGGCGGTGACCGGCCCCACAGCCTCGGCGTGCCACAGCGCGCAGGTGGTGTTCCAGCGGGGCAGACTCATGCCGGGTACCTCCTGGCTTGCAGGCTGTGTTCACCCAACCGGTACACCCGGAAGGGAGCCAGCAACACCCGGGCGCTTTCGGGCGGCTGGTTGCCATCACCCGCCAGTCCGGTGGATTGGCCCCGCATGCGCCAATAGAGCACGGCACTCCACTGGGCCACGGCCTCCTCCACCGCCGGCGGCAGGGGCATGTGCCCCGCCAGAACCACCACCCGCAGCGCCAGTCGCAACGCCAGCGGGCCGGCAA
>DKBS01000002.1 GCA_002451275.1 Planctomycetaceae bacterium UBA6894 | reverse complement strand
AGGTTTTTGCGCTCGGCCTCCACCACGCGGCCATCGCATTTGGCAGCAGACAGGCCGAGGTCCACCATGGTCTCGAACCAGGCGATCATTTGCTCGCCGGGCGATTGGGTCCAGGCCGGCTTGGGCGGTTGGGAGGGTGTGGGTGACGGCTTGGCGGGAATGGATGACGGAGGGGCTTCAGCACCAAAGGGATCGAATGGATCTTCGGGGGTTGTTCGCCCGGCGGAAGGCGCAGGCACCGGCTTGGGCTGGTTCCTGCGTGGCTTGAGGAACCCATCTTCCGATGACTCGTCCACCGCTTCCCTTTCAACTGGCGCCTCTGGAAGGGGCTTGGGGGCCTGGGAGGGTGGCATGGGGACAGGTTCCACCGGCAACCCCCAGAACTCGTCCACTGTCGGCAGGGGTGCCCCGAGAGTTTCGGGGGATAGCAAGGCGGGTTGGCGGAAAGTGAACAAGAGCCCGGATCCGTTTTGGTGGGCCAAAGCCAAGCGGGGCCCCAGGTCTTCCAGCGCTTTGCGGAAAGCCGCGATGGTACGGCGGGGCTCGCGCAGGGCAATTTCCAGATCGCGGGTGGCCTTGGCTTCGCGCTCGCGCTCGGCCGCCGCCTCGGGCCCCTTTCCCTTGTTGAAATCTTTGGTGGCGGCGTCCGCCAGTTTCTTCGCGGTGGTCTTGAGGGTTTTTTCGCGTTCCGGCCCGACGCCTGGGATTCCCTGCAAACTGAAGGCATTGGCCACGGCACCGACATTGTCGAAACCGGCTTGGCGCAAACCATCGAGGATGGAGGGGCCGATCCCCTGCCCCTGCTTGAGCAGGTCGAGATCCAGTGTGGCCAGATGCTTTTCCAGGGCCGCTGCGCGGTCCTTGGTGATTTTGCGGGCGTGCTCTGTATTGGCAGATTGAACCTGAGTTTCGGCCTGGGCCAGGGTTTTGCGCAGGGCGCTTTCCAATTGCTCGACCCGCAGGGCCCATTGGTAGGTGGGGGAGGAGGAGAGCTGCTTTTTGCGGATGAAAACAAACAGGGCCAGGGGCAAGGCGATAGCCAGAACCACCACCAAAAGAGTGAACACCCAGTACATAACCCACCCCCAACAGCCTGGGAGGTGGCGGACCGCACCGGCCGGCACCCCCCGTCTTTTTACCAGCTTTTCCGAAATCCTCCGGTGCTGGAAAGGGACGTGGCAGAGCGAGCGGAACCCGATGCATGAGGTTCAATCGTCAGGGTCATCATGATCGGCGGGGTTCAACCGGTTTGGCGGAATTCGGGACCGAGGTTCTTCCAAAACGGATCAGCAAAACGCCCTCTATATCAAATGCAAGCAAGGGGTTTAATTTTCCTGTTCGCATTGGTATCCGCCTTGGCAACGCAGGGAGTTTTTGGGAACGGCCATAGATTGCCCTGTTTTTCATGGCAATCACCCTGAAGGGGGGTTAATATTCAAAGGCCCACCTTGTTTTGCCACGCGAAAGACCCTCCGCACTCCCCTTGGAAATCGCCATGGCCATTCCGCAATGGCAACCGAATACCCGCCGGGCCTTTTTGCAGTTTGGGGTCCCTGTTTTGGCTGGCGGCTTGGGGCTGCCTGGTTTATCCCGGGCAACTGACGGAGACCGACGGGACGCCTTGAAGGACCGCTCGGTCCTGATGATTTTCCTGCACGGTGGCCCCAGCCAGTACGAATTCTGGGATCCCAAGCCGGACGCTCCCGCGGATATCCGCACCGTTACCGGTCACATTCCCACCAAACTTGCCGGCGTGCGCTTTGGCTCGCACTTCCCCAGACTGGCTGAGCGGGCTGACCGGTTTTGCGTGGTGCGTTCGTATGTACCCGGGGATGGCAACCACGATCTGAAACCCCTTGTTAGCCAGCACTCGTTGATGGGAAGCCTGGGCGCCGCCTACAACTCGATCGCCGGGCCGCAAAACCCGGTGACCGCCCTGCCTAGCAGCATGCACCTGATGCCGGTGGCGGTGGGTGAAAAGCGGGTGCCGCCCCCTGATTTCGGCCTGGCGGAATTGCAAACAGCCACCGGCCCTTTCGCGCGGTCCGCCACGCCTTTCATCCCTGGAGGCACCGGACCAGCCATTGCCAACATGACCCTGAGCATGCCCCCAGACCGCTGGGGCGATCGCAACAGCCTTCTCAAGCGGCTGGATGAAACCGCCGCGGGAATGGACGCCCTGGCGGGAACGGAGGGGCCGCGCGAGCGGGCCCTGCGGGTGCTTATTTCCAACAGCGGCAAAGCCTTCCAGTTGAATCAGGAACCTGCCCGGATGATTGCCCGCTACGACACAGCGGGATTGGTGAGCGAGGCCTCCATCGGCACCAAACTGAACAACCACAACTTCTACAAGGAACATGTGCGATCGCTTGGAAAGCTATTGCTGCTGGCGCGGCGCCTGATCGAGAACGGCGCCGGGATGGTGACGGTGAACACCGCCTTCGTGTGGGATATGCACGCGGATGTGAACAACGCCCCGGTGAAAACGGGGATGGACTGGCTGGCCCCTCCGCTGGACCACGCCTTGCGGGTGCTGCTGGACGACATGGAGGAACGGGGTTTGCTGGACCGAACGCTGGTGGTGGTGTGCGGGGAAATGGGGCGCACCCCCAAGGTGAACGACAAGGGAGGCCGCGACCACTGGGGCGACCTAGGCCCGCTTTTGCTGGCGGGGTGCGGGGTGCCCCGCGGTGCGGTGCACGGCCAATCCAGCCGGGACGGCAGCCGGCCTTCCAGCACACCTCTCACCAACCAGAACCTGCTGGGGCAGATCTGGCACACCCTGCTTGACACCCAACGATTGCGGTTGCGGGCCGACCTGGGCCCTGCCTGGACCCGCATGCTGGGATACGCGCCAATATTCTCCTGACGCTATTCGGGACACGCCCATGATCCTTCCGCACGACAAGCTGCGCTTTGCACTGGACCGGCGTGTATTTTTGCAGGCCGGTCTGGGTGCGGCCGCCTTTGGCGGGGCGAAGCCGGCCCTCCGGGCCAACCCCGAGGGCAAAGCCAAATCGGTGATCCTGTTCTGGCTTTCGGGTGGGGCCTCCCACATCGACACCTGGGACATGAAACCCGAGGCTGCGGCGGAATACCGGGGTCCGTTTCGACCGGTGCCAACCCGAGTTCCGGGCATCCAGGTTTGCGAACATTTGCCTGGATTGGCACAGCGCATGGACCGGGTCGCACTGATTCGATCGCTGGGCATGCGCAAACGCGACCTGACCGGGGACCACCATGCGGGCTACTACTACAACCAAACCGGCCATGCACCCGATGTGACCTTCCTCACGCTGGGCAATAATCGCAAGCCGGAGCCGACCGACTGGCCCTCTATGGCCTGCCTAGCCGGCCTTGCGCTTCCCAGGCGCGGCCCACTGCCCGCCACCATCGCCCTGCCGGAAAAACCGGGCGCTCCCGAATTCACCCGGCCGGGGCAATTTTCCGCGCGTCTGGGCCAGTTGCACGACCCGTTCTACCTGATTGCCGACCACCCGAAGCCAGAAGAGTTCAGTGTGCCGTCCATGACGCTGGCAGGCGACCTGCAACCTGACCGGCTGGACCACCGGCGGGGACTGGCCCGGGCTCTCGACTCACTGCCGCGATCCATCGAGAAGCTGGGCGGCGAACTGGACCTGCAGTCTCGCCGGGCGTACGAGTTGCTAGCCTCGGCACAGGCCCGAAGCGCCTTTGACTTGTCGGGTGAATCCAAAGCGCTGAAGGATCGCTATGGCACCACAGTGAACGGGACCTCGCTGCTGCTGGCGCGGAGACTGGTGGAGGCGGGGGTTCCGTTCGTCAGCGTCTACTGGCGCGGGGATTTGAAGCGAAGCGACAAACTGAAATGCGCCAGCGGCGGTGGCTGGGACACGCATGGAAACAATTTCCAGTGCCTGAAAGACTGGCTTCTGCCCGAATTCGACCAGGCCTACAGCGCCCTGCTGGATGATCTGGAATCACGCGGCCTGCTGGACAGCACGCTGGTCCTGGTAACCAGCGAGATGGGTAGGCACCCCAAGGTGGGTGATGTGCGGTCCGGAGGGGTGAGCGGCGCGGGGCGCGACCACTGGACACACGCCATGAGCGTGCTGATGGCCGGGGGCGGCGTGCGGGGCGGCCAGTTGTACGGTTCCACCGACAAGGTCGGCGGTTACCCCTCCGACAAACCCTGCGGTCCGGAGGACATAGCCGCCACCACCTTCACCGCACTGGGCCTAAAGGGGCCGCTGATGTTCAACGACCGGGAAAACCGCCCCACCGATTTCTGGCCGGAGGGCAGGGTTTTGGAAGGGTTGTTGTGATTTCCGGCCCGACCTAACCCAACAACTGGTTGAACAAAACCCGGGTTCGCCCCTTCAAATGGGCGATATGTCCAGAGAGATTGTCCGGCGCCTCCGGCCCCAGGCGGCGCCGCAATTTTTCCAGTTCAGCGGGTTCGGAGGGGAGTTCGTCGAGCGCCCGATTGTGCACGATGCGCAGCCGCATGAGGCAGTGATTCAAGAAGGCATTGGCCTCGCGCAATTGCGCGGCCTGCAGCACCGTCAACAACCCAAATTCTTCCAGGCGGGCCAGGGCATCCAGGGTGTTGGGCTCGATTTGCCCGTTGAGCCTGGAGGCATTCCTGCACTGCAGAACCGTGGCGATGAATTCGATATCCGCCAGACCACCGGGGCTCCGCTTTAGGTCCCTTTCGGGGCGGCTTGCCTCCAGCCGCTGACGCATCGCCAGGATTTCACGGTTACCGTTTTCCGGCCAAGGTGCCCGGGTCGCCTTGGCCAGGGCGGAACGCACCTCACGGACAAAGTCAGCCTCCCCATGGACCACCCGGGCCCGGGCAAGGGCGATGCGTTCCCACAACTGGGCGTTGCCGGCCTCCCCGTGGTAGCGGTCGAATTCGGCCAGGTTGAGCACCAGGGAGCCCGAGCGCCCCGTGGGGCGCAAACGCATGTCGACGGTGTACAGGCGGCCCATGCCGGCCATTCCCTGCTGGGTGGCCAGGCGGATAATCTTTTGGGCCAGTTCGGTGAAATGCTGGTGACAATCGGCCATCATGGAAGGGCTCGAGTTGCCTTCCCAGGCATAGCGTCCGGCACCCTCGTACAGGATGATGATATCCAGATCGCTGTGGTAGCTCATCTCACGCGCGCCCAGTCGACCCAGTGCCACAATGGCCCAGCGGCACGGCTGGCCGGCACGCGGCCCCTCGGTAAGGATGGGAGTGCCTGACCGGGCCTCCAGCCACTTTTCGGCCCGGACCGCGAGCGCAACGAGGATGGATTCGGCGATGTCGCTGAGCGCCAGCGAGGTGGCGCGTGCGTCATCCTTGCCAAGGATATCCCGCACCCCCACCCGCAGGAATTCCTTGTCCTGGAAGCTGCGCAGGATAGTGTGCGGGTCCTCAGCCCCCTTGAGGAGGGTGCCGATTTCGCGATCTAGCATTTCCCGGCTGGGTGGCAGGTCGAGCACCAGCGTATCGAGCAGTTCATCGGCCATGCCAGGATTGGTGACCAGGATCTCGCAGAGGAACTGGCTCCAGGCACATAGGTCCACCATCAGGCGGAGAGAAGGTGGATGCAGGCGAAACAGTTCATACAGTTCAGCCCGGGCCCCCAGGCTGGCGGTGACCCGTTCCAGATTGGCCAGCGCCATGTCGGGATCGGGGGCCAGCGACAGCGCGTGGAGCAACTGCGGGGCGATGCTGGCGAAAAAATGCCGGCAGCGACGGGCACTGAGAAACGGGACGGGTTCGCGGGCAAGCAGCGCCAGGTTGGCCAGGGCGTTGCGTGGATCCGAGAAGCGATGGCGGCCAAGGATCCGTTCGGCGGCTTCCGGGTCCGCATCCGGATCCAGCACCAGGTCAGTCTCGGGCTCGGCTTGTTCCTCATCGGCAAAGGACTGGTGCAGCAGGTGGTCGAGAATGGCCCGGGTGGGGCCGGTGCAGGCGCGAAATTGGGCCAAAAAAGCTCCAGCCGCGCTGGCACCATCCTCCAAATCGACAAAGCCCATGCGCCTGGCCAGACGCTCGAGACCTTCCCCCTCCGAAGGCAGGCGGTGGACCTGCAAATCAAACAGCATCTGCAAACGGTGCTCGGTCTTGCGGAGGAAGCGGTAGGACTGTTCCAGCAAGCGGTACTCCTGATCGGTGAGGCTACCAGCGCGCTCGAGCGCGAG
Organism: Planctomycetaceae bacterium UBA6894; assembly: GCA_002451275.1. Classification (GTDB taxonomy): domain Bacteria; phylum Planctomycetota; class Planctomycetia; order Gemmatales; family Gemmataceae; genus UBA6894. The sequence continues at coordinate 13,642 of DKBS01000002.1, read as the reverse complement.
CAGGGCCGGCAATGTGCCCCGCAACCTCAGGGCAGGCAGGTCCCCACCGTTGGCCAACTGCAAAAACTGAACGGTGTATTCAATGTCGCGGATGCCACCGCGCCCGGTCTTCACATCGAGGTCCTCGCCGCCGGTGGTTTTGGCACGGGTCTCAATCCGGCGCTTGAGCGCCTTGATCTCGTTGATCTCGGCAAAGGACAGGTATTTGCGATAAATGAACGGCTCAATTGCCTGCAAAAATTCCCGCCCCAGCCCGGGATCCCCCGCCACCGGGCGGACCTTGATCAGGGCCTGGCGCTCCCAGGTGCGGCCCATGGAATCGTAGTAGGACATGGTCGCCAGGAAATCGCGGGCGACCGGACCGCGGCCCCCATCGGGCCGAAGGCGCAGATCCACACGGTACCCGGCACCGGCATCGCTTGGCGCGGACAGCAGGCGCACCACTTCCGCTGAAAGTCGAGCGAAAAACTCGCCCGCGGAGAGTTGCAACCGCCCACCCCGAGTGGTGCCCTCCCGGTCGTATAGAAACATCAGGTCGATGTCGCTGGAATAGTTGAGTTCCTCGCCACCCAGCTTGCCAAAGGCCAGGCAGCAGCCCCGAACCCTATCACCATCGACCGTGACCGGTTCGCCGAAGCGGCCCACCGTGGTACGCCATGCCCTTTCCCAGGCCAATTGAATCGAGGCGTCGGCCACACGGCTCAGGTCGCGGGTGATTTCCTCCAGGGGGCGGTCGCGCAGCACATCATTGATACCCACCCGCAGCAGGTGGGAAAGGCGAAAGCGACGGAAAACCCGCAGCATGCCCGCGTCATCGTTGGGTTTTTCCGCCGAGACCCGGTCGAGTTCCTGGCGCAACTCGTGCTCCAGCTCATCACGGTTTGGGGCCCTGCGCGGGCCAACTGGCTGCCGAAAACGGCTGAGAAAAGCCGGGTGACGCGTCAAGAGGTCTCCCTGCCAAGCACTGGTTCCCAAAAGGATAACCAGCGACTCCAGGGGGCGCCCGCGATGCTCCATCAGATTGAAGATATGGCGCAGGCGAAATTCACCACCGGGCTCGACAATCCGGTCCAGGGCGTTCAGGGCCATGTCGGGATCGGGGCAATGACCAAGTGCCCTGGCGAGAACCGGGACCATCTGGGTCCAAAGGTAAGGTTCCAGTCTTTTGGAGAGAGCCGCCCAGGTGGCGCGGGCACGATCCGGATGGCGGAACACCCCGTCCGCAAGGCTGTCAGGAAGCTCCACCGTGTCCATGGAACTTTGGGCCCCCGGGTCGGCCATGGGAAAGGCCGGGCTAGGCCAGTGGCAGACTGAGCCTGCCGGTGGAGGAATCTACGCCAGCCTGATGGCTATCGGTGGAGCAGCTATCGGCGGGGGCAACAACCGAGCCTTCGCGGGCCTTGTGCTCGCCCGAGGCCAACTCGGCTGTCTCCACGCGGGCGAACAAGGTGAAGGCGGTGGCATCTTCCACGCGCGCCTTGACGATCTGGCCGATCAGCCGCTCTGGACCATCGAACACCACAATATGGTCGGCCATCGATTTACCGGAAAGCTGGGGCAACCCGGTGCGGATGGACATGGCGGTTTTGCCCTTCCCCTCCACCAGGACATCCACTTCCTGGCCGATCATGGCACGGTGTAGCCTCAGACTGTTTGCGTTTTGCACCACCAGCAGATCGTTGTTCCGGCGCTTCTTGGTTTCCTCGGGCACATCATCGACAAACTTCTCGATGGCCCGGGTACCTGGCCGGGGGCTGTACTTGAAGATGTAGCTGTTCTTGAAACGGCATTCCTCGGTCAGCCGCATGGTCTTCTCGAAAGAATCCTCGGTCTCGCCGGGGAAGCCAACGATGAAGTCGGACGAAACCGTGGCCACGGGGCAGCGCTCGCGGATGCGGTGCATCATTTCCCGGTACTGGGCCACGGTGTATTGCCGTTTCATTGCCAGGAGCATGTCATCGCAACCTGATTGCGCCGGGACATGCAGATACTTGACCACCTTGGGCAAATCCCGCACCGCATCGAGCAGGTCATCGGTCATGTCGAGCGGGTAGTTGGTGATGAAACGCACCCGGTCGAGCCCCTCAATGGCGTTGAGCCTTTCGAGCAGGTCGGAAAGGCGCGTGAAACGGCCATCGCCCATCGGATAGCGGTAGCTGTTGACCGTTTGGCCCAGCAGGGTGACCTCGCGGCAGCCCTCTGCGGCCAGGCGACGGGATTCCTCAACGATGTGATCGGGATGGCGGGACTGTTCCGGTCCACGGGTGGAAGGCACCACACAGTAAGTGCAGAACTTGTCGCACCCGATCTGGATGCGCACGAACGCCTGGAAGGGGGTGGGGCGCATGGCAGCGTCGCGGGGGGGATCGAAGCTTTCGAAGCTGGCCTCCACCTCGTGGCGGGAGCCCCCTTTGCGACTCAGGCTAAGAGCCAGCTGCGGCCGGCCGGTACGGCGAACCTCTTCAATCAACTCGGGTACCCGGGCCAATTGCCCGGTGCCGCAGACCAGGTCCACATGGGGAGCCCGGGTCAGGATCTTGTCCTGATCTTTTTGGGCCATGCAGCCCAAAATTCCCAGAACCTTGCGGGGGTTATGCTCCATGTGCGCCCGCAAACGGCCCAGCGCGCTGTAGATCTTGTCCTCGGCATGTTGGCGGACGCTGCAGGTGTTGAACAGGATCACGTCCGCCTCGCGGGGTTCCTCCACCAGGGAGTACCCCTGACGGCGCAAGGCGCCGACAACCAGTTCGCTGTCCAGCACATTCATCTGGCAGCCGACCGTCTCGATATACAGTTTGCCGGTGGAACCGTTCATGGAACCCTGCGCGCACCTTTTCGCCATATCCCGCCTAATCGGCCAATCGGGATCGCCGGCAAGTTTTTGCCTGTACTTAGTGTACCTTGAGCCGCCGATTTTGGGGCAGGAGCGAAAACCTTACGGTCGGACTGCACCGAGTAGATTCCCATCAGGACCATTGAAACCGGCAGTTCCCTCACCTCAAAGTCTTGTCAGGCAAGGCTTTGGCATCCGGTTCCAGGACCGTGACGGCGATCTCCTTTCCGTCCAAGTTATCAGGCTGATTTAAGGGATTGGAAGCCTGGACTTCCCAACGGAAACCGCCCATCCAACCGGAACGCTGACCGTGGGCGGACCATTGTTGCCAGCCGTTGGCACCTTCGCCAGCAGGTCCGCCTGGGCGCCACTTGCGGGGCAGAAAGAGGTAAAGAGGGATGCCTACGAGTACCAACAGCAGAGCCATCAAAAGAAACAGCAGGATGAAAAGCGCCAAGGCCCCCAGGAACACGATCGGCAAAATTGGCCACGCGTACCAAGGGACTTTAGGAGGCTGAAATTGGGCCGGCGTGGTAGGCATGCCTTCATTTTATCCCGCCAAGGTGGCATTCGGTGGAAAATGCCCCGTCAGTGTTTCGCCAGTTTGACCGATCCTTTGGAGATTTGGGGTTCACGATTTCCGAGCGTTTCCGCCCGGTTGCTCCACCACCATTCGGTGGGCAGTAGCCCCAGGCCCACCAGGGCGAGGTGACCGATCCACGTCCAGCGCAGGGCACTGGCAAGGGTTTGATCAAATCCGTAAGCGTGCAGACCAACACTCAACTGGTTGGTCCCGAACCAACTCCAAGCAGTGATCATGTTGCCGAGGATAGCCAAAACCGCGACTCCTCGGTCACCCACCATCTTGCCCCAGCGCGCGTGCAAGATCAGGGCATTCCAGATGACGATCAAAAGGGCGCCATTTTCCTTGGGGTCCCATCCCCAAAACCTACCCCAAGACTGATCGGCCCAGATGCCACCCAGCACGGTACCGACAAAGCTGAGCAGGGTGGCAAAACAGGCGACGCCATACACCTTTTGTGCCAGCGCCTTGCCCGCAGCCTTCGACATCCAAGGGGTACAGAGCCCCCAGAGGACATACCCGATACCCAAAAATCCGGCCACAAAGCTGGCGGTATACCCGAGGGTCACACAGGTGACATGGGTGGCCAGCCAAAAATTAGTGTCGAGGACAGCCTGCAGCATCTCCAGCGTATCGCCCTTCTCCGAAAGGAATTGCGCGATCAGCAGGGACAGGAAACCGCAGACGGCTGCCACCGCGTTGCCGGCTCCACGCTTGTCAAAGGCCTCGAGGAAAATACCCAGCCAGGCGCATCCCCACCCGATGAAGACAGCCGACGAGTAGAGGTTGGTGACCGGAGGCCGACCATGGAGGTACATGCGCGCCAAGAGTGAGAAAGTGTGCAGGCTGGCCGCAATTACCGCGGTGGAAAAAGCAATATCCCGCAGGCGAAGCCAAGGGGCCGGCAGCAACCAACCCAGCAACACCAGCAGGAGGACCACCACATAGAGCACCAAGGTGGAGTAGAGCGGATTGCTGAAGTTGTATGCCTGCTCCACGCGCAGCTTGCCCATCAGGCCAGCCCCGACACGGTCTTCCATCAATTTTCCGTAATCGGCAACAGCCTGATTGAATTCCGCCGGTTTGCCCTGGGCGTAGGAGCCCAGGACCCGACTGAAACTTTCGAGAGCGGGATCAATCGGCTGCCCCTCACGGCTATTGGCCAAGGCCGAGAGAAAGGGTGTCCAGACCTGCTTTTCAACCGGCTGAGACTCGGTTCCTTCAACCTTTTGGGGCGGGAATATGCCTGTTTCCGGAAGGGTGTAGGTGGCAAGCTGGATGTACAGTTGGAGATGGTTTGCAAGCTCCAGGGCACCAGCCTGGTATGGATCGAGGCGCTTGCCCTGTCGCTTCAATTCCGCGGCGCGCTTGGCATCCTCCTCCAGGACGCCGAGCTTGTCCTGAAACTCCTCGACGGCGTAACGCAATCCACTGCGGCGCTGCAGACCCAGGTTGGCCAGCAACTGGTCGTTTTCGATGCGGAACACCTTCAGGGCCGGGGCCTTGTCACGGTTCAGGCGGGAGGTCATCACCTTGAGCAGCCATTCGATGGCCGGACGGCTGCGACCACGCTCGTCGGTGTACACCGTACGGGTGGTGATGATCATCAGGCTGGTGCGGGCCATGGAGTCGAGCGGCTTGATTCGGCCGCCGTTCTGGATGGGCAGGGCCCCGAAGGCATCCAGGTTGTAATCAGATCCCCTGTATGAGGAGGCGACCAGCAACAGCACCACCACCGAGGACAACACAGCCGCAGCCACCCAGGTCCACCAGGGCTGGCTTGGAGAGGGAACAGTGGCGGGACCGTTTTCTTTCACCCGGCTCATGCCTGCCTCCTCATGTAACGCAACAGCGTGGCGCCAAAATGGACCAGCATCCCCAGGCTCACCACCGCACACGACAGATACGGCAGGGTCCACCCTGGATTGCGCACCACCTGCAACACACTGCCTGAATCGCCCGCCAGGGCCTGGTGCTGGTAGAAGGTTTCACCCGCGTGGCGCATCGGCTCGTTCATGCGGATGACACTGGCACGGTTGATACCCAGTGCCGAATCCTGCAACTGCACATCGGACTGGAAGTTGAGCGGGGTGTTGGTACCCGGGTACACATCGTGCGTGAATTTGGTCAGGGTGATGGTGTAGGGCCTGTAGCCACGCTTGTTTCGCAGGGCTATTTTCCACGGGGCCCCCTCGCCCACCTTCACCTCCTGGGTACGGATGGGGCGGGTGAGTTGGAACAGCGTGCTGACCAACCAGGTCCCCAAGGGCTTACCCGACCCCTTGTCGATGAGTTCCACATAGGCGCCAGGCATGTTGATCCGCTGCTCGGGATCCACCCCGCTGACAGGCGGCATCTCCTTGAGCGCCAGGGTTTTGCCCTCCCCCTCGGTGGCCGGGTTTTCAAACCCTTCCGGAAACTTCTCCAGCAGGTCACAGTTCGAGACATATTTCAGGACTTTTACCCTGCAGGGAAGCGCATCGTCCTCCAGCACAACGCCAGACCCCGTGGCCTGGCGCAGCAATTCCTCAGGGATCACCACCGTGTCCACTTGGCCATCAGCCCGCAGACGCGTGAATGCCAGCTCATTGAACCGGGTGCTTTCGACAAAATCCGCCTTGCCGCCCTGCACAAGGGTCATCACATTCTCTTCGGCGTATTCGCGGGTGACATATTCACCCGCCATCATCATGAGCAGGCCGGCATGGATGAGGAGGATGCCCGACCTGGCCCAGGAGAAGCTGAAGCGGACGAGATGCGCGGTGACCAGATTGACCAGAAGGGCCCAGAAAAGCAGCTTGCCCCCCGGCAGGGGAATCCAGGCACCATCCCACTTGGGAGCGTCGGGGGAAAGCTGGAAAAAGGTCTGCAGGAAAATCTGGTTCAGACGGTTGGGCACCATGACCCACCAGGACCAGAAGTATTCATGCACCACATCCCAAATATCCTGTTCCTTCTGGGCCAGGGTGCCGTAAAACACCAGGGCCAAAGAAAGAACAAACAGGACAACGGTGACGCGCAGGGAAGCAATCGGCTTGAGGGCGCGCTTCCAGGCCGGGTAGGCGCGGGGACGCGGCCCTTCCCGGCTCTGTGTCAGGTCCTGGGCGTTTTCCATGCGATCAGTCCCCCGGGCAGCCTTCCGGCAGCCTGAATGAAGGGTGGATTCACTATTTGAAGTTCAGGGTGCGCACCAGTTCGGAAAAGCCATCCCGAACCTTGGCGACCTCTGCGGGGTCACCCGTCAGTTTGACAAACCACAAGGCCTCGGGCCTACGAACAATCGCACCCAACAGGCGCTGCGGACCGGTCTGGCCCTTGCCGTTCAAATCCACCAGCAGAGCCTCCTCGCCGGCGGCGGTTTTCTCCCTGGCGAGCGATTTTTCCAGCGCGGCGGGGTCTTCCGGGGTGAGTGCCAGTTGGGCACGCCAGCGATTCACATTGTCCGCAACTGAGTTGCCATCGGGTTTCAGGGGTGAAAGCGTCACCTTCACTGAGGGAGAACCTTCAACCTCCAGCACCTTGGCGGCGAACATCACCTTCTTTTCCGACTCCCGCCAGCCGGCGGGCAGCTTGTAGGCCAGTTTCTCAGCCGCATCCTTGGCACCGCTGGTCACTTGGCCGGGTTGGCCAAGGGGTGGCTGATTGCGGGCCATGGGGGGCATTCCCGGCATACCACCCATACCCTGACGGGGTTTGCGTTTGCCGGTCAGGTCCACCACCTGGACGGTCAGGTCATTCACCTTTCGCTCGGTGGTGGCCTTGGGGAGGTCGGTCTCCTTCAAATCTTCCAGGCTGAGTTCCCCGCGCCAGCGGTTGATGTTGGCCAACAGGGAACCGGCCACCCCTTCAAACCGGTTAACGGCCACCTCCAACCCGGTTTCTCCCGGAGGCTTGAGGGTGGCAAAACGCAAGCCTTGGCCTTTGGCCTCGGTCCATCCCTCAGGGAGTTTCCATTGCAGGTTGGCCCCATTCGCCTTCAGCGTGGCAAGCAGGGAATCAAACGCCTTTTGTTGGGCGGCAACAGCCTCCGGCTCACCCATCAACTTGAAAAACCAAGTGGCATCCGGCCGGTAAACCGCAGCGGCCAGCGTTCTGGCGGGGGTGGGCTCGGCGGCTGGGCCGGATTCCAGGTTGGCGTCGGGAGAACTGACATAGGAAACGATTTTGGCTTTTTCCTGACAGGCCAAACCGCACACCGCCAAACAGAAAGCCAAACAATGCATGGCAGGCTTACCATGCGAAAACCTTGGATCCATGCGCATTCTGGTTCTCGAATAGCCTTGGTGGCGGGCAGGGGGAGGGGCCTCCCTATGAAGGCTCCCGACAAACCGGTCCAGTAAGGTTTAACCGCTGGAAAAAACCGTAGGGCAACCCCTTCATGCTGTCATTCGAGGAGGTAATCGTCAAGAAAGTGGCCATGATAGACATCTAGAGATTTCTAAATTTATTAATTAATATTTATAGATACATTTATCCCGCACGAACCTTCAAAGGGGCATCTCCGTCCCTGACCGTTACCGAATCCTGACTCTAGAATTCATCAAATCTTCACACTTCCTTCACAAAATCTACATGACAAATTCTTAATGTTCAGGCGGTATTATTCCGTGCATTCAGCATGCAAAAAAGGAGTTTTCCATGGTCCTTCAAAGTGTTCAGCAAAGGCGCAGGGCGTTCACGCTGATTGAGTTACTGGTGGTGATCGCCATCATCGCAGTGCTGGTGGGGCTTTTAGTGCCTGCTGTTCAGAAGGTGCGGGAAGCTGCCAACCGCATGAGCTGCTCCAACAACATGAAGCAGTACGGTCTGGCGATGCACAATTACGCGGGCACCAACAGTGACCGGTTTCCCTCGACCCGCATCAACACACCCACCAATAAGTTCCGCGCTTGGACGGTCACCGTTCTGGCCTATGTGGAACAGGACAACATCGCCAAGCTTTGGGACATGGGCACTGCGTGGAATTCGCCCACCAATTTGGTGAACGCCCAAAACAAGCTGAAATTGTTCCGTTGCCCCTCCGCCCCGGACGCACGCCGCAATCCCAGTACGACCCTGCCTGCACTGGGGCCGAGCGACTATCTGGTCTTCCACCAGATTCGTCGCCGTTTCTACCAGGGCAACGGTCTTCCCGACCCAGGCATGGACTTGACCGGCGCGCTTGAGAATGGCCGTGAAACCCCTATCTCGGCCATCACCGACGGCACCTCCAACACCTTCATGATTCTCGAAGACAGCGGCCAACCCAACAGCATCATCCTCGGCCGCGACACAGGCGCCACCCTGCCCGAAGGTCTGGGCTGGGCCGATCCCGATGGGGTTTCCGGCAGCATCGATGGAACCAACCCTGGCACCGGCGCGATCAACGGCAGCAGCAGTTTCGCGGGCGGCACCTGCCGAATGAATTGCAACAACTTCAGCGAGCCCTACAGCATGCACTCGGGCGGCATCAATGCCCTATTCTGCGACGGGTCAGTCAAGTTCATGAGTCAAGGAGTTTCCGCGGCGACCTTTGCCGCCTTGGTTACCCGCGACCGGGGTGAAGTGCCTGGAGATTACTAATCCCGGTTTTTCCCGACAGGCTTTGATGACAACCGCCGATTCCTATCGGCGGTTGTTTTTTGAAAGGGCACCACCATGTTCCACTGCTTTGTCCTCGCCTGCCTTTTGAGTCCTAATCAGGTCAGCCTGCTGGGCAAGACAGAAATAGCCGGTACCGCCACGGACCTCTCCGGTCTGAGCGGCAAGCTGAATGATGGGTCCCCGGCCAACCTTCTGGGCGGGATCGGGAGCGCGCTGGCCAGCGGCACCAAGCCTGGTGAATATTTTGTGCTGCCTGACCGCGGACCGGGAGATGGTGCGGCGAATTATCCTTGCCGGTGGCATCAGGTGACACTGTCGTTAGCCCAGGATGGAAGTCCGAGGTTTACCCAGCAGAAAACGATTCTTTTACAGGACAAAAATGGGCAGCCTTTTCAGGGACTGGCAGCCGACCTGAAAAACAGGCTGGACCCAGAGGGATTGCGGGTCGGCCCCTGGCCGGCCTGTGTTCCCCAAAGGCGAAACAGGGTTGGACCCGCTTTTTATGTCGCGGAGGAATATGGGCCCAAAGTGTCCATCTTTCAGCAGGATGGCACGCTGGCTTTCGACCTGCCGACACCAGCGAAACTGCAGGTAGCCAAACCGAACCAGGATGCCGAGACGGAACTGGCGCAAAACAAAGCAGGCAGGCAGCCCAACAAGGGCTTTGAAGGTCTGGCCCTTGATCCGGAAGGCCGGGAACTCTGGGCTGCCACCCAGGGCCCGCTGATCCAGGACAAAAAGGCTAGCGGCGGCAAGTGGTGCCGTCTTGTCCGCTACAACCTGGAGTCCGGCAGACCGGACGGGGAATTCGTGTACCCTCTGGATTCGCCAACCTGCGGTATCAGCGAGCTCTTGTGGGTAGGGCCGGGCAGGTTGCTGGTGCTGGAACGGGACTCGTTTGCCGGCCGGGAGGCAAAATTCAAGCGGGTTTATCTAGCCAAGCTGGGCAAAGCGACGGATGTTTCCCCCTGGGAAAGCCTGACCGAGGTCCGGGAACCCATCCAAATCCTTGAAAAGAAACTGGTTGTGGACCTGCTGGACCCCAAGCTGGGTTTGGCTGGAGACCGTTTTCCACCCAAGTGGGAGGGAATGGCCTGGGGTGAGGTTCAAAACGGCGACCCAGTGCTTTGGCTGATCAGTGACAATGATTTTGTCGCCAAAAACAACACCTGGGTGCTGGCGCTGAAAATTGCGGCGGTTATGCTGCGGGACTGATGTCGCTCGATATTTCCCCCCCCCGGAGAATGCGTGATGCGGTGGAAAAGTTTGGTGTTGGCCAGCCTGTTTCTGGCTGGCACAGGCCCGTGGGCAAACGGTCAGGAAAATCCCAAGGCATTTGTGGATGGAACCGGCCCCGGCTTCAAGGCCTTGACCGGCGACGATTTCACCCGCGCCAACTGCAACGAGGACACTTGGAAATTTCATTCGGACGGCCTGATCACCTGCACCGGCAACCCGGTGGGTGTGATCCGCAGCAAGAAGCAGTACACCAACCTGGAACTGGTGGTGGAGTGGCGCCACCTGAAAAAGGCCGGCAACTCCGGCATTTTCCTCTGGGCTCCCGAAGGCCCCCTGATGGCGCTCAAGCCCGGCCAATTACCCAAAGGTATTGAGGTGCAGGTGCTCGACCTGGGCTACAAGGAGGCTTACGAGAAGTCATCCGGCAAAAAGGCGGACTGGTTCACCTGCCACGGGGATGTCTTCCCCGTGGGTGTGAAGATGAAGCCGTTTCCCCCGGTTGCCCCGGATGGCCAGCGCAGTTTCCCCACCCAGGAACGCAGCAAGGGCGTGGGCGAGTGGAACCATTACTATGTGCGGGCGATCAACGGCGAGGTGCGTCTGTGGGTCAATGGGGCCGAGGTTTCCGGGGGAGCCAACTGCGACCCCAAGACCGGTTACCTCTGCCTGGAATCGGAGGGATCGCCGGTGGAGTTCCGCAATCTGAAGGTGCGCGAGCTGCCCTGATCGCCTTTTCCGGGCATTCGCTATCATGGATCGGCTTGTCCCAGGGGACGGAGCCGGTTTTTTCATGCCTGAGATTCTGCTGGCCACTGCCAATGCCCGTTACTCGCATGCCGCGTTCGGCTTGCGGTACCTGCTTGCGAATTTAGGCGACATGGCCGGGCGCGCGGGTATTGCTGAATATGAAATTTCCAAAAGCCCGCATGAGATCGTCGAATCGATCGTGGCGCAGGCCCCCAAAATCCTGGGGCTTGGGGTCTACATCTGGAATGTCCGGATCCTCACGGAGGCGGTTGCCCTGCTGAAGCGGGTCCGGCCTGACCTGATGATTGTTCTGGGGGGTCCGGAAGTCAGCCATGAAGCGGAGGGGCAGGAGATTGTCCGCCTGTCCGATTTTGTCATCCAGGGTGAGGCCGACCTGGAGTTTCCCAAACTGTGCGCCAGCCTGCTGCAGGGCCGGCGGCCCCTGATGAAAATCATCCAGGCCCAACCACCCCATTTCACCGAGCTGAAGCTGCCCTATCCGCTCTACACCCAGGAGGACATCGCGCACCGGGTGCTCTATGTCGAGGCTTCGCGCGGTTGCCCGTTCACCTGTGAATTCTGTCTGTCCTCCCTCGACATCCCGGTGCGGGCCGCTCCCCTGGAACCGTTTCTCGAGGAAATGGAACGGCTGCTGGAACGCGGCACCCGGCAATTCAAGTTTGTGGACCGCACCTTCAACCTCAACACCCGGGTGGGCGGCACCATCCTGCGGTTCTTTCTCGACCGTATGAAGCACGACCTTTTCCTGCACTTTGAAATGATTCCGGACCGGCTTCCCGAGGAACTGCGCGCATTGATCCAGCAGTTTCCCGCCGGATCACTCCAGTTTGAAGTGGGGATCCAGTCGTTCAATCCGGAAGTGCAGGGGCTGATCAGCCGCCGGCAGGACAATGACAAAACCCGGGACAACCTGCGCTGGCTTCGCGATAACACCAGCGTCCACCTGCATGCCGACCTGATCATCGGTTTGCCCGGTGAAACGCTGGAGAGCTTTGGCGAGGGTTTTGACGCGCTGCGCGCCCTGGGCCCCCAGGAGATTCAGGTGGGGATCCTGAAACGGCTACGGGGTACCCCCATCATCCGCCATGACGCCGAGTGGCAGATGGTGTACAGCCCCCAAGCCCCCTACGAGATCCTGAGCAACAGATTGATCCCGTACGAGACGATGAACCGGCTGAAACGGTTCGCCCGTTATTGGGACCTGCTCGCCAACTCCGGTCGTCTAGCCCGCAGCCTGCCGCTGCTGTTGAGCCGGGGTTCCGCCTTCCAGCGCTTTCTGGACCTGAGCGACTGGCTGTGGCGGACAACCCGGCAGACCCATGCGATTGCCCTGACCCGTATTTTCGAGCTGATCTTCCAGTATGCGAGGGAATCCACGGCAAGCGCGATGGACCTGCGGGATTTCGCCTTCGCCCTGTGCGATGATTACCGGCAGGACGGGCGGACCGACGTGCCAACCTATCTGGCGGAATTCGAAATCCCACCCCTTCCCAAACCAGAGGGGCATCGCCGGCAGGCCACGATTCGCCAGGCACGGCACCAAGCGAGCTGAAACCGGCACTCCACCAAAAAATACAGGCCGCCGTGTACAAGGCGGCCTGTGCCTTATCCGATCCGATGTGGCATCAGTAGGACCGGGCCAGAACCACACGGCCCGCGGAGGGCTTGCCGGTCAACATGCATTTCCCAGGCTCAGCAGGGCGATCAAAGGGGATGCAACGGATGGTCGCCTTGGTGTCCGCGGCAATCTTGTCCTCGGTTTCCCGGGTGCCATCCCAGTGGCACAGGAAGAAGCCGCCTTCTTTCTCGATACGCTCCTGGAACTCGGCATAGCTGTCGCAGGTGTGCAACGACTGGTCGCGGTAGGTCTTGGCGCGCTGGAACAGGGCCTTTTGAATCTCCCGAAGCAAAGCGTCGACGCGGGCGGGGGCCTCGGCCAGCGGGATTCCCATCAGCTTGCCTTCCTTGCCGGGAATATCGCGGCGCCCGATGACGCAGGCGCCCTGCGCCAGATCCTTGGGGCCGATTTCCACACGCACGGGCACACCCTTCAGCTCGATCTCGTTGAAACGGAAGCCCGGGCTTTTCTCGAAATCGGTGTCGATCTTCACCTCGATCGGCTCGAAACCATAGAAATCATCGCGGGGCAGGGCGCGGATCGCCTCCTTGAGACGCGTCGCGGCCTCAACCACACCCTTGCGTTCCTCATCGTTCTTGCCAATGGGCACGATGACCACATGCGTGGGCGCCAGACGCGGGGGCACCACCAGCCCCTGGTCATCGGAATGGGTCATGATCAGCCCACCGATCAGGCGGGTGGACACGCCCCACGAGGTGGCCCAGGCGAACTCCTGCTTGCCTTGCGCCGACTGGAATTTCACATCAAAAGCCTTGGCAAAATTCTGGCCCAGGAAGTGGCTGGTGCCGGCCTGCAGGGCCTTCTTGTCCTGCATCATGGCCTCGATGCACAGCGTGTAGACGGCACCCGGGAATTTCTGGCCCTCGCTCTTTGGGCCGACCAGCACCGGCATGGCCATGTAATCTTCCGCGAAGCGACGGTACACCTCGACCATCCTGCGGGTTTCCTCCTCGGCCTCCTCACTGGTGGCGTGGGCGGTGTGCCCCTCCTGCCAGAG
>DKBS01000086.1:4185-8836 GCA_002451275.1 Planctomycetaceae bacterium UBA6894 | reverse complement strand
GACCCCGGCGAGAGCGAGCTGTTCCTGGTGGAGGGTGACTCGGCAGGCGGCTCGGCCGAGGCCGGCCGCGACCGCCGTGTGCAGGCCGTGCTGCCCCTGCGCGGCAAGCCGCTCAATGTCGAGAAGGCCCGCCTCGAGAACTTGATCAACAACAACGAAATCAGCTCGCTGATATCCGCCATCGGCATCGACATCGGCAACGAGGCCGACTATCCCGCGGTCAAGGAGCGCCTGCGCTACAACCGGGTCATCATCATGACCGACGCCGATGTGGACGGCCAGCACATCCGCACGCTGCTGCTCACCTTCTTCTACCGCCAGATGAGCCACCTGGTGGCTCAGGGGCACATCTATGTGGCCCGCCCCCCGCTCTACAAGGTCACCCAGAAGAAGAATGTGCGCTTCGTGGCCACCCGGGAGGAGATGGCCACCGAGCTGCTCGAACGCGGCCTCAAGGACGCCGTGCTGGAGGTGCACCCCAAGCAGGGTGGCATGCCCACCGAGATCGGCGGCGACAAGCTGGCCGGCCTGATGAAATTCGCCGCCAAGCTGGAGGAATCCCTGCAACTGCTCGAGAAACGAGGCCTGAACCTAGGCGCTTTCCTGGGCAAGCTCACCAAGGACGGGCTGCCCGCCTTCAAGGCGGTGGCCGCCGGCCAGGAAAATTGGCTGCACAGCCGGGCCCAGGCCGCCGCGTGGCGCGAGGAGATGCAAAAGAAGCTCGGCCGCGAGCTGGTGGTGGGCGACGCCGGCTCCAGCGGTGCCGACATCTTCTACTGCCAGGAAATCCACGAGGTGCACGACATCAACAAGGCCCTCGGCCAGTTCGAGCCCTATGACCTGGTGCCCTCCGACCTGGTACCGCCTGCCAGCGTGGCGGGACGCGAGCCGGTGCCGCGCCTGGTCCTCATCTCGGGCGACAACCGCAAGCCCCTGGTCACCTTGCGCGACCTCGTGCAGGAGATCCGCCGCATGGGTGAAAAGGGCATGACTATCACGCGGTTCAAAGGGCTGGGGGAAATGGATCCCGACGAGCTCTGGGAAACCACGCTCGATCCCGCCAAGCGCACCCTGATGCAGGTGAAGCTGGAGGATGCCGCCGAGGCCGATGAGATGTTCCGCACCCTGATGGGTGACAAGGTGGAACCCCGCCGCGACTTCATCAACAAGCACGCGCTGCTGATGGAAGAGATCGACTACCACGGGTCGTGATCGCGTGATCGATTCTTGGGGGGAGGCTTCAGCCCACCCCCAGGATCCACCCTTCCCAGGAGGCCCGCCGCCTTTCCTCCGGATCCAGGTCCGGCTGGAACAGCGCGCCCAGCTTGCCCCGGCCGTCCATTTCCTCAAACCAGCGCGCCAGGCTGTAGGCGTCGTGCTGGTCGGGTGTCCGGTCCCCTCTGTGGTAAAGGCCGCTGCAGAGCGATGGGTACGCCTCGGCCACAACCGATCGGCCGCCGGGTGGATTCCAGCCGTCAAACGGCCAGAAATGCGCCGGATGGCCCCGCTGCTCCAGAAGTTTCCCGATCCAGCCCAGTCCGGCGTGGGTGCTGCCGGCCACGCTGCCCGGCACATCGAAATGGAACACGGACTTGGCCCGCGCGCGCTTCTCGCAGGGCCGCCGCCAGCGCGCGTCTCCCGTCCTTCGCGAGCCGGTTCCCACCGAGCCCTCGCGTGCCTGCCGCACCGTCACACCAGGCAGGCTGGTGGGCCAATGCGCCATGAAATCCCCCACAAAAGAGCGCCAGTCTCTTTTCAGCTGGTGCCGTTCAAAATACTCCTCGGGGAAGGAAAGCCCGTGGTCCAGGCCAACCAGCACGGGCCCGTCCGTTCCCAATGCCAAGCGCAGCCAGTTAAAAAGGCTGCGGCGCGACCAGTGCCTGGTGCTGTCAGTTTCGGGCCGGATTTCCACCGGTTCATTCCCTGGCTCGGCCAGATAGACCCGCAGCCCGGTCAGCCCGGTTTCCGGGGTGCCGGCCCCCGAGTAATCGATGCCCGCGTACCGGCGGAAGAGTCTGGCGGACACTATTTCTTCTTCGCCTTGAATTCCTTGATGTACTTTTCCGGGTTCTCGTTGAATGCGTCGCGGCAGCCCGAGCAGCAGACATAAAATGTCTCGCCCTTGTGGCTGACCGGCATGGTGCCGGCACCTCCCGAGACCACGCACACCTGCTTCGATTCCTTGGCCGCCAGACTTTCCCCCTCCCGGTTGCCCTGCACCAGGTAGAACGGCGCGAAAAGCTTGCCACCGCCGGTCGCTTTCTTCACGCGGTAAATCAGGCGCACGCCCTCGGCCGCGGTGTTCATGCTGATCTGGGTGCGTTCATTGGTGGCCTTGTCGAGGTGCTCCAGCGTGAGGATGTCCTTTTTGAAGCTGCCCTCGAATGCTTGGGTTTTGCCGCCCGGCAGTTTGGCGTTGAGCACATAGGCTTTTTTGCCGGCGTCCCAGCGCAGGTCGCCGCCTTCAAATACCTTGCCGCCCTTCACCTCCAGGTTCAGCCAGGCGTCATCCCCCTTGAACCGCCAGTTCCACTGGAGGGTCTCCTTCCAGTTCCCCTTCACGCTGCCCTTTTTCCCGTCGGGACCGCCGCTGGCTTCCCAAGTGCCGATGAAATCCTGCAGCTCCTGCAGTTTCTCCCGGGCGGGGTTTTCGTCCGCGCGGGCGAACAGGGCCGCACCGCCTATCAGTGCGGTGAACAGGGCGACAGACAGCGACCGGCGCATGGAAAATCTCCCGATGATTCGGGGCCGAAAAAGCCGACACGGCGGGCCCAATGAAATATTGGATCCGCCGTGTCTATGTTGGGTTCCCATCACGCCGGAATCAACAGGATTCCGTGGGAAGCGGTCTGGATTAGCCCTTCTTGTTGGGCAGGTCGGCCAGTTCTTCCTTCACCTCGGCGTAGTGGCTGGGCTCCATGGTGAAGGAGGCCGTGCCGCTGGTTGAGCCGCGGATGTCAGTGGTGTAGCCGAACAGCTCGGCCAGGGGCACCTGGGCCATGATGGTCACGCGGCCGTTGGCGGTGATGGTGTCCTGGATGATGCCGCGGCGGCGGGACAGGTCGCCGGTCAGGGAGCCCATGTACTTGTCCGGGGCCACCACGGCCACCTTCATGATGGGCTCCAGCAGGATGATACCAGCGGACTGCTGCGCGTCGCGGAAGTTCTCCCAGCCGGCCAGCTTGAAGGCGTCCTGCGAGCTGTCCACCGGGTGGATCTTGCCGTCCACCAGGCAGGCCTCGATGTCCACGCAAGGGAACCCGTACTTCGCGCCCTTGACGGCCGCGTCGCGGATGCCTTCCTCGGTCGGCTTGATGTATTCCTTGGGAACCACGCCGCCGAAGATCTTGTCGTGGAAGTAGATGTTGTTGGGATCGGGCTGCTCGCCTTCCTCCTCCATCTTCTTCGCCCAGGCGTCCTGCTCTTCCTTGTTGATGGGCTTGTATTCCACCACCACGACGGCGAACTTGCCGCGGCCGCCCGTCTGCTTGATGTAGCGGGTTTCCTGGGTGATGGGCCGGGCGATGGTCTGGCGGTAAGCCACCATGGGCTTGCCGGTGGCCACCTTCACGCCGGGGAAGCGGTGGAGCTTGTCCACAGACACTTCCAGGTGCAGTTCGCCCATGCCCGACAGGATGAGCTGCTTGGTCTCGGGGTCGGTGTGGGCCTTGATGGTCGGGTCGTCACGCAGCAGGCGCTGCAGCGCGTCGCCCAGCTTGGTTTCGTCGTTCGTCTTGTCGGGAACCACGGCCACGCTGATCACGGGCTTGGGAAACGAGATCGACTCCAGGGCCACCGGCGCGTCCTGGCTGCACAGCGTGTTGCCGGTGAAGGTGTTCTTCAGGCCGATCACCGCCATGATGTCCCCGGGGCCGGCGACATCCATTTCCTCGCGGCGGTTGCCCATCATGCGGTACATGCGGCCGATGCGCTCCGAACGGCCGTTGGTGGTGTTGTTCACGGTGTCGCCCGCGCGAAGTTCGCCCGAGTACACGCGCACGTACACCAGGTCGCCGGTGGGCTCGGCCACGGTCTTGAACGCCAGACCCGCGAACGGCTCCTTCGCGTCGGGCTTGCGGGTGACCTTCTCCTTGCTCTTGGGCACGATGCCCTCGACCGGCGGACGGTCGATCGGGGAGGGGAGGATGTCGATCACGTGGTCGAGCAGTTGCTGCACGCCGTGGAAGTTCTTGCTCGAGCCGCAGCAAACGGGGGTGAACAGCATCTTCAGGGTGCCGGCGCGGACGGCGGCCTTCAGCATCTCCTCGGAGACTTGCTTGCCCTCCAGGATCATCTCCGCCAGTTCGTCGCTGGCCAGCGAGGCGGTTTCCAGCAGCTCCTCGCGGCGCTGGGCGGCCTCCTCCTTGTGGCTGTCCGGAATCTCGTTCACCAGGTAGGCGATGTTCTTCTTGTCGGCAGGATCGCGGGTGATGAACTTCATGCGGATCAGGTCGATGATCCCCTGGAAGTCGGTATAGGCGCCGACGGGGATCGACAGGATGGCCGGCTTGGCCATCAGCTTCTCGCGCATCTGCTGCACGCAGCCGTAGAAGTCGGCGCCGGTGCGGTCCAGCTTGTTCACATAGGCGATGCGGGGCACCTTGTACTTGTTGGCCTGGAACCACACGGTTTCAGACTGCACTTCCACGCC
>DKBS01000086.1:0-3885 GCA_002451275.1 Planctomycetaceae bacterium UBA6894 | reverse complement strand
CGCTCCACCTCGGCGGTGAAGTCCACGTGGCCGGGGGTGTCGATGATGTTGATCGCGTTTTCGCCCCAGTCGATGGAGACCGCGGCGGAGTTGATCGTGATGCCCTTGGCCCGCTCCAGGGGATCGAAGTCGGTCGTGGTGTCACCACTGTCGACGTCGCCCACTTTGTGCTTGGTGCCCGAGAAGTAGAGAATACGCTCGGTGGTGGTGGTTTTGCCGGCGTCCACGTGCGCGATGATGCCGATGTTCCGGACGCGGTCGAGTTTCTGAGCGGCCATGAGTCTCAATCGCCGGGCTTGTCCGGCGCCAAATAGTGCAATGAAATATCCCCATCCGGAGAGGCTTGGACCCCTCGGGACCAGGGATGCGCGCGGAAACGCCGCGCCCGGGAAACCGCAATCATAACCTAAAAAAGAAGATCCCGGCGAGGCCAAATGCCTTGCCGGGATCTTTCTTCATCTGATTTTCGTCTGACAAGACCAACCAACCGCTAGAGTTGGTAGCCCTGAGATAGTTTTTAGTTAGGTCCGTTCAGGGAATGCCGTTTAGCGGCTGACCAGACGCAAAACCTCGTTGTTGCCGGTCACCCGAACCGTTTGGCTCAGCTGTTGGCTACCCGACTGGGGCCCGCGCAGGTAAACCTGGTAAACGCCGGAAGGCAGGTCGGCCTGGAAACGGCCAAAACCGTCCGCCTGGGCCACCATGCTCATGCCAGCGTTCTCGGCCGACACAAAAGTGACCTGGGCGTTCGAAACAGGCTGGGTGTTCAGGCCCAGCACCTGGCCGCGCAGCGGGCTGGCCGAGGCTCCCGGCAGTGAGGTCAGGCGGTCAGGACGAACGGCGGCAGGCTTGGCGGGGGCCAGGGGGGCCGGAGTCACCGGGGCCAGCGAGGGGTTGTAGGAAACGCCAGGAGTCCGCTGCTCGCCCACAGCCGGGGTGGTGGCTGGAGCGGGGCTGACCGGGGCCAGCGGAGGTTGGCTGGTGCCGGGCATGCCGACAGGGGCAGGAGCCGGGTTCACAGCAGCGGGAGCCATGGCGGGGGCAGGAGCCGGGGAAACGCCAGGCACGCTGACCGGAGCGCCACCGGGAGCCGCAACCGGATCACCCACCGTGGTGGTGCAGCACTGCGTCACGGGCTGGTAGTAGTAGGACTGACGGTAGCTGGTGACCGGCTGGTAGTAGGTGCGCTCCACATAATTGGTTTGCGGGCACTGCTGCGTTTTCAGCGAGTAGCTCACCTCCTGCTGGCACTGCGGCTTGTAGCTGCAGGAGCAGGGATCGTAGTAGTAGCTGGTCCGTGTGGTGGTGACCGGCTCGTAGTAGTAGCTGGTGCGGTAGGAGGTGACCGCCTCGTAGTAGCTCTTCCGCTCGTACGAGGTCACCGGTTCGTAGTAGCTGCGCTGCACGTAGCTGGTGTTGCACTGCTGGGTGTTGCAGGGCGCTGCGGCCGGAGCGGCTGCCACCGGGGCAGGGGGCGGTGAATAGTAAGAGGTGTTGGTGCGGGTATTGCACGTGTTGCAAGTCACCTGGAA
Source organism: Planctomycetaceae bacterium UBA6894 (assembly GCA_002451275.1). Classification (GTDB taxonomy): domain Bacteria; phylum Planctomycetota; class Planctomycetia; order Gemmatales; family Gemmataceae; genus UBA6894. The sequence goes on along the minus strand of DKBS01000086.1, from coordinate 2,353 downwards.
CACATTGTTCCAAGCGGCGCTGGCAGGCGAACCAGCGGCAACCAAGCCAGCGAGGCTCAGGCCGGCGACCAACGCCTTGCGCACGGAATGCTTCCGGATCATGTTGTTTATCTCCACCGTGTATGAACCTGTCTGCAGATAGCGTCTGGAAGTGCCTTCAACGCTTCTGGCGGACAGGTTCACAGGACCCGAACAACGCTGCCTCGGACTCTGAGGCACACAAGGGGCCCGGCAACCCCTTCACGGTAGAATCATACGCTTGGTGTTGGCAATCAACCTTGAGGAAATCTTGGATTATCTGCAGGTTGATAGCTCGATACAGCGGGCAGGTTCGGCTTAATCCACCCAACCTGCCCATTCTGCAAGCCTAATGTTTCCCTAATATCCCCATTTTAATCAGGGTTTCAGGCGGCGGCTGCCTTCAGGGCTGCCAAGGCGGCATCATAATTGGGTGCGGTGGTCACCTCAGGAACATATTCGGCGTAGGTCACTTTGCCATTCTTGTCTACCACAAAAACTGCACGGGTTAGCAGCTTTAATGGAAGGCTTTCAATCAAAACGCCATAGTTTTTTCCAAAAGAATGGTCATGCACATCCGATAGGTTTTGCATGCCCGTGATCTTTTCGGCCTCGCAGAACCGACCCTGTGCGAAAGGCAGGTCCAGGCTCACGGTGTAGCAGGCCACCTTGTCGCCCAATGCGCTCACTTCCTCGGAAAATTTCTTGGTCTGCACGCTGCAGACCGGGGTGTCCAGGCTGGGAACCACGCTGAACAACCGGGCCTTGGCACCGGTGTCGGCCAATGTTTTGGCGGCCAAACCCGCACCCAGGCACTTGAAATCGGGTGCCTGGTCTCCCGCCACCAGTTGCTTGCCGGCCAACTGCACTGGACCACCCTTGAACGTCACGGTCACACCCATGGCAAACTCCTTCGGCCCATCATCTTCCGGGGCTGGCAATGCGCCAACGCGGGCCATTTCACCAGAAACGGCACAAAGTTGGTGCTATTAAGCTATTCTTAGGAGGTGGAGACGGTTTGACCACGCCGGGCATACCCGTACCGGTCGATCACATCGCCCCATCGGCGCGTGATGTCCACCTCCACATCGGCGGGAAGCGGTTTGAAACGGTTGGTCTCGTAACCCTTCTGCTGGTCCAGATAAGTCTGGATTCGGGGTTTGGTTGCGTCAAAGCCACCCAGATCCAGTTCCTGGTACATCCGTTCCATCTGGCCCAACGGATTGGCCACCAGATCCTCGTAGCGCACTTCTGCCCACTGGCCCCGGGGCACCAGGTTCCGTGTGGCCTCCAGCCGCTTGTGCATCCAGGTGAAGGTGCCGAAGACATTTTCTTCCAGCGCTTCCAGCGTGGGGATCTGCATGCCGTGGGTTTGCTGCAGGCTGCGCCACAGGTTCACCGTGGAGGGGAAAACCACATACGGATCGCGCACAATATGCACGAATTTCGCGCGGGGAAACAGCTTCAGCAGCGTGGGGATGCGCCAGGTGTGCGTGGGGCTTTTCAGCACCATGCGCCGTTCCCGCGGCGGCGCGGCCCAGGCGCATTCCCGCAGGAAGGTCACGAAAACCCGTTCCCACCGCCGCCGTTCCGCCTCGGGCAGATGCTCCACCTCGTAGGCCAAGGTGTCCTGCGGCTGCAGGTTGGGGAACGCGATGCTCCAGTAGGGCGAGGGGGCCCCCAGCATGGCCAGGGCGAACTCGTCCTCCTGCGGCTTCTCCCAGCCGGTGGCCATCGCGTCCATCGGTCGTTGGCTGGGCAGCATGAAGCCCAGGTTCGGCTTGAACACATTCTCCGTCAGCAGGAAATGGTTGGGATCCATGCACCGGTAGGTGGTGGGGTAGCTGTGCCGCTGGTCCTCGATGAACAGCTCATGCAGCAGCGTGGTGCCGGTGCGCCAGTGCCCGATGATGAAAAGCGGGTCCTGGGCCAGGGGTGTCCGGGCGGCTTCCGAGGCCGAGGTGGCCTGCTGCACCATGCGCAGCGTCGCGTGGATGGCCGTGGTGACGGTGGTCACCAGCGAGATGCCGTAGTACTTCGGATGAATGGCCAAGCCGTTTTTGGCCAGCATACGCCACCAGGCGAACGCATGGCTGCCATGCCACATGCGCGGCCGCCATTGGCGTTTCTGATTGGCCGGGGCAGGAATTCGGACAGGCACGGCGCATCCCAAGGACTGGAGGAGCTTGAACTTCCAGCATGGCGCACGGAGGCCTGTTTTCCAAGGGAAGGCGTGGTTTCAAACGGTGGATCCACGCTGGAAAAACCGGAAAAACCCGGGAAAATCAGTGAAGCCGGTTGTCAGATGACAAAAGCGGTGGTACTATTCGGGTGT
>DKBS01000194.1:7754-8497 GCA_002451275.1 Planctomycetaceae bacterium UBA6894 | reverse complement strand
GAGTCATGGAAAAAGCCGGGGCGACCTTTACGGCCGCCCCGGCTTGGGAGCAAAGGAAGCCTTAGCCTAGCGCTTGGGCTCGGGCTCGAGGGGCCCCTTGGCCGGGTCGAGATCCTTGAACGGGAGGATCTCGGGGATGATCCGGCAACCGGAGGTGACCTTGAGCGGCAGGGGCAGGCCGGAGGGGAAAGTCATTTCCACGAAGTAGGCGGTCCAGCCTTCGGCGGGTTTTTCAACCTTACCGACATAGACGCCCTCGCCCTGATCCTCCAGCTTGACGCTCGTGTAGGCCTTGCCGATCTTCTCGAGACGGAAGTCGCGGGCCTTGGGGTTGGTGGCCTTCCACAGCTTCACTTCCTTGGGCTTGGTGGCGCAGACCACCTTGATGGAGCCGTCCCCCTCGAAGGACCAAGAGTACTTGGGGCGTTCGGCGCCATTTTGGACGGTGTGGTAAAAAGCCGCCAAGCATTCGGTCGCGTCGCTGTCGCGCAGGGAGTGGTCGGTGTTGGGGACATAGCGCAGGTGCTTCTCCCCGGGCAAGTCTTTGAAGTAGAACTGCGACGAATCGGGGCAGAAGAACTGGTCACCGGCCGAGTTGACGATGTATTTCGGCATGGTGAGGCGGTCGCGGTAGGACCATGGATCCTCGATCTCGTAGAGCTTTTCCACCCGTGGATCATTCATGCGCTGCATGATGTTGTGGCGCACATAATCACCGACGGAGTGGGTGTAGAAGCCGAAGG
>DKBS01000194.1:7551-7692 GCA_002451275.1 Planctomycetaceae bacterium UBA6894 | reverse complement strand
TGATAGCGACCACGCGCTTGTCGACCGCGGCTGTGGTCCATGTGGTCCAGCCGCGCTTGGAGCCGCCGGAGACCACGAACTTTTCCAGCTTCAGCTTGCCGCCCTCGTCGCTGGCCAGCAGTTCCTGCATGCAGTCCATGG
>DKBS01000194.1:0-7522 GCA_002451275.1 Planctomycetaceae bacterium UBA6894 | reverse complement strand
ACGGAGTGGGTGTAGAAGCCGAAGGACCACAGGTGGTTGCGCATGCAATCGCGCAGGTTGAGCACATCGATCACGGCGGGGATGATAGCCACCACGCGCTTATCCACGGCGGCGGTGGTCCAGGTGGTCCAGCCGCGCTTGGAGCCACCGGAGACCACGAACTTCTCCAGCTTCAGCTTGCCACCCTCGTCGCTGGCGAGCAGTTCCTGCATGCAGTCCATGGCGCGAACGGCGCTCTTGGTCATGGGCAGGCGGGCAGGCCAGGTCTCGTCGCCGGTCTTGAGATATTGGTCCCAGGTGAAGCCGATCAGGTCGTCCTCGGTGCGGTTGACGCCGTCCCCCATGAACTGAAGGGTCTGGTTGGGGACCATCTTCAGCTCGGCGGTGACACCGCCGGTGGCCTTGGCGATGGCCAGGGTGCGAGCATCGGCCCCCGCTGGTGGCTTGTCTGTGTCGCGGTTGGCACCGCCCCCTATGAACAGGAAAGCTGTGTCGCTTTTTGCATTGTTCGGCTTGGTGACCACGAGCCAGTGCTTCCAGACCGGGCGGTTGACCTCGGCGGAATTGCGCCAGGTCTGGGAAACGAGCTCGACCACAAACTGGGTGGTGCCGGCCGCCTCGACCTTGTTCACCACCTTCCACGCGTAGGTGTTGTCTGGCTTCTTCACATACCGGTCGAGGGCGGTTTCCGCAGCCCGCAACCCACCGGCTGGAACCATCAAGGCGCAGGCCAAGCCCGTCAGGCCAGCCCGGAAGAACGAGCGAAAAGCAGCCATGTTTTCCTCAAACTGAACCAGAAATGAAATCGCGGGCCGGGCCCGCCTATTCCCTTCTAGGGGCTTTGTCCGGGCTGGTCAAATGAGAAAAAGCGCGCCCCGCCGCCGGAACGCGCCTTTTGCCAAAAATGAAGGGAAATTCACTCGGTGGGAGCGGGGCGGGGGCTGGCATCCCCCTTGGCCTTGCCCATGGCGTATTGCAAACCGCCACGCACATGGTTGAGGAAGCGGGGATCCTTCCACACCTCTTCCCGGTGGCCGAGGGCTGTGTAAAAAACGCGGCCCTTGCCGTAATCGCGCACCCAGGCCAAGGCGTGATCATCATCCTGCCGGTGGACGCCTGGTTTCAATTTCTCTGATTCCTTGCGGGCCTTTTCAGCTTCTTCCGCCTTACCATCCTTGGCCAACTTTTCCGCTTTGGCCACCAGGTCGGCCTTTCGTTTTTCGATCTGCTTCAACTCGTCGAGGCGTTTCTCCTTCGCCCAGGACGGGTCAATGCGCATCAGCACACGCAGCTTGTCGCGGCTGTAGGGGGTGCGGAACTGGTAGAGTTCGTCGGTGATTTCGAATGAGTCGCCTAGGTGACTGGTGGCGGGATTGGTTTTGTCCTCCACCATCACCTTGACCTTGGTGTGCCAGGGGTGGCCATCGAAATAGCCGCCGATCATGTCACCGTAGGGGGTCCAGCCGTAGAAGGTGTCGGTGGCGCAGTGACTGCCGGAGAAACCCTTGCCGGACTTCACATAGTTGAGCAGGTCGGCCTTTTGCGTCTCGCTCCAGGGCAGGTCGCCGGTGGTGTAGAAGAAGACCGCATCGTACTTTTGCAGGTTCTCGGCGGTGATCTCCTTGCGGCTGTCCTGCGAGCAGACAGCTTCAAAGTCGCCGGTCTCCTTGCCCAGCTTGGTGAGAGCCTCCTCGACGATGCAGAACTTGTCAGGCGCAGGGCGCTTGACCACGGAATGCACGAAGCCCTTGGACTCGGTGATGACGAGCAACTTGGGTGTTTTCTTGTCGCCCTCCTGGGCGAAAAGGCCGGTTGCGCACAGGGCGCCCATGCCGACGGAGAGTAAGGTACGACGCAGCATGGCTGCCTCCTGGGAGAAGAGAAATTTTAACAGGCTTGAGCATAATCTTCCGGGAGAGGGTGGGCAAACTGCCCCGGGGAAGAACACATGTTAGAATGAAAATGGCTTTTCAAGGGCAAAACACGAACTTGGGCAGGGCGCAAGATGGGTCGCGGGCGTATTTCCCGACGACGGGCGATCCAAATGGGGGCACTACCCCTGCTGGGTATGGACCTACCCACTCTTTTGGCAGCGGGATCAGCCAGCCCCAGCATACCCAAAAAAGCCAAGGCGTGCATTTTCATCTTTTTGTGGGGCGGTCCGGCCCAACAGGACACCCTGGATCCGAAGCCCGATGCGCCGGTGGAATACCGAGGCGAGTTTTCCACCATTCATACGGCACTTCCGGGGGTACGGGTCTGCGAGCATCTTCCCGGGATCGCCAAGCGGCTCGACCGGGTCTGCCTCATCCGGTCCATGACCCATACGGATGTGAATCACACCACCGCACCCCACCTGCTTCTCACCGGCCAGCCGATGCTGAACCAGGGCCAGCCGCTTCGGGAAGATTTTCCGGGGATGTCGTCGGTGCTGGCCAAAATGGGCCGTGGTGCTGGCAACGCCTTGCCGCCCGCCATCAACCTGATGCCGCATTCGCCTGACAAGGCTCCACGCTTTGTGGAGGAGACCCACGGCCAAGGGGCTGGATGGCTGGGACCGGTGTGGCAACCGATGCGCATCGATGCCAATCCCAACAGCGGCAGCTATTCGGTGGGCGAGATCACCCCCTCGGCTGACCTGGTTGGTTCACGCATGAGCGACCGCTCGGGTCTGGTAAAAGCCCTGGGTGGATTGGTCCAGCACCCACCCGGAGATATGGCGGCTCAGATCCGACACCGTGAACGGGCCATGAGCCTGCTCTCGAACCCGAAAGCGGCGGCGGCATTCGACCTGAGCCAGGAGGCACCGCGGGTGCGCGAGCGGTACGGCCTGAACATTCACGGTCAATCGGTGCTCCAGGCCCGGCGGCTGGTAGAGGCAGGGGTGCCCTTGGTGACGGTCTACTGGCAAAACGATGGCATCACCAATGTGAGCGTCTATTGGGACACGCACTCACGGAATTTCATCGACCTGAAAACCCGTCTCTGCCCGCCTGGGGACCAGGCCCTGTGCGCCCTGCTGGATGATCTGGAGGAGCGCGGCATGCTGGATGAAACCCTGGTGGTGTGGAGCGGGGAAATGGGCCGGACACCCAAGGTGGGCCAATCGGTTCCCGGGGGTGCGGGCGCCGGCCGCGACGGGCGTGACCACTGGGCCAAGGTTTTCAGTTGCATCGTGGCGGGGGGCGGGTTCAGGAAAGGTATCGTGCATGGCAGTTCGGACCGCTACGCAGCCGAGCCAAGCACCTCGCCAGTGCGCCCGGCCGATCTGGTCGCCACGCTATACCAGCAACTGGGCGTGGATCCACACACGCTGATCATCGACAAGTTGGGCAGGGAAATCCCGCTGGTATCCGGGGAGGTGCTGAAAGGTTTGGTGGGATAAGGCAGAAGGATCAATCCTTCATCTTCTCGAACTCCACCAAAATGTTTCCGGAGGCTTTGGTAGCCTCGAAGGCCTTGGGGCGACCTTTATCCTTTGGGGCGAAGCAGAGTTTCCGCTTGCTGGTTCCCAGCTCATAGATACCCAAGAAATCAACTCGTTTGCCATTGTCTTCTGTGATGTGGAAATCAATTGTCCTCGGAGTGGCCGTGGGGTCAATGGTGCTGGGCCCCTTGGCGATAGCCTTGCCATCGGCAAACATGGCCCAGGTGCCGTCATTGCCGTTGACGACAAAGACCTTGGAGGCGTCCTCAGGCTTGGACACCTTGCCATCGTCCACCAGCAGGACCACCCGCCACTTCCCCTGGATCATGGCGCGATCGCGCCGGATGAAATCTGCCTTTTGATCATTACCTTGCGATAACCCGCCAACGGCCATCATTGCGATAAGCGTGATTGCCATGACTCTGGCGAAGCAGATTTTGGACATTTGATTGCTCCTTGCTTTGGTGCAAATACAGTATCCGATTCCGACCCGGCACAGGAATGCCAATGGCAATCAGATGCTAAAAAATGTTCAAAATCCGCCTGCAGTCAACAAGCGACAGACGGCAGGTTCCAAAGCAGGATTACCCGGCGTGGTCAATCCCAGCCCCAGGCCGCGTCCCTCCAGCCAAGTCGCAAATTCGGGAGCAGGCTGCAGACCGAACAGACGACGGGCCGTGGCGATGTCGTGGTGGCTGGTGGACTGGTAGTTCAGCATCACATCATCGGAACAGGGCACACCCATGAAATAGTTGCAGCCGGCGGTGGTGAGCAGCAGCAGCAGGTTCTCGGCAGAATTCTGGTCGGCATCCGCGTGGTTGGTGTAGCAGACATCCACGCCCATCGGCAGGCCGAGGAGTTTGCCGACGAAGTGGTCCTCCAGGCCGGCCCGGGTGATCTGGCGTTCGTTGGCGAGGTACTCGGGCCCGATGAAGCCAACCACCGAATTCACCAGAAACGGATTGAACAACCGGGCCACCCCATGGGCCCGGGCCTCGCAGGTGAGCTGGTCGATACCGTGGTGGGCCTCGGCTGACAGGGCACTTCCCTGCCCCGTCTCGAAATACATCACCTGATGATCGGGCAGGAAGCCACCCCGGCGACGGTGATGCTCCAGCACGCGTTCACGGCCCTCAGCCAACAATGACAAGTCGATGCCATAGGACTTGTTGGCAGCCTCGGTTCCCGCGATGGACTGGAACAGCAGATCCACTGGGGCGCCTTTTTCCATGGCAGCCAACTGAGTGGTGATGTGGGCCAGGCAACAGGCCTGGGTGGGGATGCTGGCCGTGGTGATGAGGCGGTCCAGGGTGGCGAGAATAGAGCCCACGGTTTCGACGGATTCGGTGGCGGGATTGACGCCGATCACTGCATCCCCGGAACCGAGCACCAAGCCCTCTACGGCAGCCAGCAGGATGGCACCCACATCATCGGTCGGGTGATTGGGCTGGATGCGGGCGCCGAGGACCCCGGCTTGGCCCATGGTGTTGCGGCAGCGGGTGACCACCCGCAATCGGCTGGCAGCGTAGACCAAGTCCTTGGTGCTCATGAGCATGGCGACGGCGGCGGCCATCTCCGGGAGCAGGGCCCTGCCCAGCTTGGCCAATTGTTCGGGTGTCAGGCCATCGCCCAGAATGGTCTCCCGCAGTTCACCCACTGTCAGCGAGGCATAGGACCTGAAAAGGCCTGCATCTTGATCGGCAAGGAGTGCATTACTGACCGCATCGTCATCGGCGCACAGGAGTGGTTTGGCAAGAAAATCGGACAGGGGTACATCGGCCAAGGCCACCTTGGCGGCGGCACGCTGTCGGTGGGAATGGGCGGCGACACCGGCCAACTGGTCACCCGATTTTTCCTCGCTGGCGCGGCCGAGCAATTCGCGCAAATCCGTGAAAGCGAACCGCTCGGACCGAATGGTGGCCTGGTAGGACATGGCTCAGCGGGCCTTGTCGAGGATTTGATGTGGCGTGGTCACTTCCAGGCCACGTTCATCCACCACTGCCAGTTCAAAGACAAGGGGCCGGGTGTCCGGCAGGACGGCGGTTATCACACCCTTCTCCACTTTGGCTGCAACGCTTTTCCATTCTCGCTTTTGCCACGGCCCGTCTGCCACCGCGTAGTGCAAAAAACCCTTGGTGACCGGAACCGGGGATTGGAAGGTTGCTCGGGCATTGCCACCTTGAACCGTCATCGCTGAAAGGGTTGGCAGGGGCTTGCCCCCTTTCAAATGGCTATCGAGAAACGCATCGACCTCGCCAAAGGTCCAGATGTGGCCGTGGGGCAAGCGCACCCGCACGCTGACGGTTTTGGGAGCGCCCACCAGGGTGTAGGTCTTTTGGTAACTGCCCATCGGGTAGGCAAAGTCGTTGGTGCCGTTGAGGAACAGCATGGGGCATTTGGCCCCGCCCACATGGCGGGAGGGATCAAAGGCCTGGACCCAGCGATCGCGCCGGGCAGGGGCTACCGCATCGAACCGTTGGGGTTTCCAGACGCTGTCTTCCTGCAAGAACCCACACCCGTAGACCGGCACAGCAGCTTTCAGGCGGTCATCGATTCCCGCCACGATGCAGGTGAGGTAGCCACCCCAGGAGATGCCTGTCACGCCGATGCGGGAAGCATCGACCTCCGGCAAGGCGGTGAGGAGCGTGTGGGCCCGCAGCACATTGGCGACCGCGTGGTAGGTCCACATGTCTTTGCGGGTTTCGGGGGTGAAATCCAGGAACTTGGTGTCATCGGACTGGTCGGGGCCGCCGTCGGGAAGGCGCTTGCCCTCCTCATCGTTACCGGAGAGGTCCATGGCGATGGCGCAGTAGCCCCGGCGGGCATGATGGATGGCCCAGTCTTTGAACGCCTTTCCGCCGCCGCCATGGACGAGGACCACTGCCGGGTATTTACCCTCGGCCGCGGGTCGGGCGTACCAGGCGAACACCCGGGTGGGTTTGCCGCGATAAGGTTCCCCGGGATAGAGAACCGAACGGACTGACACATTATTCTGGGTGGTTTCGGGTCCCCAAGCGGGTTCGACCTTCGCCTTCTTCAGAGCAGCCACATCCCAAACGGGGGCGGCAACATTGACCTGAACGGGGCTGACCAGCGCGACCAGCCATGTCAAAAGCAGCATGCACCAATCCCCTTAGAAAAGTTCGGCGATGGGAGCGCCGTTGTAGACAATGGGCACGGGGCGTCCGGTGCCATCGAGGTATTCGGATTCGAGCGGCACACCAAAATGCCGGTAGATGGTGGCGGCCAGATCCGCTGCGTGGACAGGGCGGGTGGCAATCTGTCCGCCATCGGGTTCGGTGGAACCGATCACCTGACCATGCCTGAGCCCGCCACCGGCCAGCAGCATGGAGGCGACGATGGGCCAGTGGTCGCGGCCATCGGTGCTGCCTTGGGTGCCAATCTTGGGGGTCCGACCGAACTCACCCAGGGCCAGTACGAGGGTTTGATCGAGCAAGCCGCGCTGGCGCAGGTCTTCCACCAGCGTGGTGACCAGGTGATCGAGCAAAGGCAGGAGCGGCTTGAGCCCTTTTTCAATTCCCCCGTAAGGAGGAATATTGTCGCCATGGGTGTCCCAGGTACCGCTGGCAGGATGGTAGCTTAGATCGAGCGTGATGAAGGAAACGCCGGCTTCCACCATCCGGCGCGCCAGCAGGACCTGCTGGCACCAGAGGTGATTGCCATACCGTTCGCGTGTGGCCGCGGGTTCCTGTTCCAGATCAAGGGCCTGCTGCATGCGCCGGCCGGTCAGAAGTTCCAGGGCCTGGCGGGTGTGCTGATCGATGGGAAGGGCGGCTTCCGCATCCAGCCTGGAACGCAGGGTATCGAAACGGGTGGAGAGATCGGCCCGGTCGGCCAGGCGCTCGTGCGTGAGGTTGGCGGGCAGTTGGAACAGGGCGGGTTTGCTTAAGGTGCCGGAATCTTTGCCCACGGTGTCGTAGATCGGCAGACGGCAGGCAGACTGGGCCTGGAAGGGATCGTACCCCCGGCCCAGGTAACCACCGAAAGCCAGGTGGCTGCGTGACCGCATGAAGGTGGCGTACGCGGGAACCAGCGGGTGGTTGGACCCATGCAGCTTGGCGACATGGCTGCCGA
>DKBS01000039.1 GCA_002451275.1 Planctomycetaceae bacterium UBA6894 | reverse complement strand
CCCCCATCATTTCCCGGAACAGGCCCTGTTTTTCCTCGGAAAAGACTGAAAGCGGTGTTAGGTTGGAAGAAATACCCCCCATTGGGAGTCTTCCATGTTCTCCGCGAACCGGCGCCTGTTTCTCGGAACATCCTTCATCGCCGCGGGCAACGGGAGCGTCCTCCTCGGCCAGACGGCGGACAAGAATCCGAAACCCAAAAGCGGCAAGGATGCCGCCTTCGAGGCCATGCAGCGCCGGCTGGGCGCGGAATTGCCCGGCTTCCAACCCCGGACCCTGTTCCTGACCTGGCATCGCGATCCCACCANNCTGGACCGGTAAGATAGCTCAGTCGGTAGAGCACAGCCCTGAAAAGGCTGGGGTCGTGGGTTCAAGTCCCACTCTTACCAATCGCCCCCCGTGGCACACCAAAACCCCGCCGTTTCAGGCGGGGTTTTTTGTTTTTACGGACATTTCCCGGGCAGGGGTCGGAATAACCGGCCCTGGCGAGGGGCAAACGGGGCGATATTCCCCCGAATTTCTTAGACCCATCCGGATCGCATTGCTAGGCTGAATCGGCACCTTTGGGGATGGATAACATGGGTTCCGCCAATCGCCGGTTGTTCCTGGGGACATCTTTCACCACCTTGGGGTCGGGCAGCGTGCTCTTGGGGCAGGCGGCGGACAAGGTGGCCGCACCCAAGACATCGAAGGACGCCGAATTTGAGGCGATGCAAAGGAGGCTGGGGGCCGAGTTGCCCAGGTTCCAGCCCCAGACCCTGTTTCTGACCTGGCATCGCGATCCCACCACCACCATGGTCGTCCAGTGGATCGGCACCCGGGGCGAAACCGCCGACACCACAGTCTTCTTCACCGATGATTCCCGCCTCACGGCGCGCAAGGACCCCCTCGCCCCGGTCGATCCCCAGGCCAAGCCGGTCACGGTTCCATGGCGCAGCGTGGTTCCGCGGGCCAAATATTTCCCCCGGACCGACTTCCTGGTGTACCGGGCCGAGCTGACCGGCTTGACCCCGGGCACCGAGCACCTCTTCCGCATCGGCAAAAGCTCGCCCAACTGGCGCTTCCGCACCATGCCTTCCAGGGCCACCGACTCGTTCTCCTTCATTTCGGGGGGCGACTGCGGCGTGAATCTGGCCGCCCTGGAAAACAACCGCCTGGCCGCCCGCCAAAACCCCATGTTCGTCGTGATCGGCGGCGACCTGGGCTATGACAACGGCCGCTCCGTGGAGGCCAGCCTGGCGTTCATCCGCAATTATTCTACCACCATGGTGGATAATGACAGCCGGCTGATCCCCCTGGTGCCCTGCCTCGGCAACCACGAGGTGGACGGCGGCTACGGCACGCGCGACAAAGCCACTTTCTTTTATCCGCTGTTCGACGGCCTGTTCCCCGAAACCGGCTACACCACGCTCGATTTCGGCGACTACCTCAGCCTGGTCCTGCTCGACACCGGCCACACCTCCAGGGTGGAGGGCGCACAGACCGACTGGCTGGACAAGACCCTCGCCGCCCGGAAGGACCACCCCCACACCATCATCGTCAACCATGTGCCGGCCTACCCCTCCCACCGCAATCCGGTGGCCACCCTCGGCAAGGATGGCAAAACGGTCAATGGCACCGGCGAGAACCAGCGCAAACACTGGGTGCCCCTGTTCGAGAGGCACCGCGTGCCCGTGGTGCTCGAGCACCACGACCACACCTTCAAGCGCACCAAACCCCTGGTCGGCGGCCTGCACAATGACAACGGCGTGCTGTACCTGGGCGATGGCTCCTGGGGCCGCTTGCGCATCCCCCGGCCCGATGACCAGTTGCATGTCATGGTGAAAACCAGCGACGATTACCACATCTCGCTGCACCGGCTCGAGGGCCGCGAGCGCTTCCACCTGGCCATGGATCACACCGGCCGGGTGATGGACACCTGCAAAAGCGGCCAGCGCAGGGCCGGCATGGTGGCCGTCACGGGCTGATCCTCACCGCCGCCTTCCCCGCTCACCACCCCAGCGGCTCATCCCGCGTGATGTCCTCCACGCGCAGCGCCAGCCGGCCGGCCAGCGCGTCTTGCAACAGGGGCAGGATATGCTCGCGCCGCCACCCCGCCGACAGCAGCCCCTCGCTGGGTTGGGCTTCACCGGTCAGGTGCTGGCGGACCAGGGTTTTCAGCTCCGCCTGCGTCGCCGCCAGCGGCTGGGCCAGGTTCACCCGGGCGCAGTGGTGCTGCAGCACCAGTTGCAAAAAACTGACCAGGGGCTGCGCCTGCGGCGCCTCCAGCTCGCGCGGCGTCGCCTCCGGCCATTGGTCCCGCGGCAGGTTGCGGGCCTGCTCAATCACCTCCACCAGCACCGGCACATCCCGCTTCGATATGCCCCGCACCAGCTCCAGGTCGGCGGGGCGCGTTGGCATCCGGCGGGCCAGCTCCACCAGCAGGTCGTCCCGCATCAGCACTCGCACCGGGCGGTTCAGCTCGTTGGCCCGCCCCTCCCGCCAGGCGTGCAGGGCCCGCAGCACCCCCAGGCGCTTCGGGTCCAGGCTGCCGGCGCCCTTCAGCTTGCGCCAGCGCTCATCCTCCTGGATGCGCACCGGATCCACACTGTTGATCTGGCGACTGGTTTCCTCCTCCATCCACGCCTGCCGATGGGTGTCCGCCAGCCGCCCCGACAGGATTTTTTCCAAAGGCAGCAGGTAACGGACATCGTCATACGCATAGATGATCTGCTCGGGGCTCAGCGGCCGCGTGCGCCACTCGGTCAGCGTTTCCCCCTTGCGCAGCCGCACACCCAGCTCCTGCTCCGCCAGGGTACCCATCCCAAGCGGAAAGACCGGGCCGGTGAGGCCGGCCGCCACCTGCACGTCAAAAAGACCCGAGGGAGGCACCCCGGCCCACTGCCTGCACAGGCGAATTTCCTCCCGCCCGCCATGCACCACCACCCGCCGCCCCGGTTCGGCCACCAGTTTCCAGAACGAGGCGATGTCATCCACCGCCAGCGGGTCCACCAGGTACAGGGTGTCGGGCGTCGCCACCTGCACCAGGCACAGCCGCGGGATATAGGTCTCCTCCCCCACAAACTCGGTGTCGAAAGCCCACACCGGAAGTTGGCTCAGCTTGTTCAGCAGCGTCCGCAGGCCGTCCCGGGTATCGATGTATTCCTCACGCACCGGGCTTGGCGCATGCTTTCCGGGTGGGGGGGGCGTTGCTTCGGCGTCTGGCATGCGGGCCTCGGTCCAAATCCGCTCCCAACCTGCCGGAGGAGCGCTGCGAAAAAGGGCGCTGGGTGCGCCGGAGACAATCAGATTACAATCTCCAGAGGCTTGGGGGAAATGCGGAAGTGAAAGGCCCGCAAGGCTTTGGGAATCGTCAGGAACAGGGCGCGCACATGCTGGAATCCTTGCTCAACCAGAAGGTGGTGGTCGATTTGGCCAGCGAATATGTCTGCCTGGGCACCCTGCTGGCCATCCACGACAGCTTCTTGGAACTGAAAAATGCCGATCTGCACGACCTCCGCGACACCGAAACCACCCGCGAAAACTATGTCCACGCCTGCGTTTCCACGGGCATCAAGCGCAACCGCAAGCGCCTCTTCCTGGCCCGCGGCCAGGTGGTGGCCATCGCCCTGCTCGCCGATGTGATCGGGGACTGAACAGGGACCTTCCCCTAAGAAATGCGGTTGCGGCAACAGGGCCCAGCATCCGCGGGAGAAATCGACATGGCCGGCGCCTCACCCTTTGACCATGCACAACGGCGCGACCGCCTGCGCCACCTGCTCAACCCCATGGACCTGGACCTGCTGGTGGTCAGCCGCGGCGTCCATGTGCGCTACCTGACCGGCTTCTCCGGCGACAGCACCGTGCTCCTGGTCGGCCGCGCCACCGACCTGCTGGTCAGCGATGGCCGCTACACCGAGCAATTGGCCCGCGAGTGCCCCGGCCTCGATGTCCATGTCCGCCCACCCAGCCAGAAACTGGTCGATGCCGTGCCCCAGGCCCTCGCGGCGTTGAAGGCCGGCAGCATCGGGGTGGAATCGGCCAGCATCACCCTGGCCGAGATGGAACGCTGGCGGGAGCTGTTGCCCGCGGTGGCCTGGAAATCCTGCCAGGGCATGGTGGAAGGCTTGCGGGCCGTGAAAGACTCCCGCGAGTTGGACGAGATCCGACGGGCGGTCGACTTGGCCCAGCACGGCTACGCGCAATGGCGCCAGGCTGGCTTTATCCCCGGCACCACCGAGAAACAGGCCGCCGACCGCCTGGAATTCACGCTGCGGGGAATCGGGGCGCAGGAATCGGCCTTCCCCCTCATCATCGCCGGAAATGATGGGGCCGCCCTGCCCCACTACCACCCTGCCGACAAACCCCTCCCCGAAAACGGCGTCCTCCTCACCGACTGGGGCGCCCAGACGGCCCTGGGGTACAAAAGCGATCTCACCCGCACCACCCTCTTGGGCAAAGGACCCGCATCCTTCCCGGACACTCCCGCCCTGGAACCCACCCACCAGGCGGTCCAGGCGGCCCAGCAGGCCGCCATCCCCTTCCTCCGGCCCGGCGTGGAATGCAGCCAGGTCGACCAGGCTGTCCGCCAGTCGCTAGCAAAATATGACTTGGAGCAGTACTTTGTGCATGGAACGGGCCACGGCTTTGGCCTGGAGATCCATGAGGCGCCCTGGTTTCGTCAGGGCAACCCCGAAAAGCTGCAAGCCGGCATGGTGGTGACCATCGAGCCGGGAGTATATTTCCCCGGAAGATGGGGTATCCGCGTGGAAGATGACTTTCTGGTCACCCCCGATGGCGGAGTGTGCCTGAGCAGCCTGCCACGCGGACTGGAGCCTGGGGCAATCAGTTGATAAAAAAAGAAAAGATTCAGAATAAAGAAAGGAAGGCGGTTGTGGCGGAAGAAACGCCCCAGGCCGGCGGCCCGGGACCCTTCGAAACACGGACCATTCGCGAACTGGTCGGCCTGATGAGCCGCCACGACCTCGCCGAGCTGGAACTGCAGGACGGCGAGCGCAGCATCAAGCTGAAGCGGAATGTGCCGGTGCTGGCGGCGGTGCCCATGGCCGCTCCGGTCGCCGCGCCGGTCTACGCCCCGGCTCCGGTCGCCGCCCCCGCCGGTGCCGCTGCCCCCGCCGGCGAAGCCAAGCCCGCCAAGACGCTGCTCGAAATCAAGAGCCCCACACCCGGCACCTTCTACGCCCAGGACAAGCCCGGCTCGCCGCCGTATGTCCAGGTGGGTGCCAAGGTCAGCCCCACAACCGTGGTCTGCCAGGTCGAGGCGATGAAGATCTTCAACGAGATCCCCGCCGAGGTGACCGGCACCATCGTCGAGATCTGCGTCGAGAACAAGCAACCGGTGGAGTACGGACAGGTGCTGTTCCGGGTCGATCCGTCGGCCTGAGCCCGCCAAACCCTCTGCAGGTGAAGTAAGGATGTTCCAGCGCATATTGGTGGCCAACCGGGGTGAGATCGCCCTGCGGGTGATCCGTGCCTGCAGGGATATGGGCATCGAGTCGGTGGCCGTGTTTTCCGAGGCGGACCGCGGCGCGCCGTACCTGTCGTTGGCCAACCAGGCCATCTGCATCGGCCCGGGCCCGTCGGCCGAAAGCTACCTGAACATCCCGCGCCTCATCTCCGCCGCCGAGATCGGCGATGTGCAGGCCATCCACCCCGGCTACGGCTTCCTGTCCGAGAA
>DKBS01000166.1:886-10015 GCA_002451275.1 Planctomycetaceae bacterium UBA6894 | reverse complement strand
TTAATAAAAAAGCCCGGTCGGTCCTCTCGATCGGGGGGGGGGATCTGTTTCCACGCCTTGGCAGGCTTGCCCAGCCTTGGCGGTCGCCCCCCGTTCTCCGTAGCATGAGCTCATCAGGTCATTCAGCATTTGTTCAGGCAACTGGAGGCCGGCAGGTCCCGTTGCCGGGCTGGTTGGCGGTTTTTTCAGGTCCCGGCGGGGTGAGTAATGGCTCGCGCTCTTTTGGTGCAGTGGTATCGCCAGATACCCCGACCCCGCACCCGTGAAAGCTTCCATTCCTGGTTCAAGAACCACAAAAAGGCGATCGAGCAATTCCAGAACCAGGTGACATCGCGTTACCAGGAATGCACCCTGCAGCGCCTGCTGGCAAACGGGGATGTGGTGGCCCGAGATGCCGCGGCGTTTTGCCTAGGCATTTTGGGCACCTGGGATTCCAACCCGCACCTGGCCGCCGCCTTGAAGGATCCCGATGCCTCCATCCGCCAAATGGCTGGCGAGGCGATGTGGAGCCTGTGGTTCCGCTCGCACGAGCCCCGACACTGCCTGGAATTGCGCCGCATTGTGCGCCTGCGCGACCGGCGGAAGGTTTTGGAGGGCCTGAACGCCCTGATCGTGGACGCTCCCGATTTCGCCGAAGCGTGGAACCAGCGCGCCATTGTGCACTTCAAGGCTAAACGCTTTGAAGAGGCTATTCGCGACTGCGAGAAAACGCTGCAACTGAACCCCTGGCACTTCGGGGCCCAGGCCGGCATGGCGCAGGCCTACATGCACATGCGCAAGCACTCAGCAGCGCTGCGGGCCTTTCGCGCGGCCCACCGCATCAATCCGCACATGGACGGTATTGTCAGCACCATCCGTCTTTTGGAAAAGGCGCTGGATGAAGGATCGTCCACCGAGTGATCTGGTCCGCCCTTGGCGCGGCGGTGCCGGGGCTTTTCACATCAGCGCAGCTTCCAGCCACGCAAACCTTTTTCCGTGCGGACATAGAGCCACGAACCGGCAACCGCTGGCGTGGAAAGTGAGCGTTCGTTGAGGTCATGGGCTGCCATTTTTCCGAACTTTTCGCCCGCGCTAAACACTGTCACCCTGCCCGTCTCGCTGACGGTTAGCACCTGTCCGCCCACCTGAATGGGTGAGGCGGAGTATGCCCCCTGGAGCCTTTCCTGCCAGAGTTGCTCGCCGGAGGCCGGCTTGAGCGCGCTGAGCACCCCGTTGTCAGCCAGCACGAGGAGCTTGCCATCTACCAGCAGGGGGGTGGGAGTGAGGGGGGCGTTTTTCTCCATCGACCAGGCGAGACGCTCCTGGCCAGGTTGGAGGTCGCCCAGACGCACGCATAAGAGCCTGGGTTTGTCGTAACCGGTGCTGAGAACGGCAAGGGAATCAGTCACGGCCATCGGGCGGGGGACGACCGAATAGCCCGAGTAGGGCATGCGCCAGATTTCCTTACCGGTGTTGGCCTGCACCAGTTGAACCACATCGCTGGCCGCGGTCAGCACTCTTGCATCTTGCTTCTGGTCCAGCGGGCAGACCGTAGCGAACGAGAAGGGCCGGGAGGGTTTGGCGTTGCGATCGAGACGCCAGGAATCCTTGCCAGTTTCGAGATCGAGGGCGACGAGGGCCTGGAGGTCGAGGCCATCGCAGGGGAGGAGTACCTTGCCGGCGACCACCACCGGGCTGGCCCCGCCCCCATGGACCGGCTTGGAATAAAAACCGTCCCTCTTCCAGATCACCTTGCCGCCGGAGTCTAGCAGGGCGGTGCCGACATGGCCGAAGTGGGCGACGATACCCCTGTCGGTAAGAACCGGGGTTGGGCTGGCGTGGCTGTTCTTTGCGTGGATCTTGGGTAGGCCATCTGCCGGACGCTCAAACACCACTGTGCGGAAGCGTTCCTCGCCGGTGGCCGGGTCGAAGGCGAGCACGGCAAACTTCCAGTTTTTGGCTGGCTCGGCATCGGGGATGGCGGCAGTGAGCACGAGCAACCCGTCGCGCACCACGGGGGAGGACCAACCTTGGCCGGGCAGGGGAACCGTCCATGCGGGAGGGGGCAGGTTGCCATCCTGGATGGGTATTAGCCCCGGGGCGACTCCCTTGGCGTTGGCACCCCGGAACTCGGGCCAGTCTGGACCGACCAGCCCTGCGATGGAAAGCAAAACTGACAATAGGGAAAGGCCCATAATGAAATCCCCAGGCGCGGATTGGCGGGAACTTGAGGGAAAACGGCAAATAATCGAAGCCTGAATGTTAACTTAGCGAAAAAATACCGGTGAAACGCATTCCGCCGACTTTGATGGATGGAAGTGCCAGAATTGGCCGGATGCTGGACAGGGTGCCTTGTCACCGTGGTTTGCGAAGTGACGGGTGGTCGATTGGAAGAGAAGGGGGTGGATTCGTTGGCGGCTTTTGGCCGACGGATCCCGCTGGCTTGGAAAAGCCTCGCCCAGATGTGACCACGCAACAAGATTCACACCCCGACCCAAGGATGGAGAGCAACGGATGAACCGCGCATGGAAGCGTGTACTGGCTGGTTGGACATTCAGCCTTGCCGTCATCCCCTTGGCCCAGGCCGCGGAGCCTGTGATGCCATTGGCACGCTCCGGATCCACCCCCGTCATTACCCAGCCATCCAACCAAGTGGCAGTGGTCAATCGTGCTCCCGTAGCAAGGCTGGGCACGCCGGTGGTGAGCCTGGGTGATCCGGTAGTCCTGCCCGATGAACCGGCCACTGCCAAAGCCCCCGCTCCCCTGCAATTCGACCCTGCGGTCACTCCCGCCTCCGGCCTTTTGAACTGGTTTGGTCAAGACCAGTCCAAACCCTTGGCGACCAGCAAGCCGATGGGGACCGAACCCCCGATGGCCGGCACCACCCCGATGCCCATGCCCATGGGTACGGCTCCGATGCCGAAACCGCTTTACCCGATGGGTACAGCGGCCCAGCCCAAGGCCGGCACTCCGTCCGCGACCCGGCAGATGCTACCCAATGAAATCATTGATCCCATGCAATCGCGGACCACGGTGATTGACCAACCCAAAACCGGCACGCGCCTCTTCAGCAGTGGCAGCACCGGTAGTGGGATTTTCAGCACAACGACCCGGGCCGGCCAGCCCCGCCCGATCCAGCCCGGTGAGATTGGTTCCGGACCTACCATTGTGGACGGGCCCGTGATCTCGACCCCACTCACCAACGGAGTAGCGGTGCCAGGCAACATCTCCTCGCTGCCTGCCGGCACCGTCATCGACGAGAATGGCTCGGTGATCGTGGGGGCGGATCCCTCGGCCTCCTGGTGGACCCGGACCAAGGCGAAACTGATCGGCGGGGAGGCGTGCGGGCCCGAGTGCCTAGGTGAAGAGAAACACAACCTTTACCGCAACCGTTTCTTCGGCAGCCTGGAGTACATCGCTTGGGGCCTGCAGGGCGACAGCCTGCCGCCGCTAGCGATCCAGGGTCCGTGGGATCCGGCGACCAACAGCTTCGTGAGCCCGACGGTGATCAGCCCGTCGACGATGAACAACGACGTGCTGTCGGGCGCGCGCGGCCAGATCGGCATGTGGTTCACCGCCGACCAAGGCATCGGCATGGATACCAGCCTGTTCGGCGTGGAGCAGAACACCAGCACCGACATCTTCCAGTCGTACAACTCACCCGCCCTGGGCCGCCCGTTCTTTGCCGCCCCGACCGGAGCGGAGGCGGCGCAATTGGTGTCCGCCCCAGACCTTCTGGGCGGCAGCCTGAAGATCCAGGAGATCACGCAGTTCTACGGCGGTGACCTGAACCTTCGCTACGGCGTGATCCGCGGCCAGTACTGGACACTGGACCTGCTGACCGGCTTCAAGTACCTGAGCCTGCGCGACCGTTTGAGCATTGAGGAAAACCTCTACGTTTACAGCAACGACGCCAGTCGCTTCCCGGCAGGCACCGCAGGATCGGGCATTACTGTTCTGGACCAGTTCTCGACCCAGAACAACTTCTACGGCGGTCAGATCGGCGGCGTGCTGGGGCTGCATGTGAACCGCTGGTCGTTTGACACCACCCTGAAGCTGGCAGCCGGCACCAACCAGGTCCACGCCAACATCCTGGGCAACACCACGGTGTATGGTGCCAACGGGTCCGTGACCAACTACACCGGTGGGTTGTTGGGCCAACAGTCAAACATCGGCATCTTCAACTTCAGTGAGACATCCTTCGTGCCCGAGTTGGGCTTCTCGGTGGGGTATAATTTCAACCCCAATGTGAAGATGATGGTGGGCTACAACCTGATCTACTGGACCAATGTGGCCCGCGCGGGGAACTTGATTGACACGAATGTCAACCCGGCGCAACTGCCTCCCTCAACCATCAACGCCGGCCCGCCCTATCCCCAGTTCACCACCACTGACTTCTGGGCGCAGGGTATTTCCCTGGGCCTTGAGCTGAAGTACTGACCGTCGGCCGCAGGATGCGGCATCCTTTTCAGCAACCTGATTCGCACACTTGATCCTTCTCCAAACTCCAGAGCGGTCCATGGACGGACCGCCATCAGGCCAGGAGGCCGGGACCATGTTCGACACCTTCCGTCTGATCAGCAGGATTCAATCCCTTTTTGCCGGGCGCCATTCCCGCAAACAACATTCAATCAGCAAGGCGCGTGTGGGGCTTGAGGCCCTGGAGGACCGGGCCGTGCCTGCCACGCTGGGGCCTGTGGTGAGCGGTTTCGTCTTCACCGACACCAACGGAAATGGTTTGCGCGACTCCGGGGAAGCCGGCCTGACGGGCGTGACCATGGAGTTGCGCACGCTGTCGGGGAGCACGGTCTCGACGGCCATCACCGACGCCACGGGTCAGTACCGGTTTGAACAGGACCAGTCTGCGGGCACCGCATCGAAGACCACCTCCCAGAGGGTGTTCTTTGAAAATCTGAAGGGCGCATGGAGCGGCCAGTCGAGCGTGAGTGCCTTCAACCCTGCGCTGGGGACACTGACCCAGGTGGACCTGAAAGTGAACGGGCAGATCACCAGCAGCGTGAAGGTGGAGAACCTGGACACGGACTCCTCGACCGCGAAGGTGACCCTGAACAACAAGCTGTTCGTGCTGGGGCCTGGCGGAACCCTGGAAGGTGTTGCGGCCCCCGGCCAGTACAGCGCCAACCTGTCCGCCTTTGACGGCACTGCGGACTTCAACGGGGCCAGCGGCTACAACAGCGGCGCCCAGACCAGCACGGTGATGACCAACACGCAGGTTTCAAGCGCGCAAGGCCTGGCCGCCTGGACGGGGACCGGCACGGTGAACCTGCGCGCGGCGGCGCGTGGCACCTCGGTGCAGGAATCGAACACCAACCTGATGAGCACCATCACCACGCAAGGCCGGGTGGAACTGGAGGTGATTTACACCTACTTGCCCTCCCGTAGCCTGCAGGTGGGGACCTACCAGGTGGTGGAGGTGGTCCAGCCAACCGGATACCTGGACGGTCAGGAATCGATCGGCAATTCGGTGCTGCCCGGGACCATCGGCACCGACACCGTGGGCATCACCCTGAATTCCGGCGGGATTGCGAACGTGAATTTCGGCGAGGTGAAAGCCGCCTCGCTGCGCGGGGTTTCCTACATCGACGCGCTGGCAGACAATGTCTACAACGCCACGGATTATGGGGCAGACGGGGCACTGGTCACGCTGACTGGCATCGCCGACACCGGGGCTGCCTTGAACCAGCAGATCATCGTGGGCGCCGATGGGCGCTTCGAGTTCACGGAATTGCGGCCGGGCACCTACAAGCTGACCTCTTCGCTTTTGGACAAGAATGTGGCGGGTGCCACCAAGGCCGGCAACCTGGGCGGGTCGGTGACCGTGCTGACCGTCGGCGGGATCAAGGTGAAGAGCGGCGATAACGGCCTGGATTACCAGTTCGGCCAATATGTGCCGGCCGGGATTTCCGGCACCGTCTACGCCGACCTGAACGGCAACGGCATGCAGGATACTGGCGAGAACGGTATCCCCGGGCAAACCGTTCAACTGACGGGGGCTGGCACCGGCTCTGTGATCACCGACGAGTCCGGCTGGTTTGATTTCGGCACGCTCAAGCCCGGCAACTACACCCTGACCAACGTGACCAGCGGCAACTGGCTGGCCCAGTCGGCCACCGCGGGATCCGCCGGCGGCGTGGTGGCGATTTCCAAAGAGCAAATACAGCAGATCGCACTGACATCAGGCTCGCTGGGTGATGCATACCTGTTCGGCAAGGCGCTGAAATCCTCAATTTCTGGCGTGGTGTTCGTGGATGCCAACAAGAACGGTGTGCGCGACGCCGGGGAGAACGGCCTGGCGGGCGTGACCCTGCGGCTTACCGGCAACAACGATCTGGGTCAGATTGTGAACCTGACCACGGTCTCGGGTGTGGGGGGCGCCTACTCGTTCAACCCGCTGCGTTCAGGCAGCTATTCAGTGACGCAGGTCACCCCGACGGGTTACACGGCGAGCAATGCCAAGGTCGGTAACCTGGGTGGTTCGGTGCTGAACAGCTCGGTGTTGACCGTTTCGCTGAACACGAACGAGCAGGGCAGGGAATATGATTTCGCGCTGATCCAAACGGCTGTGGCCGCGCCCCTGTCGAAACGCATGCTGCTGGCCGGCGTGCGCCGGTAGGCCGGGATCAATCGGCCGCGCCGCCCAGCCGCAATAAGGGCATCAGGGCGGCGTGGCTGTCTGTCCAATGAATTATTTTAAGATCGCTTGAGGGGGCCATCCAGGGCCCCCTCAAGCCTTTAGGCAAATCCCCCAGCAGCGCCCAATGGGAGGCCATCCAGCCCTTGGCTCCCAGCGAATCGGGGCCGGGGCCTGTCGCATCCCACCAGGAATGGACAGCCATGCCGGCGTCGGCCGCCATGCCCGAAACAACCGGCAGGAGTTCGAGATACCGGTTGGAAATATGCACCAAAAGCCGGCCCCCGGGGGTGAGCCTGGACTTATAAATTTCCATCGCCTCGCGGGTGAGCAGATGGGCGGGTATGGAATCGGAACTGAAGGCATCCAGGATGATGAGATCGAAGGCCGCCTCGGGTTCACGGGCCATGAGCAGGCGCCCATCCCCCAGATGCACGGAACATTTTCCCGAGGATTGATCCAGGTAGGGGAACCAATCCTTTCTGCGGGCCAGTTTTTCCATGAGGGGATCGATTTCGAGGAAGGTCCACTCCTCACCGGGGCGGGCGTAATACGCCAGCGCACCCACGCCGAGGCCGATGGCAGCCACCCGCTTGCGGGGAAGGGCTTCGGATGGGAGGCCCAGCAGATCGCCGGTGGGGCCACGGGGATGGTAATAGCCGAGGGGAATGACCTGACCCCGGCCGTCGCGCCAGGCAGGGCAGGCTTGGCCGTGGATGGTGCCGCCATGGACTAGGCGGGTGATGGCCTGGTCGGCCCGGCCTTCACCGGTCAACTCGACCCGGGCCATTCCGAAGAAGGACCGTTCCTGCCAGATGAGTTTGCCCGTGGGATCGGGAGCAACCTTGGCCACCAGTAACGCGATGGCTAGTAGGGAGGCGTGAAGGCCCGGCCTGAAGGAACCGAGGTGCGCCAGCAAGAGCGGAAGACCGACTATCAGGGCCCAGCGCGGGCCACCTGGGCCCAATTGTAGGGACCACGCCAGACCCGCCAGGGCGATGGCTGTCGATGAAGCCAAGCCAACGCGAAAGCCGTCCCCTTTTTTCCATGGTGTGGGTCCGCCCGCCTGGAAGAGGCAGCAACCTGCCAGGGCGATGGGGTATTCCCAAATGCCCGCCCGGGAGAGCAGGATCGGAGCCAGTAGGGCGGCGGTGATACCGCCCAGAACGCCGCCCACGCTGAGGGCGAGGTAGAACCAGGGCAAACCTTCGGGGGCCGGGCGGGTTTCCACCAGCCGGCGGTGGGTTCCCCAAGTGACCAGCAGGAAGCCCGCCAGGTGGGCCACCAGCAGTGGCAGGGCCAGACCGCCCCGCACCTCCACGCTACCCACGCCCCACAGGAGCGCGAGAACCAGCGCCGCGAGAACCTGCGCGCGTGGCAACCAGGCAGGGGCCTGGGCCTTGGATGCGCCACCGAATGCAAGAATGAAGGAAACCAGGTAGAGGGCCAGTGGAAGAATGCCCAGGAGTGGGGCCCCGGCGACATCGGTCACCAGATGGGTGGTCATGGCCACCATCAGCATGGAGGGAAACGCCGAAGCGAGGAGCCAGGTCCCCCACGGATGAGACCGCCAGGAGGCGAGGAGTGGCTCGTCAGGGCTGAAGCTTTCCTGACTTGGAACTGGCCGAAACCACCATGCTGAAAAGAGCATTCCCAAACACCAAAAGACATGCCCGTACGACCAAACCTGCCTTTGGGTGCCGAGGTCCAGGAGAGGTTCCAGCAATAGGGGATAGGCCATGAGGCCCAGCAGGCTGCCGGTGTTACTGGCCGCATAGAGAGGAGTTGGATCGAGGCCCGGCCGGGATTTAGCCAGCCATGCCTGGATTAATGGCGCGGACATTCCCACCACGAGTACCGGGAGAAAAAAGCCCCGGGTGAGAGACCAGGTGAGGGGCCACCATGGCCAGCTTTCGCCCATGGCCGCCGTGAGAGCTTCAGGTTCGATGCGGGGGGGAAGGAACGAGAGGGCAACCGCCAGCAAGGAAACCAAGGCAATGGTGCGCGGGCCCCGCGAGGCGCGGGCCAGTGGGATGGCCAGGCCATACCCGGCCAGAAGCGTGGCCTGGAAAAAAACGAGGGCGATGGCCCATACTGCGGGAGTGCCCCCGAGCAGGGGTAGGCAATCCTTGGAGGCCAGGGGTTGAACTGACATCAGCAGCACCGCGCCCAACGCGGTGAGAAGTGCCGCAAAAACCAGCTTGCCCATGGAGGTACCCGAAGCCGTTCAGGGTGGGGAGAGGATTCCTAAGTCCGAAGTGTTTGTGTACCGTGGGCGAACGTTTCGGAAAAGGCCGCGGAAAAAAACAACCGGGGGCACCGCTTGCGCGTGCCCCCGGTTGCCATCTGGCGTCCGTGCTTGGTTGAGTTTCCTAGAGAAGGTTATTACTTGGAGCCTTTGCCAGCGGGAGCCTGAGCGCCCTGA
This sequence comes from Planctomycetaceae bacterium UBA6894, assembly GCA_002451275.1. Lineage (GTDB taxonomy): Bacteria > Planctomycetota > Planctomycetia > Gemmatales > Gemmataceae > UBA6894. Next base: position 959 of record DKBS01000166.1, on the reverse strand, counting down.
GCGCCGTGGCCTTTGTGGCCAGCGCCAGGAGCCTGGGCCCCTTGAGCACCCTTAGCACCAGCGGCGGGAGCCT
>DKBS01000166.1:443-624 GCA_002451275.1 Planctomycetaceae bacterium UBA6894 | reverse complement strand
CCAGCGGCGGGAGCCTGAGCTCCCTGAGCGCCCTTAGCGCCAGCGGCGGGAGCCTGAGCGCCCTTAGCGCCTTCGCCACCCTTGGAGCCGGCGGCGGGAGCCTGAGCACCTTGAGCGCCCTTAGCGCCAGCGGCGGGAGCCTGAGCGCCCTTAGCGCCCTTAGCACCAGCGGCGGGAGCCT
>DKBS01000166.1:0-201 GCA_002451275.1 Planctomycetaceae bacterium UBA6894 | reverse complement strand
TAGCACCAGCGGCGGGAGCCTGAGCGCCCTTAGCGCCTTCGCCACCCTTGACAGCGCCAGGAGCCTGAGCGCCTTGGCCGCTCATGCCACCCTTAGCGCCAGCGGCGGGAGCCTGAGCCCCTTGAGCGCCCTTAGCGCCAGCGGCGGGAGCCTGGGCCCCTTGAGCGCCCTTAGCGCCAGCGGCGGGAGCCTGAGCTCCCT
>DKBS01000072.1:18845-19024 GCA_002451275.1 Planctomycetaceae bacterium UBA6894 | reverse complement strand
TTTTCACCAATATGTGCCACGAGCGAAACTTTATTTTAACCCGGTTAAGCCAAACAAAAATGAGGATGAACAAATATCAAATAGCATCCAATAGCGCTATTTTATTCAAAGAGCGCCTAGACAACCGGATCATATGAAAACACATCATCAGTAATACACCCGGAGGGATTCGAACCCCC
>DKBS01000072.1:14951-18596 GCA_002451275.1 Planctomycetaceae bacterium UBA6894 | reverse complement strand
GGCAGGATTCGAACCTGCGACCCTCGGTTCCGAAGACCGATGCTCTGTCCAGTTGAGCTACGGGTGCGCCAGCAAGGGAAAGAATATGCGCCGGAAGCCTGATTGCCAAGTTAGGGTTGGCAAGATTGACTGCAATCAAGAGGACACCTGTGAATTATAACAATATCTCCGCAGAACCTTGCGCTGCCATGGGAAACTGAAGGCTAAAACCCTTCTCTGTATTGGAGTTGCGCTTTTTGATCACTTGGTCGTATTAGAGGTTACCTTGCTTGCAGCAACGGTTTAGGCCTGGAAAAAGCCTTGTTGTTTGAAAATTGGGAGATAATTCCATGTCCGAGAGCAAAGCCGAAGAGAATCAGCAGGTTGAAATGGCGGTCCATGACAAGGACGCCCATGCGGCCTATGCCAACTTCGCCCGCGTCACAGCCACCCCGGAAGAGGTGATTGTCGATTTCGCCCTGAACCCCAACCCCTTTGCCCAGGGGAAACAAGAGATCAACGTCAACAACCGATTGATCATGAACTTCTACACCGCCAAGCGCCTCCTGAGTGCTCTGGCCATGACCATTCAGCGCCACGAGCAGAGTTTTGGCTCCATTGAGTTGGACATCCGCAAGCGCGTCAGCCTGCCTGTCCCCCCCGCCAAGTAAGCATTTTTTGCTTCCCAAACAATGGGCTCGCCTTGACTTAGGTCAAGCGAGCCCATTCCTTTTCCATTAGGATGAAAAATCGGTTCCCCATCCCAATGGCGGTTGCAATCCAGCGCTCTGGCAGGCAGAATATGGATATCTGCCTGCTGCAATCAGTTGATGGTTTTTGGTGAGCAAAACTCACCGCCACCCCGCTGATGTCTGAAAAGCGATTTCGGGTCATCCCCAAAAGCCTGCCCCGAACGCCCGAAAGACATCCCCGCCTGCCGAAAAAACACTTGGGGCCCAAAGCCCGAAGGAGTACTGAAATCATGGCAAACAGCCTGTTTTTCACCTTGGCATTGCTGCTGCCCATCCCCGGGGCAGAGACCCCACCAGCGGCTTCGGCGACCACCAGCTCGCCCCCCAAATTGGTTTTGCCTTCCGGCAGGAAAATCACCAAAGTCGAGGCATATCCTGCCACCTTGCAATTGTTCGGCTTGGATGACCGTGGGCAATTGCTGCTGACCGGAACCCTGGACGATGGCTCGCTGGTGGATCTGACCCATAGCGCCAACCTTTCCATAGACAACGCCTCCATCCTGAAGGCAATGTCTGGCACCAGAGTTCAACCGTTGGCCAATGGTTCAGCCACCGTGACCCTGACCCATAACGGCATGAAGGCCTCTATCCCCGTCCAGGTACGGGCCTGCGAGGCCCCCCTGCCGATCAACTTCACCAACCAGATCATTCCCGTTTTCACCAAACTGAGTTGCAACGGTGGCGGCTGTCACGGCAAAAGCGGCGGCCAAAACGGTTTCCGCTTGTCCCTTTTGGGATTCGAGCCAGAAATCGACTACGCCAGCCTGGCCAGGGAGGAGCGCAACCGTCGCGTGCAGGTGACCGCCCCGGACAGCAGCCTGCTTCTGACCAAAGGGGTTGGATCCGTAGCCCACGGTGGCGGCCGGAAAATGGAAGTGGACAGCGATGAATATCGGTTGGTGCGCCGGTGGATCAGCAGTGGCATGCCTTGGGGCAAACCGGAAGACCCAACTCTGACCGATTTGACGGTTTACCCCGCCAACCGCGTGATGCGCCCCGGCTCCAGCCAGCAGTTTGTGGTGTTGGCCAAATACTCCGATGGCCGCTTCGAGGATATCACCCGTCGGGCCCAATACGAATCAAATGCGACCGACATCGCCACCGTGGATGGAACCGCCCTGGTGCGGGCCAATGAGGCGTCCGGCGAGGCGACGGTGATGGTCCGCTACCAGGACCGGGTCGCCACCTTCCGGGCGACCGTCCCGCTTGCGAAGCCTTCTCCCGCTTGGGAATTCGCAGTCAAAACCCTGGTGGACACCCACACCGTTGCCAAATGGCGAGAGTTGGGACTTGCACCTAGCGCCATCTCGAGCGATGCGGTGTTTTTGCGGCGGCTTTCGCTCGACCTGACCGGCACCCTGCCCAGCGCCGAAGTGGCCCGCCAGTTCCTCGCCGACCAGGATCCCGCCAAGCGGGACAAGCTGATCGACCGGCTTTTGGATTCCCCGGAGTACGCCTACTTCTTTGCCGGAAAATGGGCCGACATTTTGAAGGTGAAGCGGGGTGGCGATGCCAACCGTGCGACCGGGACCTTCGCGTTCCACGGCTGGCTGCGCGATGCGATGGCCAACGATTTGCCCTACAACGAATTTGCTCGTGCCGTTCTCGCCGGAACCGGAGATGAGACAACCCACCCACCCGTGTTCTGGACCCTGCACCAGCAGGGTGTGGAGCAATTCGTTGATGACACGGCCCAGGTGTTCATGGGCCTGCGTCTGACCTGTGCGCAGTGCCACCACCACCCGTACGAGAAATGGAGCCAGGATGACTACTGGAGCCTGGCCAACTTCTTCTCCCGTATTGGCAAAAAGGAAATACCCCTTGGAGCCAATTCGGCCAACCAGGAGCGCAAGCGCACCATGGTGTTTGCCAATCCCACCGGGAATGTGAACAACAAGCGCAATAACAAACCTGCCCCTTTCAAGGCTTTGGACACGCCTGAAGTGAAGATCGAGGCCGGTGATGACCCCCGTCAGGCATTGGCTGACTGGCTGACCGCGGACAACAATCCGTTTTTCGCACGCGCCATCGCCAACCGCATGTGGGCCCATTTCTTCAACCGGGGTCTGGTGGATCCAATGGATGACATGCGGCTGACCAACCCGCCCAGCAACCCGGCCCTGCTGGACGCCTTGGCCAAAGATTTTGTGTCTAATAAATACTCGCTGAAACACCTGGTGAAGACCCTGGTGAAAAGCCGGACTTACCAGCTCTCGGCGGAGCCTAACGAGTACAACCAAAACGACAAGCAGAACCACGCCCGGTATTACCCGCGACGCCAACCCGCCGAGGTGCTGTACGACGCAATCTGCCAGGTGACCGGTTCTCCCTCGGCCTTTGGTGGATTGCCTTTGGACCAGAAATCACCCAGGCGAGCGACCATGCTGCCGGATGAATCGTTCAGCACCTATTTCTTGGATGTTTTCGGAAAACCGCAGCGGATCAGCGCCTGTGAGTGTGAGCGCGGGGGCGACGCCAATCTGGCCCAGGCCCTGCATCTGCTCAACTCCGACGAGATTCAGAACATGTTGACCCGGGCCGGCGGGCGCGCGGATTTGCTGGCCAAGGACAAGCGGCCGGAAGGGGAAGTTCTCGACGAACTGTTCATGGGGACGGTAGGTCGCACACCCTCGCCGGAGCAGAAAAAAACGGCCCTTGAGCACCTTGCCAAACACAAGGACAACCGGAAACTTGCGTTTGAGAACATCATCTGGGCCCTGGTAAACACCCGCGAGTTTCTTTTTGTGCAGTAAGAAAAAGGCCTAAGCATTCCAACCGAAGAAAAGCCCGGGAAGACAATTCCCGGGCTTTTCCGTTATCCAGGGTTCGCCAAAGGCTCCCGCATTCTCAGCCAAGGTGTTTTTTCGCTAAGATTTCTCAATACGTTCGGAAAATCGATTGTCATCCCTTTTTT
>DKBS01000072.1:0-14681 GCA_002451275.1 Planctomycetaceae bacterium UBA6894 | reverse complement strand
ATTGTCATCCCTTTTTTGAGAAGCAAACCATGCGATTTATCGCCCTCCTTTTAGCCCTTTGGACCGGAGTTGCACTTTTGCGGGCTGGTGAACCGGTCAGGACAGCGGCCCCGTTAACCAAGCCGGCTGAAGGCAAACCCTATTCCCCGAAGGTTGCCGGCCCCTCAAACGAAGGCGCGAATGCCATCAAACGGTTCAAGGTGGCAGAGGGGATGGAGGCTAGGCTCTGGGCGGCGGAACCATTGCTTGCCAACCCGGTGGCATTCACCTTGGATAACAAAGGTAGATGTTTCGTGGCCGAGACTTTCCGGTTGCATGCGGGTGTGACCGATATCCGCAACCACATGGACTGGCTGGACGCTGACCTGGCCTGCCGAACAGTGGAAGATCGGGACCGCATGTACAAGGACAAATTGAAGGACAAGGCGGATGAATACGGCATCCACCATGACCGGGTGAAACTGGTGGTGGATAGCGACGGGGACGGGGTGGCGGACCAGTCCGAGGTGTTTGCCGACGGCTTCAAGAACCGGGTCGATGGGATTGGCTCAGGTGTTTTGGCCCGCAACGGCAAAGTTTTCTACACCTGCATTCCCGACCTGTGGCAGTTGGATGACACGGGCAGGCTGGCCCCGGCGGCTGGCAGGCGCAAGCTCTCAAGCGGGTACGGCGTGCATGTCGGCTTTCTGGGCCACGATATGCACGGACTGGTTCTGGGAATGGACGGGCGAATCTATTTCAGCATTGGCGACCGGGGCCTGTCGGTGAATCTGCCGGACGGCAAAAAAATCGACCTGCCCGACACCGGCGCCGTCCTGCGCTGCGAGCCCGATGGCAGCCACCTGGAGCTGTTCGCGATGGGGCTGCGCAATCCACAGGAACTGGCGTTTGACGACACGGGAGAATTGTTCACCGGGGACAACAACTCCGATGGCGGTGACCAGGCACGCTGGGTGCACCTGGTGGAGGGAAGCGACTCGGGCTGGCGCATCGGCTGGCAGTTCCTGGAAAAGCCGATGGCGCGCGGCGCATGGAACCTGGAAAACATGTGGAAGCCCCGCAACGCCGACCAACCGGCCTACATCCTGCCACCCCTGGCCAATGTGGGTGCAGGTCCCTCGGGACTGGCAGCCTACCCGGGAACCGGGCTGGCTCCCCGCTATGACGGCGTGTTCCTGCTGTGCGACTTCAGGGGCGGTCCTGGCGGTAGCGGCATCCATGCCATCTGGAACCAGCGGGATGGTGCGGGCTACAAGTTTGACAAGCGTGAACAGTTTTTGTCATCCCTGCTGGTGACGGATGTGGACTTCGCCCCATGGGGTGAAGTGGTGGTGAGTGACTGGATTGATGGCTGGGGCCAGCCGACCAAGGGACGCATCTATGCGATTCGGGACACGAAAGCCCACGCCAACCCCCGGGTGAAAGAGACCGCCGACCTGTTGAAAACCGGTTTGGAAAAGGCCGGCCCAGACACCTTGGTCAAGCTGCTGGATCATCCGGACCGCAGGGTGCGCACCGAGTCGCATTTGGCCCTTTCGGAACAGCACGAACTTGGAAAATTGATGGAAGCGGGGTCCAACGGTTCCTCCCGGGCACGCATGCATGCGGTGTGGGGACTTGGACACAGCCTGCGCATGAAAGCGCGAAAGGGCGCCCTGGAAGCTGAAGCCGGGAGCCGTGAGGCGTTTGCCAAGCTGGTGGCCCTGAGCAAGGACCCGGAATCGGATGTGCGGATGCAGGTGGCCCGGGTACTGGGGGACATCCCCGGCACGGAAAGCACCTTGTTGGCCTTGCTGGAAGACTCCGAACCGCGGGTGAGCAGCAAGGCGGCCCTGTCACTAGCCCGGCTAAAGTCGGATGCGGGCGCTGAACGAGTCATCAACATGTTGCGGAAGAACAACAACACCGATCTGGTGTTGCGCCACACTTTTGTGATGGCCCTGGCCGCGGCGGGTGAACCGGCCTGGGCCAAGGCAGCGCAGGATTCCTCTGCGGCAGCGCGCTTGGCCGCTGTTTTGGCGCTGCGACGGGCGGGGGAAAAGGTGCCCGCCGAACTGTGGACCAGGCTGCTTGAAGACTCGGATTCGCAGGTGGCGACCGAAGCCGCGCGCGCAGTCTATGACACCGCCGCCGAAAGCAACCTGCCTTCCCTCGCAGGCCAGTTGACCAAGCCGGGCGCGACGGATCCGGCGATTCGCAGGTCCTTGGTAGCGCATCGCAGGTTGGGCACCGCAGAGGCCGCCAAAGCGATCGCCAGCCACGCGGCGAGGGCCACCGCCAGCGAGTTGACACGCGTCGAGGCGATTGAAATTTTGGAGCAATGGTCCCAGCCAATCGGGCGTGATTCCCTGAGCGGCCTATGGAGACCGGGCCCGGCGGGGAAGCAGGCCGATGCGGCCGATGCCATCCGGTCCAATCTGGGAAGCCTAATGGCTGGCCCCGCCAAGCTGCGCAGCGCCGTGGTGAAGGCGGCAGGCAAATTGGGCCTGAAGGATCTGGCGCCCGCTTTGGCAGGCATTGCAACCGATGAGTCCCAAGCGGCCAACGCGCGGGTGGAGGCTATAGACGGCCTGGCGGAACTGGATGGAAAACTGCTGGATGAAAAACTGAACGGCTTGATGAAAGACAAGACACCCAAAGTGAGGGCACAGGCCTATTTTTGGAGGCTGAAACGAAGCGACGATCTGGATTTCATCAACCACCCGGATGGAAATGCCTGGGCAACCCCAGTGGAGGCCCAGGCAATCATCCGCGGCTTGGCAACCAAGGAGAGTCCTGCCAGGAACCAGAGACTTGCCGAACTGGCCGGCAAGATGGTGGAGAGCAAGCTCGAACCCGAACTGATGGTCGAATTGCGTGAGGCACTGGAAGCCAGGCCCAACCTGGCCACCGATGCGGTCAAGAAAAAACTGGAATCGGTAGGCTTTGACGATTGCCTGCAAGGCGGCGACGCCGAGGCGGGCAAGCGGGTGTTTTTGCAAAAGGCCGAACTGAGTTGCCTGCGCTGCCACCAGGTCGGCGGCACCGGCGGCATCGTCGGCCCGTCCCTGGATGGGTTGGGCGGAAAGAAAGACCCCCGCTACCTTCTGGAAAGTATTGTCGAACCCTCGAAGGCCATCGCCGAGGGGTATCAATCAGTCGTGGTGGAATTGACCAACGGCAAGACCGTGACGGGCGTGCTGCGGGGCGAGGATGCCGACTCCCTGAAGTTGGTCACCGCCGAGGGGGTAGAGTTGAAGATCCCCAAGAAAGAGATTGAGGAACGTTCCAGCGGCCCCAGCGCCATGCCTGCCGATTTGTCAAAGAAAATGAGCCGACGCGAACTGCGGGATGTGGTGGAGTTTTTGAAGTCGCTCCGATAAAAGTCATCCGTTTGGCCAACTCCCTTTGCAAGCCTCACCCCATATTCGGTGAGGCTTGCTTTTTGGCATCGCCGCACGCCGACATGCCGAGGGGTGTTTTGGTATAGTCTGGCGAATCTACGCCCAGAACAGGAAAGCTCATGCCATACCCCCAGTTCGACCGAGCCCAGTTGAAAATCCAGCCTCTTGCGTTGCGGCAAAACGATCTGGACAAGTCGTGCCTGGTACCGCTGGAAACTCCGCCGCGACCCGATCTCGATCCGGCCATCCCGCGGATCGGCCAATGGCTCGAGCACGCCCGGCGCGGCAACCGCGCTCGCCTGTGGGTGATGGGGGCCCATGTGATTCGCGCCGGGGTGGTGCCCCACCTGATCGACCTGATGGATTCCGGCCACATCACCGGTATCGCCCTGAATGGCGCGGGGCCAATTCATGACTGGGAATTCGCCCTGATAGGCGCCAGCACGGAAAGTGTTGCCCGGTACATCCGCACCGGCGAGTTCGGCCTGTGGACGGAAACCGGTCGGATCAACGAGGTGGTGAAGAAAGCCGCCCGTGAAGGGATGGGCATTGGCGAGGCCCTTGGCCGGGAGATTTTGGAAGGGGATTTTCCCAACAAGGATATTTCGCTGCTGGCGCAGGCCTACAAGCGTCAAATCCCAGTGACGGTGCATGTGGGGATCGGCCAGGACATCCTGCATGAGCATCCAACCTGTGACGGGGCGGCCTTCGGGGCGGCAAGTTACACCGATTTCCTGGTGTTCACCAAATTGGTCCAGGATCTGGAAGAGGGCGCACTGCTCAACCTGGGAAGCGCGGTGATGGGACCGGAAGTTTACCTGAAGGCACTGGCCATGGCCCGGAATGTGGCGTTGCAAAAGGGAGAGAAGATTGCCCACTTCTGCACAGCCGTGTTCGACCTGATGGCTTTGGGCAACGATTGGAAAGCGCAAGCTCCCAAGAGCGACCCGCGCTACTACTACCGCCCCTGGAAAACCATCCTGGTGCGCACCGTGGCGGACGGCGGGGAAAGTCATTATGTGCAAGGCGACCATCGCGACACGGTGGTGGGTCTGCGCCACGCCGCACAGGCAGCCAAAAGCAATCCGGCCAATCCATTGGGGGAAGGAAAGGTATGACCCGTTTTCCTTTGACCCAAGAAAAACTGGAAATGGCACTGGGCAAGGCGAGGGATTTACGCATCGCGGTGGTGGGTGACCTGTTCCTGGATCGGTACCTGCATATCGACCGGGCGCTGGACGAGGATTCGATCGAGACGGGGGAGATCGCGTTCCAGGTTGCGCGGTTGATCGCCTCCCCGGGTGCAGCCGGAACCGTCATCAACAACCTGTCCGCTTTGGGGGTGGGAACCATCCTTCCGGTGGCATTCATAGGTGACGATGGCGAAGGTTACGAACTGTTGCAGGCTCTGCGCAAGACCCCCGGCGTCTTAACCGACCACCTGGTCACCACCCCCGAGCGAAGGACGCCCACCTACACCAAGCCGATGCACTTGCATCCGGGCAAGGAACCGGTGGAAGGCAACCGACTGGACATCCGCAACCGTCAGGAAACCCCACCTTCCGTGATTGCGGAACTGAAGAAAAAAATCACCGCCCTGTGGCCCACCCTGGATGGCGTGATCATCCTCGACCAGGTGGGCGATCCCACCACCGGTGTGATCACCGACGACATGGCCCATCATTTGGCGGGCCTGGCACAACAATTTCCCAAGGTGGTCACCCTGGCTGACAGTCGTGAACGGATAGCCGTTTTCCGCAATCTGGCGTTGAAGCCTAACAAACGGGAAACGCTGCGAGCCACAGGCCTGCCCGACTCGGCTAGCGATCAGAAATTGGAGGAGGCGGTTCGGGCACTGGCCAAGCAGGGCGCACCGGTTTATTGCACCCGGGCTGAAGAGGGCATTCTGGTCGCACCGGAGGCTGGTGCGACTCTGGAACGAGTTCCCGGACTGAAAGTTGCCGGGCCGATTGACCCGGTGGGAGCCGGGGACAGCACCAGTGCGGGGATTGTTTTGGGAAGGACCAGCGGACTGAATCCCGTGGAGGCGGCGGCCCTGGGCTGCCTGGTGGCCTCGATCACCGTGCAAAAGATTGGGACCACGGGGACGGCTACCCCTACCGAACTGAGAAACGCTCTCAGCCGGGCCTAACCACCGGACGGCTTGAATCACCCATCCAGGTTTTCGCCAGCGTTTCCTTCCGGATCCGGGGCTGCCCCCGGCTTGTCTTTCGGAATCTCCAGCCCCAGCAAACCCCGGCAGGCGTGCACCTCGGACCTCAAACGGCGACGCAGGATGCGCTGGTCCGCCAACTCCTCGGCGGTGAAGGTCAATGGTTGACCGAAGGCCAACCGGATTTGCCGGTTGAAATCGCGTTTTTTGTTCTTGCCGGGCGGGCCGCCGGCATAGCTGAAGTAGGCCCCCCAGCCCCCTTCTATCCAGACAGGGATGACAGTGGCATCGGGATGCTTTTGAACCAGCATGGCAACACCTCGCCCGAACAGCTTGGTGGCTGGTTCTTCCAACCTGCGAAGGGTGCCCTCGGGAAAAATCAGGACCACGCCGCCCTTTTCCAGGACGGCGGAAGCCTCGTCCAACTCCGGGGCGGTCTTGCGGGCCAGCGCGGCGGGCACACGAATGGCCCCCACCACATCCTTCATCAGGAATCGGATCCCCGGCAAATCATAAAAGACGCTGGTCATCATGGGGATAAACCGGCGGGGCAGCACCTTGCCTATCCAAAATGGATCGGTGTAAGTGGTGTGATTCGAGACCAGCAACACCGGCCCGGCCGCAGGCAGGGCATCCATGCCGGGACCGGCCGTCCGGAAACGATAGGACGGCAGCAGGGCCATTTCAAGAAATAGCTCGATGGTGGACCGTTTAAGCTCCCAAGCCAAAAAAGCGGCAAGCACCATGAGCACCAAGGCAATCCAAGCCCAGGAGAAACGCCCCAGATCCAACACCAGGGGGCCATGAGCCATCGGGACAGTCAACATCCAAGGGTAAATCCAGTAGAAAAACCAGGGACGGGGCTGGTAGGGAACTCGCGGGGCGCGGCAGCAAAGCCACGCGGATGCAGCCAGGGAAAGGCCGAACGCGCTGACACCCGAGGCAAAGGGGCACCAGGCACCGCAGGGCCAAAACAACAGCAAGCCGCACGCAAACAATGCCATGCCTATGGGCAACCAGCCCGTCTGGCGTTCGGGTTGGCTGGCAAGCACATTCACCAAGGCCCCGGACAGGGCCCCACACCCCACAGCCAGCACCCAACCCGCACCCAACGGATCAGTTCCCCGGGCGAGCAGGGCCACCACCGACATGACCCAGGCCAGACTCGCCGGCCCGAATCCATTTGAGAGACCCTCGGACTCCCAGCCATCGGGCCAAGGAAGCGATCGTTTGGCAGGCGGGCGGGACTCGCCATGCACCATCGCCACCGGAAGGAGAGCCAGCCAAGGCAGCGTGTAGGCAAGGGTATCCAGCATGGCGGGCTGCCAGTCACCATGGTCCCAGCGGCAATAGATCGCAGCCGTCGCGGCAGCAATGGCCGGCACCAACCGCATGGCCCTTTCGCGCGACAGATGGCGCCAAGGCACCAGGGCCATGTCGGCCTCCAGGCGCCAAGCCGTCATCGACAGCCAAGCCAACGCGAAGGCAGGCAGGAAAAGCCCCTGCTGATCCACCGGTTGGCGGGCATGAGCCCACCAGGCCCCCAGCATGGAAATGATCCCGGGCAACAATGCAAGGCGTGGGACGCCTTGTTTGTCGATGATCAGAAACAGGAAAGCCGCAAGGATCGGGCCTAGAAAAAAGCCCAGATGACCATACAGGATCAGGCCCGGGGATTGGGGCTGGGCCACCACCTCAGGGCGGATCAACCCGCCGGCAATCCAGGCCAAGGCAAACCAGCGGGCGGTTTGTGCCAGACCCAGGGAAAACCTGCAGAGAACGCGGCTGGACTGGTCCATGTCTTGCGGCTCCCGGGGTCGCTTTGCGGCGAAAATTCGATTCAGGAATTCACCAGGGGCAGACCCCGATCCTTCCAGCCACGGTAGCCACCCGCCAGGGAAATGATGTTGGAGTACCCCATCCGCTGGAGGTTTTCAGCCGCCAGCGCGGATCGGTAGCCCCCACCGCAATAGAGGACCAACTCAGTGTCCAGATTCGGATATGCCTGCTCGATATCCCGCTCGATGATCCCCTTGCCGATGTGACAGGCCCCCGGCAGATGATCGCGGGCGAATTCGCTCTCCTCCCGGACATCGATCAGGATCGGTTTCTCCCCGGCCTTTTGGCGGGCAACCAGTTCCTCGGTGGTACACTCGTGAACAACCGCGCGAGCCTCCTCGCACAGTTTCTCAAACCGGGGTGAATGCTTTGGAGCCATGGCCCAACTCCTTCTGGCTTGGAAAAACGCGGGGCCCCCGAAAGCGGAGGCGCCCAGGCTGTAAGGAAACCGATCAGATCACGCCGAGAAGCAACTCGGTGACCAATTGATCGAGACGTTCGTAGCTGAGTTTGCGGGAAGCCAAGGCAACCGGATCGAAGCTCATGTCCTTGAGTTTCTGGGCAGCCTCTCTGGAGAAGCGCGCGGTGAAACCCTTCAAGTGGGTGTTGGCGCCATGAATCTCCCTGAGCAGGTCCTGGATGGGCCTGCACTCGTTGTAGCGTCGCACCTTCTCCTGCAGGATCTTGTAGGTTCGCATGCTGCGGTCGACAAAATCCCAGCAGTCGCTCTCGGTGCGGTAGGGATGGGCGTCGAAGCCGATGGTGCCCTCGTACCTGTGGTCAATCAGCAGCTTGGCGGTGTAGAAAGCCTCCTTCAGGTCGTCGGACCCGAAGGTAAGGTCCTGGTCAAAGCGCAGGGGCTTTTGGCCGTTGAGGTGGACATCCAGCAGTTTACCGGCGTCGAGGGCCTGGGCGAACTCGTGGTAGGGGTTGAGGCCGGCCATCTTGATGTGGGCGGTCTCCGGATTGATTCCCACCATTTCAGGATGCCGCAGGGTCTGGATGAAGGCGAGTACGCTGCCCACCGTGGGAAGGTAGAGATCCCCCCGGGGTTCATTGGGCTTGGGCTCCATGGAAAACTTCATGCTGTAGCCCTGCGCCAGGACATACTCGCACAGGAAATTCAAACTGTCCCGCAACCAACCCGAGGCGCTGACGGGATCCTTGCTGGCGTCAACCTCTACCCCCTCGCGGCCACCCCAGAACACAAAAACCTCGGCCCCCAACTCGGCGGCGAGGTCGATGCAGTTCATCACCTTCTGGGTGGTGTAGAGGCGAACCGCCGGATCGGTGGAGGTGAAGGCACCGTCCTTGAACACCGGGTGATGGAAGGTGTTGGTGGTGCCCATGGTGCATTTGATGCCTGTGTCCGCCATCACCTTCTGGATGTCGCGGACGACCTCATCGCGCTGCTTGGCCGAGGCCCCGAACGGGATGATGTCGTTGTCGTGGAACTCGAACCCATAGCAGTTGCGCTGGGCCAGACCACGGATGCAATCCAGCGCGGAGATCTCTGCCCGGGTGGCATCGCCAAACGGGTCGCGACCCCGGTTCTGCAGGCACCAGACACCGAAGGCGAACTTGTCGTCACGGGTGGGGGCCAAATCCTGGGAGGGCATCGGATTTCTCAGGGTCAGGTGCCGGTGAAAACGGGACAGGCAGGAGACCAAAAAAGTCAGCGCTTCCGCTCGGAAAGCGCCTGCATCATGGTGACCATGAATGCGGGCAGGTCATCGGGCTTGCGGCTGGTGATCACATTGCCATCCCGGACCACCTCGGCATCCTCGTACCTGGCGCCGGCATTGATGACATCATCCTTGATGGCGAAGAAGCAGGTGGCGCGCTTGCCCTTAAGCGCGTTGGTGGAGCAAAGCATCCAGGGACCATGACAGATGGCGGCCAACACCTTCCCCTGATCAGCTATTTTTTGGGTGAACTGGATCATGGCAGGATTGCGGCGGAGAAAATCTGGAGCAAAACCGCCCGGAAGAACCACGCCATCGAAATCGTCAGCCTTGACCTGGTCGATGGAGACATCGGCCTTGGCGGGATAGCCCAGCTTGCTGGGATAGGACTTGCCCGCTTCGGGCCCCACCAGCACCGACTTCACTCCCGCCTCAACCAGACGGTAGTGCGGATACCAGACTTCCATCTCCTGGTATTGCTGCTCCACCAGGATCGCCACTGACAAACCATTCAGTTTCATGGTGCCCCACCTTTTAGGAAAAAACGGAGAGAAAAACGAGCGAGGCCAGCGGGCTTCCGGGACCAGCTCCTCCCTCGGAAACCCCTCTGTTACCCATTTGTGTTTTCTATCAAATGCAATCGGACCAGCCAACCAACAGGTCACCCCGTCGGCATCCGAATCATCGTCAGGATTTCAGATAAGAGGCGATAGTTAGGTCCATGCCCTGATCAAATCCCTCCTTGGGGGAGTAGCCGAGCGTCTTCCGGGCCTTTTCAATACTGAAATCTAGGTTCAGGCCGAGGAATTTGACCCGGGCTCCCGTGAGCAACGGAGGTTCCTTGGCTCCGCTTTTGCGCGCGGATGACTCCATCCACTTGGCCAATGGCATGGCGATCCACAGCGGAACTTTGAACCAACCTGGCCGGGGAACATGAAAACCATCAGCTACCTTCTCGATGAAGCGTTTTTTGCTGACATATTCACCATCGGTGATGTTGAAGGCCTGCCCGATCGCTTTTGGATTTTCCAAAGCCAGCAGAATGGCATCCACCAGATTGCCAACGAAGATGCAGTTCATGGCTTGGTGACCGCTGCCCAGATATTTGACCTTCTTTTGACGCAAATTCTCAACCAATTTCGGCAACACGGTCCGGTCCCGCGGACCGTAGATAAAGCCGGGGCGAAGCACCACCACCGGCATACCGTGTTTATGGTGATATTCGAGCGCCAAACGGTCCGCCTCAGCCTTCGACTGGGTGTATCCGTCCATATGGGTCACGGGCAGAGGGGTGGCCTCGTCCGTGCCATGGTGATGGCGGGCCTCGTAAGTCCCCAGGCTGCTGAGGTGAACGAAGCGCTTCAATTGAGGGCCCTTGGCGGCCTCTAGCAGGTGACGCAAGCCCTCGACATTGGCCTGCCGGTATTCTTCCAGAGGGCCCCAATCACCCACCTTGGCGGCACAGTGGACCACCTCATCGACTCCCGTGGCTGCTTGCCGCAGGGCATCCGCTTGGGTCAGATCGCCTTGGAACACTTGCACATTGAGCCCTGGGTCCCAAGGCATGGCTGCCTTGGGGTCGCGCACCAAAGCGCGCACCGAGTCCCCGCGGGCGCACAACGCCTCGACGACATGGCTACCCACACACCCGGTGGCTCCGGTGACCAAAACTATCCGAGAGGCCATTTACCAGACTCCCTGTTCGACGGCAGAGATACCCTGCAACATCAAATCGCTAACTTGGATAATATAGGAAAATTATAACCTTTATATTTTGGATTTGGCACTCCACTCATGGTGGCGGAGTTGCCCGTTGGAGCAAGCCGAGCTCTCGGCACAGCCTGTTGCCTTAGGCGTTTTCAACCGGCAAAAAAGGCCCCGCCGCCAAACTTGAATGAATTTGGCGGACTTGCCGTTGATGGGCTTGACATGCCAAAGCCGGAAGACCTATGGCCCCCCCACCTCGGGCGAATCGCGTCCGGGGCGGGGGAAGCAGGGACGGCATGGCTGGCAACAAGCCTCAAGGCGAAAAACTGCGCGCAAGCGGACCTGGCCAACTGGCCCGGGCGCTGGCCATCGCCTGGGCGGTGGCCGGTGGTTCGGCCCTTCTGGCGCAACCTCCCGCCCCTCCGCCGCTGAACCCGGCGCCTTTGGACAGGGCTCCGGCCCTTCCCGCTGGCCCCGAACGCGCCCCGACACCCAAGCCTCTATCCGGGCCGGCAAGGGCCATGGAGCCGCGGAACGCCGAAAACGGTCCTCAAAAAATTATCGTCGGCGATGTGATCATTCAGGGCAATCGCCATGTGCCCACCCAGTCGATCCTGAACCAGTTGCAGACGCGGCCCGGCTCCCCATTCTCCACCCACATGGTGGAGGAGGACGTGCGGAAACTGATGGCCTCCAAACAATTCGCCACGGTTGACCCGCGTCTGGAAAATCAGGCCGGCAACAAGGTGAATGTCTACTTCCTGATCCGGGACTACCCGTCGGTGGTTCAGTCGGTTGAATACCGCGGCGCCAAGCACATCAAGGACGCGGAACTCGACACAATCACGATGATCAGCCGCGGCAAGCCGATGAGTCCGGTCGCCAACAAGCTGGCCTGCCAGGCGATCATCCGGCGCTACCAGGAAATGGGACGGCCGTTCGCCAGTTGCGAATTGCTGAAAGGCCACGAACCCGGCGACACCGAAGTCATCTTCAACATCACCGAAGGCCCGATCGTTCGGGTAAACGGCGTTGCCTTCGAGGGGCAGACATTTGTCACGGGCCCGGTTCTGAAAACCCATGTTCAGTCGAGCAAGGCGCTCCTTGGCACCTTCGGTGGCAAGTTCAATGGTGCCATGGCCGACAACGACGTACTGAAACTCGAGGAGTACTACCGTTCCCACGGCTACCTGGACGTGAAAGTGAGCCGCGAACTGCGGTACACACCTGACGGTAAGGAAGTGGAACTGGTTTTCCATATCAACGAGGGGGTGCGCTACCACATCCACGGGGCGCCCCAGGTGGTGAATGCCAAAAGCGTGCCACCCGAGCAGCTTGAACAACTGAGCAAGGTGAAGGCCGGCGAATACTTCAGCGAGGCGAAAATCAACGCCGACAAGCGAAGTATCGAGGACTACATCGGCTACATGGGGCGCGAGGCCCGGGTGAACCCGCAGCCTGTTTATGTGCAGGAGGCGCCGGGTCTGGTCCGTTTGCAGTACGAGGTGACCGAGCGGCAACCCGCCCGCGTGGGCCAGGTGCTGGTGGTGGGCAACGAGCGGACCAAGCAGAATGTGGTGCTGCGGCAGGTCCCCCTCTATCCCGGCCAGGTTTTGACCTACCCCGACCTACGGGCTGCTGAACGCAATCTGACCCGACTGAATATCTTTGAGGCTAACGAGAATGTGCACCCCACGGTGACGGTCCTCGACCCTGAAAACGAGAGCGAATACAAGGATGTGCTGGTTCAGGTGCAGGAAACCACCACGGGCAGCCTGCTGTTCGGCGTGGGCGTTAACTCGGACGCCGGCTTGAATGGCTCTATCGTGATGAACGAGCGCAACTTTGACATCACCCGTCTGCCAACCAGTTTTGACGACCTGATCGCAGGCAACGCATTCCGCGGCGGCGGCCAGGAATTCCGCGCCGAGGCGGTGCCCGGGACCCAGTTGCAGCGCTATAGCGTGAGTTGGCGCGAGCCGTTCCTGTTCGACAGCCAATGGAGCCTGGGGGCGAACGCCTTTTACTTCACCCGCCAGTACAACGAGTACGAGGAAAACCGCTACGGTGGCAAAATCCCGCTGGGCCGAAGGCTGAACCAGTATTGGTCGTTCAACACCGCGGTGCGCATGGAAAACGTGGGCGTGTTCAACGTCCAACCGTGGGAACCGGCTGCCTACACCTCGGTGGAAGGTTACAACTTCCAGACAGGTATCCGCGCTGGAATGGTTCGTGACAGCCGCGACAGCCTGCTGCGCCCCACGGAAGGTTCACTTCTGGATTTCGGCTACGAGCAGATGTTCGGGGCGTACACCTTCCCGCTGTTCAACGCCGAGTTCAACAAATACTTTACCACCTACCAGCGCGCGGACGGCTCGGGCCGCCATGTGCTGGCCTTCAGGACCCAGTTCTCCTGGGCGGGTGATGACACGCCTGTGTATGAAAGGTTCTTCGCCGGCGGCTTCCGTTCGATCCGCGGCTTCCAGTACAGGGGCGTTGGCCCCAATGAAAACGGTTATATGGTGGGCGGCGATTTCATGTGGCTGAACTCGCTGGAATACCAGATTCCGGTGATGGCGAACGACAATGCTTATCTGGTGGGTTTCGTGGACAGCGGCACGGTGGAGCCGGACATCTCCAACATCTCAACTTACCGCGTTTCGGCGGGTGTGGGCTTGAGGCTGGTGGTGCCCATGATGGGGCCTGTTCCCATCGCCCTCGACTTCGGCTTCCCCATTGTGAAAGCCGAGACCGACCGCACGCAGGTCTTCAACTTCTGGATGGGTTTCTTCCGCTAAAACCATGACCCTGACTATCGCGGACCCCGACATTACCGGCTATGCCGGTCGTGCGGGGTCCAATTGCTTAGATAACCGTTGATACTTGGCATGAACCCCGCCCGTCGTGCCGAAGCAAGCAAGGCTTGCTCTGGAGGCGAGGCAACATGTTTCACATTCAATCGGTTTGCGGGCTGATCCTGGGGCTGACGCTGGTCATACTGGCCGGCGTGTTCCGCCCGGCGGAGCCCCCTGCCATACAATCCACGGATTCTGACCCTGCCACCCCCCAAATTGCCACCGAGGTGGCTGCCAGCGACCCCGCCCCCGTCCAGGAACTGGCAGAAGAGAATGCGGCCCCGGGCACCAGCACCAGCAGGACCGGGGGCGAGGCACCTGGCAATCTTCCCTGAGATGCTAAACAGCCTTGATTCATTTCAAATTAATCACATTCCGCATTTGAATTTTTGACTTCCTGACTCGCGTGCCTATTAACTAATTGTCCCTTCTGGACAAATTGAACTGAGATTTGCACGTCAGGAGTTCCACAATGCGCTTCATGCCTTTCTTGGCGGCTATGGCCGTCACCGTTCTTTCTTTGCCTGCAGCCCGCGCGGACGAGCCCAAGGATATCGTCGACACCGCAGTGGGAGCCGGCTCCTTTAAGACCCTTGTGGCCGCCGTCAAGGCCGCCGAACTGGTCGACACCCTGAAGGGCAAGGGGCCCTTCACCGTTTTCGCACCCACCGATGAGGCTTTCGAAAAGGTTGGCAAGGAAAAGATCGAGGAGCTCCTTAAGGACAAGAAGGCCCTCGCTGGGATCCTGACCTACCATGTCATCGCCGGTAAGGTGATGGCCGAAGACGCCATCAAGCTGGATGGCAAGGCCGCAAAGACTGTGAATGGCAAAAAGGTTGAAATTTCCGTGAAGAACGGAAAAGTCTACCTCAACGGCAAGGCTGCGGTCATCAAGGCAGACATCAAGACCTCAAACGGCGTGATCCACGTAATCGACACCGTGATCCTGCCCCCCAACGACTAATTCGTTGCGCAATTAAAAAGATAGAAAAGGCCATTCCTAACCGGGTGGTGTTTTTTCGTATTGTTTCGGTTCAAT
>DKBS01000122.1 GCA_002451275.1 Planctomycetaceae bacterium UBA6894 | reverse complement strand
CACCAGGGTCTGGCCCGAAAAATCCTCTACAGCCAGCCGTCAGACCGCTTTGAACGGGAGGTGCCGTTCGATCCGCCCGAACGCGAATTGATCCCGGCCATCCTGCAAAAAGCCGGGGTCCCTGCCCGGGACATCATCGCCCTGCCCGGCGAGGTGGACGGCACGCTGGGCGAAGGGGAGCGCCTGGCGGATTACCTGCGAACGCACGGTGGAGAATCGGTGCTGGTGGTCACCACCAACTGGCACACCCGCCGGGCCGGGTGGATCCTGCAAAAGAAGGTGGGGGACTCAGCCCGCATCCGGATGCTGCCGGCCCCCTCCCCCGGATTTGAACCGGAAACCTGGTGGCGCTCGCCGGGCGGATTGGAAATGGTATTGGCCGAATACCTGAAGATCATCTGGTACAGTCTGCGCGGCTGATCGCTATTTGGCCTGGGGAGCTTCCAGGTACGGGGCCAGTTCCCGGTCACGCCGCAGCACCCGCTCCAGTTCCCGGGCGAGCTTGCTTTCGGGATCAGCCTGCAGGGCTTGGTCGACCATGCGCTGGGCTTCGTCAATCAGGCCGTTCTCCTCCAGCCGCCGGGCCAACTCAAGCGAAATGCCCGCCCGCTGGGCGACCGGCGTCAGCACGGCGGCCTTGCGCAGCGAATCCAGGATTTTCTCCTCGGGTTCACCCATTTTCTGCTGCAGGTCGGCCAGTGTCTTCCAATTGCCCGGGGAGGCACCAGCAGCCTGTTGCAACAGCTCCTGGCGGGCCGTTTCCAGCAGGCTGGGCCGCGGATCCTTGCGCCGTTCATCGGGTTTGTGCAGCTTGATAGCTTCCAGCAACACGCCGGGGTCATCGGGCAGAAGGTAGTCGAGCAGTTTGGCAGGCTGCTCGCCGCCCAACGAGCGGGCCAGAATATCTGGCAGGTGGGCGGTGGACCTGCGCAGGCTTTCGCGCCAGCGCACAGCGGCAATGTTTTGGTCGGTCTCACGCTTCTTGGCGGCGTCCGGTCCGGTCAGTTTCTCGCCCTCCATCCAACTGGCGAGACCGGCCGAATACCACAAATCCGGATCAAAGGAGTAGACCTTGGCAGCCCGGTAGAGATGCGCCGAGGCCGGCTCCGATTTCTGGAAACGGTCGGCAAAAAGTCCGAGGTAGGCGTGGCTGCGCCGGTAGACCGGCGACCGGGCGCGGCACTTGGCCAATTCCGACAGGCCCAGATTCCACAACCGTTCAGACCATTCCCGGTCCGGCTGGGTGGTGCGATCCTTCTCAATCAGCCACTGACCAGCCTGCATGCCCAGGGGTGCAAAACGGTATGGCCCTGCGAGCACATCCAGCAGCAGATCGGCATCCCGCACGGTTTCCGCATCCCGTTTCAGGCCGCGGTCGGTGGTGTCCTGGGCTGAAACCATATCCAACGCAGCCAATCCGATGGTCTCATGGATTTCGGGCAACCAGGGGCGCAGGCGACTGGCACTTTCCAGCAGCTCGATGCGCCGTTCCTGGCCCGCATTGGTGACCGGTTGTTGATCGGCTTCCAGTTGCAGACGGAAAACCGTCGACCCGGTGGCCAGGTCATTCACCAGAAGCAAGGACCACACCGCCAGAATCATGCCACCCAGGCGAGCCACTAGCCCGTCCAGCACCCAGACACTGGTTTCCTCGTGGTCGTGCGATTCGGGCTGGTCGGAGGTGCGGCGCGATAGAGCCGACAGGTGAGCCAGGCACACGGTTGCCAACAGGGCGACAGACCCCATGTGCACGCCGAAATCGGCGATGGAGTGTATGGCCAGGGCCAGCAAGCCGAACAGCAACCCGGTCGGCATCATGGCCGAAGGTTCACCTCGGTGGCGACGTATGCCACGCATGCCCATGCGCACCAGCCAGAAAACCATCAACAGGGTGATGGCCAGCCGGGGGATGCCACCTTCCACCAGCGCTTCGAGGTATTCGTTATGAGCATGGTCGAGCACCACGCCAGGGTAACCGCCGATCTGGCGCACCATCGGCTCCACCACGCCCAGGGTGCCACCCCCGGTGCCGGTCAGGGGATAATCCACCACCAGATTCAGCAGGGGTTTCCACACATTGATGCGGTCTTCCTGCAGCGTGGTTTTATCCTTCACGGTCTCCAGGCGTTTGCTGATCTGGTCCCAGCCGAACCAGGAGACCAGGCCCATCACCGGCAACGCCAGCCACAGGGCCAGTATCAGATTGCGGGCATCGGGCGCTGAGCCTTTGCTTTTCTTGGAACGGCTTTTACCCGCACCTACCCAGGCAATGGCGGTCAAGATGATGGAAGAAACCAGCGCCAGCGACCCGCCCCGCGACATCGACATGGGGATGGTCGCCATCATCAGCGCGATGGCAAAAATGCACAGCAGTGCCGCCGGCTTGTTCAGCAATTCGAGCGGGGAGGCGACGATCTCCTGAATGGGGCGCCAGAATTCGGCCTTTTTCAGGAACCCGTCGCGGGAGCGCGGGGCCACTTTCTGGTAGTAGGTCCAGCCGATCACCCCCAGCACCGTGCCGATACACAGGTTGATGTAGTCCGGGTAGTGATTGCGGCAGATAAACGGCCCGAATACGGCACCAGGGGTGATCCAGGTCCAGTAGACGATGTCGTTTTTGGCCGAAGTGAGAGACTGGGCGATGGCGAAAAATGCCAGAGCGGCCCCGTTGAACAGCAGCACCCACCCCAGCCGCAAGAGCACCACCTGACGGGCCAGGTTGGACCGCACCATCAAATAGAGCAAGGTGACCGCGGTGATTTGCGTGAGGAACACCCGCGTGGTCGCCGGATCCAGGCTGATCGGCTGCCAAGGGGCGGACAACGCGGTTTCCGTCCCGTCGGACAGAATCTCAGGCTGAGCGGGAACCTGCTCGGCGCGCAAGCGGGCTGCGGCGGGGGAAACCAGTTGCAAGATGTCTCTGGGAAGGGGAACCAACTGCCCCAGCGTGATCAGAATCAGCCCGATCAGGCAGAGCCCGATGGGACACAGGCAGATGTTCAGTTTGCCCGTGTGAATGGCCAGACAGGCCCAGCACAACAATCCAATACCCAAGGGCCAGCCGAGAATGGCATAGGCCCAAGGATCATTGGCCCCCAACAACCATGGGGCCACCACCACCATGAAAAGCACACAGCTTTCCATGGCAAGCAACAAAGCCGTGGCAGGGCCACGGCTTGTCGATATTTCTTCCGTTTTAGACATCCCTAACCTTAGGTCAGGAGCGTTTGATTACTTCTTCTTGGCCGGGGGGCGGCGCGGAGGAGGAGCATAGGGGTTGGTGGCCGATGCCTTGATGACTCCCGTGTAGGAGAACTCATCGAGAGACACAACCAATTCACCCTGCTCACCTTCGTTGGTGGTCACCTTGCGAGCCGAATCAGGCAGAGCCTTACGATCGGTGGCAAAATGAGCCAGGGGAGACTTGGTGCTGGGAACATTGGACCAACCGCCAAATCCAACGTAGCTATCCGCAAACAAGAAAGCGGAGCAGCCAAAGGCGGCAGTCAGGACGAAACAACCAATCCAACTTTTCATGGACGACCCTCCTAATACACCTCTACCGTAGCTCAGTCTTTAAAAAGGTGCAACCCTTCGACCGGGTAAAATCGGAAAACCTGCCTGCTCTCCAATAAAGACA
>DKBS01000136.1:36263-40642 GCA_002451275.1 Planctomycetaceae bacterium UBA6894 | reverse complement strand
CTAGTAGCCCATCGGGTCGCCGACACACAATAGCCGGCCTGTGACCCGTTCGACAGTCGGAAAAGAATTCCGGATTTCAATCCGGGAACCTCAGCCTGGAAAACAGCAGCGGCAGCGTGAACAGCATGCCCAAAATGCCGGTGAACAGCGACAAAAACAGCAAGCCCGATTGGATGCCGATGCTTGCGCTTTGCAACTGCACCATGGCGGCGATCAACCCGGCCGACAGGGCGGGGGCCTGCTCCTCGTCCATGCCCCGGCTGGTGAAATGCTCGATACCCCGCGCCAGGGTGGCGCCCACCACCGGTCGGCTGGACCGGATCCATTGGCGCTGGTGATCAAACGCGGCCTCTTTCTGGTCGGAAATCAACGTACCCATCAGCGCGGGCACCAGTATGAGCGGTGTGGCCAGCACGACGATGGCAAAGGCAGCGGCGACCGGCATATCTGATTTCTGCAGACCCTCCACCTCATCGATCAGGAAAGACCCCGGTAGGGCCCCGACAAAAAACCCCCACACCGACACGCGCAGGGCGATCTGGTGCCAAGGCGTGGTCAGGTCCACCCGGGCCAGCCAGAATATCGAGGCCGATGCGCCAAGAGCACCGACCAGCAGGCAAACATGCCGCCAGTCCCGCCCCTTCCGGCTGACGCAGACCAGAAAACCCGCCGCCATGCTGAAGGTGGCGGGCACAAAGGCCCAGCCCGCATGCACCGCCGGGTAGCCTCGCAGTTCCACCATGTATTTGGAAAGCACTCCCATCACCGCCGCCAGGTGCAGCAGCAGCAGCATGCGACAGCCCATGGCGCACAGGTAGGAACGCGAACGCAGCAGTCGGCTGATGTTGTCACCCTTTTTCAGCGACACAGCCAACCGGGCCACCAGGGCGACGAAGACCGCCACTGATCCCACACCCAACGCCAGTATCAGGTTCGAAGTGTCACCACCTTCCCGTCCGCGCCAGCCCAGCAGGAACAGCAGACTCATCAGCCAGGTGATCAACAGGTGGATCACAAGGACGTCCGGTTTGGATTCACCGCCGGCATGCTGTACCGCGGCGGGCCTGGGATCCGGGGGAATTAGCAAGGCGATCAGGACCATGCCCAGCATGCCCAGCGGCACATTGGCCCAATAGACCCAGCGCCAGCCCAGGATTTCATTGACCCACGCGGCGACCAGGGGGCTGGTGCCGCGCGTCGAGTAGGCGAACAGCCCGTAGCAAAGCACGGCCGCAAAAAGCATCCGGTCAAAACGCGCGTACAGGTAGGACCGCAGCAGGATGATGCACATCCCCTTGCCCAGCCCCTCCACCATGCGGGCCGCGATCATGGCAATGAAGCCGTCGGCCAGGCCGCACAGCAGGTTGCCAGCCGAAAAGAGGAACAGACCGGTGATCAGGGTGTTGCGCGGGCGCAGCTTTTTGGAAAGCCCCAAACCGATGAAGACCCCGTACAGGGTAGACAATCCCCAGGCCGCGCTGAGCCATGTCGAATCGCCCGGATCGGACTCGATGCCCCTACGGATATCGGCATCGGCCAGGTCGGTGAGAACCAGGGTCTGGTACACCGTGGCCAGGATGGGCAGCAGCGCCACCAGGGTGAGGACACGCTGGGCGTTGGCTCCAGGCACACGGTCCCCCTGCGCGCTCAAGGCCGCTCCCCGGGCGGTTTCACGGCCTCTTTCTCATCACCGTTTTCCGACTCATCAAAGCGGGTGTCCAGCCGCCTCGACTGTTCCAGGGCCTTCCGGGCCCACTCCGCATCGCCTTCCCCGTGGGCGATGGTGACCCGGGTGGAATAGCCCGCCCGCAGATCGGTCAGGTCCTGGTCCTGGTCCAGCACAATGCGAACGGGAATCCTTTGCACGACCTTGGTAAACTCGCCGCTCACCACATTGCGGGGCAGAAGCGAGAACTCGGCGCCGGTGGATCGGTTCATCCACAGCACCCGGCCACGCACCGCCCGCCCCAGCGCGTCAATGTGCACCTCGGCCCGGTTCCCCGGCTTCACACCAGCCATGCGGGTCTCCTCCAGGTTGGCCGTCACGAACAGCAGGTCGGGATCATAGAGGGTGAGCAGCGGCAGGCCCATGGTCACATGGTCGCCGGTGTTTTTCATCCGCTTGACCACCACCCCGGAAATGGGCGCGACCACCTTGGTGTTTTCCAGATGGTGCCGGGCGGTGTGCAGCATGGTTTGCGCCTCGCTTACCGCCTGCTTCCGCAACTCGAGCATCTGCTCCGCCTCGCGCACCGTCTCCACCTGGGTCTCGGCCAGGGCCAGCGACACTTTCGCCTTTTCGGTGCCGACCACAGCCGCCTCGTAATCCTTGCGGGCCACATCGATCTGGGCGCGGCCCGAGTTCGACTTGGCCAGCTTGGCCTCGGCCAGCCGCAACTCGGCCTTGGTCGATTCGTTGGTCCGGGTCACCTCCTGGGCGCGCCGCTGGGTGACGGCGTTTTCCTGGTAGAGGGTGTTGAACCGGTCGTATTCCAACTGGGCCAGCGTGCGGTTCGCCTGCGCCACGCCCACCAGGGCCTCGCTCTCGAGGATGGTGCCGGCCACCTCGTCGTTGGTCAGTTTCAGGACCCGCTCCATTTTTGCCTGCTCGGTCTGCGCCAACACCAGGCTCTGCTTAGCCATGGAAATGGATAAGGGCACCTCGCGCCGCAGCTTTTCCAGGCCGATCTCCTGGCGTTTCGCCTCGGTTTCGGCCATCCGCAGCTTGGCTTCCGCGATGGCGACCTGGTCGCGGTAGTGGTCCGCGTCGATCTCCAGCAGCAGTTGCCCTTTCCGCACAAAATCGTCCTCCCGCACCGCCATGCGGATGATGCGGCCCGATACCCCGTCGGGGGCCACATGCACCATCTGGGCCTCCAGGAACGCGTCATCGGTGATGGAGTGGCCGGTCCTGAACGCGATAAACCGGACCACCATGGGAGCCAGCAATCCGGCAAGCCCGTTAAGCAGGATCAGCCCGGCCACGCGGGCGACCGGCACGCCACGGCCCGGCTTGGATTGGGGAACTGCTGGGGGCGCCTCGGGCTTGTTCATGGCGCGTCCTCGGGTTGGGGGTGATGGGTATGGCGCGGGCCGTGGTGGCCGCGCAGGTCCGCCGGAGACGCCACTGCCACCGGCTCGGCGGTGGTGCCCATGGCATATTCCAGCTTGGCCAGGCTGGTAAGGTAATCGAACTGGGCGGTCTGGTACTCCTGCTCAGCCCGGGTCATCGCGGTTTCCGCGTCGATCAGTTCGGTGGTGGTGGCATCGCCCACACCCGCCCGCGCCTTGACAATGCGGTAAGTCTCGCGGGTCTGCTCGACGGGTGCCCTGGAGCGCTCGATGGCCCGCCGCGCTGCGACCAGCAGGCGGTACGCCTCGTTGACCTGGAAGGCGATGCTGTCCGACAGCGCCTCGGCCTGGGCGACGGCACCCCGGATCTTCGAGTCGGCCATGCGCAGCTCGGCCACCCGCCGGCCGCCCTCAAACAGGCCCCACTCCAGCTTGATCGAACCGATGGGGATGTCCACATAGCCGCCCGGCTTGTTCTGGTGGTAATCCAGATAAAAGCCATCCGCAAGAACCTTCGGTGCGAAGTCGGCCCGGGCGATTCCCTTGCCCTCGCGCGCCGACTCGATGGTCTGCCGGGCGACGGTGAACTCGCGGCGGTTGCCCAGCGCCCGTTCCAGGCATCCGGCCAGGGAGTCGTTGAACGGTGGCAGGTCCACCAGCGGATCCACCCGGACAGGGTCGCTGACGCGGGTGCCCACCGCCAGGTTCAGCGAGGCGCGCGCGATCTGCGCCGCCGCCTGGGAAGAATCCTGCAGTTTCTGGGCGGCTGCCACCTGCACACGGGCGCGCAGCACGTTCTCGCGCTCGAGCGCCTGCTGTTCGGCCAGCTTTTCCGCCAGTGCCGCCTCTTCCTGGCAGCGCCGCACCGACTCGTCGGCGATGCGTCCCAACGCGTCGGCCCGAAGCACCTGGTAGTAGGCCATCGTCACCTCGTGGGCCACGGTCTGGAAGGCGCGCGAGGTTTGCAGTTGGGCAATGTCCGAGGCGATCCCCGCCTGACGGTACCTGCCCAAGCGCTTGCCGAAATCGGTCACCAGCCACTGCACCCGGAACTCGGCCAGCTCGTAGCCGGTGTTGAAATTCAGGCCGATGGGGATGGTGCCGCCGGGGGGCAAAAAGTTGAAGTTGCCGCCGCCTGGAACTGGGATGCCGATGCCACCCACATCCACCGCGTACGCCCCGGCCGTGTACCCGGTGGACACCAGGGGCAGGAAAGGGGCAAACGCGATGTTCTCTCCCTGCTTGGCCTGCTCGATCGATTCCAGTTGCGAACGCAAACGCGGCTGCTTCCGGAAAGCCTCGGCAAT
>DKBS01000136.1:0-35916 GCA_002451275.1 Planctomycetaceae bacterium UBA6894 | reverse complement strand
TCGGGAGGGGTTTCCAGGCTGGTGTCCGGCTCCACCACCGAGGGGTCACTGGTGGAAAGGTCAACCAGCATGCGGTCGGCCAATTCCTGGTCCAGTTGGTAGTTGCGGCGCCAACCGCATCCGGAAACCGGGGCCAAAAGGATAGCCAGGACCACGAAAAAGCAGTGAATGGACGCTGCGCCCGCTCCCGGGGAAAAGCCCGAGAGGATCTGTTTGAGCGGTGAGTCCATAGGCCGTGGCAAGAGAGTCCTCCCCTTCGTCCCCGTATCGACCCGGCAGATCCGGCGAATTGAGCAAAATCGTCAATCTTTGCCCTTTTTCACATTTCCGAACGGTGTAGCTGCACCAAAAACTGGTCCCTGGGCCCAAACGCTCCACAACTTGAAAGACCCTGCTATCCCCATCTGGCGTAAGATGAATGGAATGGGCAATGAACCCGGCACAAATCCGCGGATGTTCCCGGTGGTAGGGCGTGCCCGTTGCAACCGGTGTGAGGTGCTTCCATGTTGGATCTTTTGAAGCAGGCGGTGTTCACCGGAGTAGGCCTGGCGGGGCTGACCAAGGAAAAGCTGGAGGGCCTGGCGGCGGAATTCGCCAAAAACGCCAATCTGGGCCTGAAGGAGGCCTCCGAATTCAAGGATGAGCTGGTGGTGAAGGCGGATGAGGCCAAGAAGGAACTGCAGGCCCAGATCGACAACCAGATCGACAGCGCGTTTATCCAGGCAGGTATCGCCAAGGCGGGTGTGAAGCGGGCGGCAGAGACAGTGGGAAGCGAATTGCAGCGGCTGATCGATGCCCGGCTGAATGCCGGATTGGAGCACATGCGTGTGGCCCGATCCAGTGAGATTCAGGAACTGGCCGCCCGTGTGGAGTTTCTGGAAAAGAAACTGGGCATCCGGTAACGAGACGTGCCGGCCGGGGATGAGCCATGGATCTTTTGGGATTGGCCAAACGGCAGAATCAACTGAAACGGTTGCGGGAAATCGCAACTGTTTTGGCCCGGTATGGCTTGGCTGATTGGGTGAACCGCATCCCGTCCGCCGAGATCCGCAACCTCCTCGCCAGCCCGAAGACCCTGGCAGTGGCAGGGCACCCCTGGGAGGAGCGGGTCCGTCTGGCGCTAACCGATCTGGGAGCCACCTTCATCAAGCTGGGCCAGATGCTGAGCACGCGGCCCGACATGGTGGGTGTGGAACTGGCCCGCGAGCTTTGCAAGCTGCAGGCGGATGTCCCCGCCGATTCGCCCGGCATGGTACATGACCTCATCCAGGCCGAGCTGGGCCGCCCGATCTGTGAACTGTTCGCCGAATTCGACGACAAGGCTTTCGCGTCGGCCTCCATCGGCCAGGTGCATAAGGCGCGGCTGAAGGATGGCAGCCTTGTTGTGGTGAAGGTGCAGCACGACGGAATCCTCGAGCGCATCCGCCCCGACCTGGAACTCATGGCCGCGCTGGCCCAGGTGCTCGACCATTATGTGGCCGCGGTCCACCCTTACCGGCCCGTTGAGGTGGTCACCAACTTCAGCCGGTCGCTGATGCGCGAGCTCGATTTCACCTCCGAAAAGCGCAACCTGGAGGAGTTTACCCGCAACTTCGCCAAGGATGACACCGTGCGGATCCCCAGGGTCTTCCCCGGGTTCAGCTCCAAACGCGTGCTGACCATGGAGATGCTGGTCGGCGTGCCGGGATCGAACCAGGCGGGCATGCATTCCTGCGGCGCCGACCTGAACGAGTTTTCCCGCCGCGCGGCGTGTATGTACCTAGGCATGATTTTCCGGGACGGGTTCTACCACGCCGATCCCCACCCCGGCAATTACATCCTGCTGCCGGGCACCGTGGTCGGGGTCATCGATTTCGGCATGGTCGGGCGGATCAGCGAAGGTTTCCGCGACTCCCTGGGCCAAATGCTGATCGCGGTGGCGAACCGCGACGCCGAGGAACTGGCAGACATCCTGCTCGACTTGTGCGAATCGTCGGAGGATGTCAACGAGGCCCTGTTCCGGGGGGATGTCTCTGATTTTTTTGCCGACTACGCTTTCCAGTCGGTGAAGGACATCCAACTGGCCCAGGCCCTCGAGCGGTTGACCGAGGTGATCCGCCGACACAAGCTGCTGCTGCCGGCCGAGGTTTCGCTGCTGCTGAAGACGCTGATCATGCTCGACGGCTCGGCCAACGAACTCAGCCCCGCCTTCAACCTGATGGAGATCCTGGACCCCTTCCAGCGCCAGATGCTGCGCGACCGCTTCCGTCCGAAACGCTGGCTGGGGAAATGGCGGCGCGGCTTCCACGAGCTGGAGCGGGTGCTTGGCCGCGCGCCGCGCGACATCGAGAGCCTGTTCCGCCGTCTGCGTTCGGGACGCCTTGAAATCAAGATGGACCACCGCAACCTGCAGGCGGCGGTCAACAGGCTGGTGGTGGGCATTCTCACCGGCGCACTCTTCCTGGGCTCCTCCCTGCTGTGGAGCCGCCAGATACCCCCTGTGCTGTTTGGCGCCTCCCTTCCCGGCGTCCTCGGCTGCTCCGCCGCCGTGGCCATGGGACTCATGATCCTGCTGGCCATCCGTGGCGACGCCAACCGCAACAATGGTGAATGACCCGCCGCCTTAAACGGCTTCCCCCTCCGGGTGCTGCAGCTCAAACAGCCGCGTGCTGAAGTACCGTTCGGCCCGGTCGCACAGCATGGTCACCACCACGGAATCTTTGCCCAGTTCCAAGGCCTGCCGCAGGGCCGCCGCCACATTGGCACCCGAGGAGGATCCCACCAGCAGGCCGAACCGCCGGTTCAGCCGCCGGGTCATGTCGATCGCCTCCGGGCTGGACACCTTGCTGATCGCGTCGATTTTCAAGCCTCGCAATAGCGGGGGGACAAAACCTCCGGCGATGCCCTCGATCCAGTGGCAGCAGGCCTCCTCGCCGGCCAACAAGGCTGATTCCGCCGGCTCCATCGCGATGACACGCAGACCGGGATGCCTGGCCAGAAGCGCCCGGGAGCACCCGGCCAAGGTGCCACCGGTGCCATAGCCCGACACGAAGGCGTCGATCCTTCCCGGCAACTGGCAGAGGATCTCCTGACCCGTTTCATGCTCGTGGTCCCACGCGTTCAGTGGGTTCTCAAACTGACAGGGCAGGAAATAGCGCGCGTCGTCCGCAGCCATTCGGCGCGTGATCTCAATCCCTTCCTGGTAACCCTTGCCGGAGAAAAGGATCAGCCTGGCGCCAAAGTGCTCGATGATGGTGCGCCGCTCGCCGCTGGCCCGGTCGGAAATGACGATGGCCACGGGGTACCCGCGCGCCGCGCCGATCATGGCGAAGGCGATGCCGGTGTTCCCGCTGGTGCATTCCAGAAGGATGGAATCCGGGGTCAAGAGTCCCCTCTTCTCCGCATCCACTACAATGGTGCGCGCCAGCCGGTCCTTGATGCTGCCGCTCGGATTGAGGAACTCGCACTTTACCCAAACCGTGCGGTCTTCCTCCTCGAAATGCAACGGGATCAACGGCGTGTTGCCGATCAACCGCAGCAGGGAGTCGCCCGGGCGCATAGGGTTCCCGCTGGGTTCTGCCATGGTTTGTTCCCTTGCGCCTTTTCCAGGTCGATCCATTCGGGAATTTCCGCCTCACTTCTGGTGGATATGTGCCAGACTGCTTTCCGCCGCCCCCGGGGCACCGGCATATTTCGCCGAGCCGATCCGCTGGGAAAGGTAAATTCCAGAGTGCCCGGCAAACAGGTAGGCCGTGAAGCAGGCCGTGGCGAAATAGCCCAGGTGGGCACCCGCCCCCACGCCGAACAACTCCACCGCCATGACCGTGCATGCCAGCGGCGTGTTTGCCGTGGCCGCGAAAACCGCCACAAATCCCAACCCTGCGAACAAATCCACAGGCGCGTGCAGGAGGCCGGCGAGGGTGTTCCCCAGCGTGGCGCCGATGAAAAAAAGTGGCGTCACCTCTCCACCCTTGAATCCGCTCGAGACGGTCAGCGTGGTGAACAGGACCTTCAGCAACCAGCACCAGGGCCTGGCTCCTCCCTCCCCAAACGCCGACACGATGCTCACCCCGCCGGAATGGGTCGAGGTCACACCCAACCCCAGGTAATCCTGCCCGAACAGGCACGCCAGCCCGATCACACCACACCCGCCGGCCACGGCCCGCGCCCAGGTCGCCTGCAACCGGGTTTTGAAAAACGCCTGCAAAGTGTGGCACATCCACGAGAACAGCCGCCCGGCCAAGCCGAAAGCCACGCCCGCCAAGGCCACCTTGCCCAGCAACAGCCAATCTAGGTGCCTGCCCAGCAAAGGCAGCGATTCCAGGTAGTAATGGGTGTGTCCCACGCCCCACCAACCGCAGGCCCAGTCCGCGAACAAGGCGGCAATCAGGCATGGAGCCAGCGCCTTGTACTGGATACGGCCGAGGGCAAGCACCTCCATGGCGAAAACCGCCCCCGTGAAGGGTGTGCCAAACACGCCGCTGAAACCCGCCGCCACCCCGGCCATCAGCAAGACAACGCGGTCGGGCGAGTCACCCATGCGGTACCAACCCGCCAGGGCGCTGGCAATTCCACCACCCATCTGCACCGCTGTGCCCTCGCGGCCGGCGGAACCACCACCCAGATGAGTCAGAAGCGTTCCCGCATAAACTAGCGGGGCCATGCGTGGTGGGATCCCGGTCCCAGGCTCATGGATCGCGTCGATCACTAAATTGCTGCCACCTTCCGCGTCCCGCCCCAGCCACCGGTACATCAGGGCCCCAATAGCGCCAAACAAAGGCAGGCACCACAACAACCACGGTTGACTGATCCGGAAAGCGGTGACCCCATCCAACGACCAGAGGAATATCGCGCAGGCCGTCCCCACACCGAATCCAAGCGGGAACACCAGGAGAATCCACTTGGCCAGGTGGATGCTAAGGCGGGTCAGATCCTCCCGGAAATGCCACAATCCTTGGACCCATTTGCCACCCCAAGCCCCGCCTTGCACGATTTGTATCCTGTCAGTTTTCGGGGGACCACCGGGTACCAGCATAGCGGCTGGAGGGATCGGTTTGACCGGGACATCCGGTTGGTTTTCCTGGGTGGCGGCTTTGCCGGTTATCACGTCTGGATAGGCCCCAATCTCCTGCTTTATCATTCTATTGTTGCTTAATTGCAGGACCAACCCGTGCTAGGATGCCTGTGCATTGCGGGCCGAAGAATTAAGGATTGGCCATCGCCATGGAACAAGTCTCCGGGGTGCATCCATGTCCGACCGCATTTACACCATCGAGGAACTCCGTGATTCCTACGGCATCGATGCCGATGACCTCACCCGTATCCGCAACCTGGGCAAACACTTCAAGCCACGCGTGGGCGAATTCGTCAGCGCCTTTTATGTTTGGTTGCGCAAACAACCCGAATACCTGCAGCATTTCTCCGACCCCGCCCGCCAGGCCCGTGCCGCCAAAATGCAGGAGGAATACTGGGCGGATTTCCTGACCGGCCAGTTGGATGAGGGTTATCTCGACCGCCGCCGCAAGGTGGGCGAGGTGCACGCCCGCATTGGTCTGGGCTTGCCCGTCTACTTCGCCGCCATGCACTTCAGCCTGACCACCTTCGCCGAGTAGTCCCTCCCCGCAGGCTTTTCCGCCGCGGATTTTGCCGCCGCCATCCGCTCCGTCACCAAGCTCATCCACCTCGACACAGCCGTCGTGGTGGAAACCTTCTCGCGCATGACCAACGAGAAGATCGCCGACCAGAACCGGGCCATGATGGAGATGTCAACCCCGGTCACCACCATCTGGCAGGGTATCCTTTTGCTGCCCCTGGTGGGCATTATCGATTCCCGCCGCGCGCAGGATCTGATGACGGCCATGCTGGCCAAGATCGCCGAGACCCGTTCCAAGATCTTCATTCTCGATATCAGTGGCGTGGCCGTGGTCGACACCGCGGTGGCCAACCACCTCATCAAGATCACCAAGGCCACTCGTCTGATGGGTTGCGAGTGCACGCTGTCCGGCATCTCGCCGGCCATCGCCCAGACCGTGGTGGAACTGGGTATCGATGTGGGCGAGGTGCGCACCACCGCCACCCTGCGCGATGCCCTGGAAGACGCGTTCCGCCGCACCGGAGTTGAACTGCAAACCCGCCCGGCACCCTCACGCTGAGTGTTCCATGAGCGATACGGGCCGGATATCGGAAGCATCGGGCACGGCGCGCGTCACCCTGAACCAATTTCGGGGCTGCCTCGTGGCCACGCTGCAGGTCGATCTGGCCCGGGGCGTGCTCCAGCTTTTCCAGCAGGACCTGCTCGATCAACTAGCCTCCACGCGCGCCAAGCGCGTCATCTTTGATTGCTCCGGCCTCCAAATCCTCGATCCCGAGGAGTTCCAGGGCCTCCAGCGAATCGCGGCAATGGCACGGTTGCTGGGCGCCCGCGTGGTGTTGGCCGGTTTGAGACCGGGGGTGGTGGCCGCGCTCATCACCATGGGCGAGGATGCCAAAGGTATGCTCACCGCCCTCACCCTTGATGACGCACTACTCGCACTGGAGGATGCCGATGCCCCGGATACCTGGTCCGGGCCGACAGACCCCCAGCCCGCAACCCGTGCGGAAATAGAACCCCACTCCCCAAACCTTTCCCCACAGGACACTCCCCATGTCCGGTGAATTACGCGGGCTGCCGTCCCCCTTGGGCGAGGACCTCTGGGCTCCCGTCTGCGATGAACCCGATGTGAACATCGCCATAATTCTGGTGGGCAAGGTCGCCGACCGTCTGGGCCTCAAACCGGTCGCCCGCGCCTCGATCATGACTGCTGCATCCGAACTGGCCAGGAACATCATCAAATATGCCGGGCGCGGCCGCATGCGCATCCGTCTGGTGCAGGGGTCCAGAGGACAGGGCATCGAGGTCGTCGCTGAGGACAACGGACCCGGCATCCCCGACCTCCAGAAGGCAATGCAGGATCACTTCAGCGAATCCGGCACCCTGGGCCTGGGCCTGCCGGGCGCCAAGCGCCTGATGGATGATTTCCATCTCTGGTCCGAACCAGGCAAGGGAACACGCGTCACCGTGCGGAAATGGAAGGCATGAGCGCGCCGGTGATCGATGTCGCCTGGTACCAGCGCCCGTTTCCTGGCGAAACGGTCTGCGGTGACGCTGTGGGCAGCTTCCAGACACCCGGCAGCCTGTGGCTGGTGATCGCCGATGGTTTGGGCCACGGCCCCACCGCCCACGCCGCCGCCGCACAGGCCCTGCGGCTGGTTTCCGAACTCGCCCACAGCGGTGCCAGCCTCCCCGCCCATTCGGACAATCCCGCCATCACCCTCGACCAGATACTGCGCTCCATCCACGACCATCTCAAAGGCACAGTCGGGGCGGCGGTGGGCCTTGCCTTCCTTGAAACCGTGACAGGCATCTTGCGCTTTGTAGGCGTGGGCAACACCGCGCTCCGGCGGCTCGGCTCGGCCGATACCCGCTTGGTTTCCCGCGACGGTGTCGTTGGCCAGCGCCTACCCTCCCCCAAACCCTCGGAAATGAGCCTGCTCAAGGGTGACCTGATCCTGTTCACCTCCGACGGGGTGACCGAACGGTTCGGCATCGACGATTACCCGGGACTGCGCTCCGACAGCGCGGCCACGGTCTCCCGCTCGGTGGTGGAACGCTTCGGACGCAGGCACGATGACGCCACCTGCCTGGCCCTGAGGTACGGCGCGTGAACTGGATCGGACGCATCCCGCTGGGGTCGGAGACGGCCCACATCGAGTGCCGCGCCAAGGTGCTGCGGCTGGCGGGCGCCTTCCATTTCGATCCCATCGACTCCACCCGCCTGGCCACCGCCGTCTCCGCCCTGGTCCGGCTGGCCCACCAGTCGGATCCCCTGGGCAGTCTGGTGATTGGTTTCAACCGCGATGCCAGGCCCGCCCTGGTGATCGACCTGCAAACCCGGTCCGCTTTCCGCCTGCCGGGCTGGGTATGCGATTTCTTTGACGACCTCGAATCGTTCCAGGAATCCGGGGGCGACCACCGCGTCCGGGCCGTCACCCGTCTGACGGATCCGCTGCTCCAGCCCGATGCAGACTATCTGCGCCGTGAAGGCGAGGCCTTCGAGACCCGCTCCCGTGATGAGCTGCTCGCCGAGGTGCGCGCCTCCAACCACCGCCTTGAGGAGCACCAAGCGAAACTCGAACGGACCATCGTGGAGCGCACCGGCGAACTGCAGGAGGCCATGGCCAAGGCCGATGCCGCCAACCAGGCCAAAAGCGCGTTTCTGGCGACCATGAGCCACGAGATCCGCACCCCTATGAACGCCATCCTGAACATGACCGGACTGGCTCTCGAGACCGACCTCAACCCCCGTCAGCACCAGTACCTCTCCGTGGCACATACCGCCGCGCGCAACCTCCTGGCCCTCATCAACGACATCCTCGACTTCTCCAAGATCGAGGCCAAGCGGCTCGATGTTGAATCCATTCCCTTCCACCTCCGCGGCCTGCTCGACGAGGTGGCCGAAACCTTCCGCGCCCGGGTCGCCGAGAAACACGTCGAGCTGGTCGTCTACGCCGCCGAGGAAGTGCCAGACCATCTGGTGGGCGACCCCCTGCGCGTGCGCCAGGTCCTAACCAACCTCATTGGCAACGCCTTCAAGTTCACCGATGCCGGCGAGATCACCCTGCGGGTCGGCGTGGCCGAATGGAATGTTCCACCCGATCCCGAGACGGAAACCGGCGACACCCGGCCCGCCGACGGCATGCTGCTGCGCTTCGATGTCCGCGATACCGGCATCGGCATGACACCCGACCAGCAGGGCCGCCTCTTCCAGGCCTTCACCCAGGCCGACAGCTCCACCAGCCGCAAATACGGCGGCACCGGACTCGGCCTCGCCATCAGCCGCCGTCTGGCCCGCCTCATGGGGGGCGACCTGACCGTGCAGAGCGAGCATGGCAAGGGCTCCACTTTCACCTTCACCGCCCTCATCTTCCGGTCATCCGAAGGGGAGAGTGGGCAAAGGGAAATCCCCGACACCATCCGCGGCCTGCGCACGCTGGTGGTGGAGGATGGCGACAGCAGCCGCGAACTGATGGAAGCCTACTTCCGCCAGTTCCACATGCCCGCAAGCGGCGTGGTCACCGCCGAGGAGGGCCTGGAACTGCTCTCGGTGGCCAACGGATCGTCCCGTCCGGCCGATTCCCACACCAAACCTTTCGGCCTGGTGGTCCTCGACTGGATGCTGCCCCGGTATGGATGGCATCGAGGCGGCAAAGCGCATCCGCGCCAACCCGCACACCCGCGATTTGCCCATCATCCTCACCAGCGCTTACGCCGGCCTAGAGGAGGAAAACCAGGCCCTCGCCGCCGGGGTGAATGTCTTCCTGCCCAAGCCGATCACTGCCTCCAACCTGCTCGATGCGGTGGCCGAGGCGGTGGGTCATTCCATGCAAAAAACATCGGGATCCCAAAAGGTCGCCGGCCCCGTTTTCCAGCGCCAGCGCCTCCTCCTGGCCGAGGACAACGAGGCCAACCAGTTTGTGGCGCGCGAGGTTCTGGGCGCGCTGGGCCTGGAGATCGACATCGCCGAAAACGGTGTGGAGGCGGTGGCCATGGCTCAGGGGGGCCGGTACGCCGCCATCCTCATGGACATACAGATGCCGGTGATGGACGGTCTCGAGGCCACGCGCATCCTGCGCGCCGAACCCATCCGCTGCGCGCTGCCCATCATCGCCCTCACCGCCAACGCCATGAAATCGGACATGGATGCCTGCCGCGCCGCCGGCATGGATGACTTCCTGTCCAAGCCCATCGAGCGCGCCTCCCTGGTCCATGTGCTGAAACGCTGGATCTCGCAGGCCACCGTGCCCGCGGCTCCCGCCAGCAGTTTTGAGCTGCCAGCCGCTCCCGCCGCCCCCCGCGCCGAATCCGCCACGGCCCCCCCCCCGCGCGGCGCGGATGCCGCTGATGGCATCGACATCGCCGGCACAGTGCGCCGGTTGGGCCTGCCCATGGACCGCCTGCTGCCCTTGTTCCTCCGCTTCGCCGACAGCCTGCCCAAAATGCTGGCCGATATTCATGCGGCCATGGCCACTGGCGATCCAGCCCACATCGGCAAAACCGCCCATGCCCTCGCCGGGGCCGCTGGCAATCTGGGAGCGGACCGTTTGCGCGCAGCTTCCAAGGCCCTGGAGGCGGCGGCCAAGCAAAACCCGAAAGACTGCCAAGCCCTGCTTGCCGCCGTGGAACGCGAGGCGCAAACGGCGCTACTGTCCCTGGAGTCGCTGCGCCCCTCGCCAGCCCAAGCCCCGCAAGCCCCTTCCAGACCGGACGAGACCCCGCTCGATGTGCTGGCCTGGCGCACCGACCTGTTCCGCCTGCGCGAGCAGGTGGCCGAAAGCGACCTGTCCGGCGCTTCGGAACTGGCCCGATCGCTGGCTCTCCAGCCCGCGCCCGTCCCGGTCTCCCAAGCCATGGCCGCCATCGCGGATCTGGTGGACGGGTACGAATTCGACGAGGCCCTCGACCGCATCGAATCCCTCCTGCAGGATCCCCAGCTCCGGGAAGACGCATGAAAAGCCTTTCGGAATCCCGGGTGCTCATCGTCGATGACACCAAGTCCAACATCGATGCCCTGGTCCAGGTCCTCCAGGGGGACTACCGCCTCAGCGTGGCACTCTCCGGCGAGGCAGCCCTGCGCGCCGTGGAGAAATCCCCGCCCGACCTCATCATGCTCGATGTGATGATGCCCGGCATCGACGGGTTCGAGGTCTGCCGCCTGCTGCGCGAGAAGCCCGCCTACCGCGACATCCCCATCATGTTCCTCACCGGCCTGCAGGATGTCGAGAACAAGGCACGCGGCTTCGAGGTGGGCGGCAACGACTACCTCACCAAGCCGTTCGCCGCCCTCGAGGTCAAGGCCCGGGTGAAAGCCCACCTCACCGCC
This sequence comes from Planctomycetaceae bacterium UBA6894, assembly GCA_002451275.1. Lineage (GTDB taxonomy): Bacteria > Planctomycetota > Planctomycetia > Gemmatales > Gemmataceae > UBA6894. The sequence goes on along the minus strand of DKBS01000136.1, from coordinate 25,018 downwards.
AAGGCCTACTCCGATTCCGTGAAGGAAAAGATCGCAAGCGAGATGCGCATCGCCCGCGACATCCAGGCCGGCATCCTCGAATGCGACATCTGCCGAGAGCTGAAGGACACCGGCCTGGAAATCTCCGCCCGGCTTGAGCCCGCCCGCGAGGTCGGCGGCGACCTCTTTGTCGTGCTGCGCAACGCCGACCAAGTGATGGTTGTCGTGGGCGATGTCTCCGGCAAGGGGGTTCCCGCAGCCATCTTCATGGCCGTCACCACCACGCTCTTGCGCACCGTCGGCAGGCTGCTGCACAAGCCCGAGGTCATCCTGCGCCATGTCAACGATGAGCTCGCCAACCAGAATCCCCACGGCATGTTCGTCACGCTGGCCTGCGCCGTCCTGGAACCCACCCGTGGCAAGATCAGCTACGCCAGCGCCGGCCATCCTTCCCCGGTTCTTCTGCGCCCCGGTCAGCCACCTGCCTACCCCTTCGATGCCACCGGCATGATGGCCGGAATCATGGTTGACAACGAAATCACCGCCATCGAGACCGACCTGCTGCCCGGCGACACCTACCTCCTCTACAGCGACGGTGTCACCGAGGCGTTCAACACCGAAGGTGGTATGTTCGGCGAAAAGCGACTGCTCGAGGCCGCCGGCCGGGGCGCCAGCCTCCCCGTGGCCGAACTGGTGCAAACCGTCTTCCAGGCGGTGGCCGATTTCGCCGGCGACCACCCCCAGTCCGATGACATCACCCTCCTGGCCGTCCGCTCCCCGGGATGAGGCATTCCAAAAACCCGATTAGCCAATAGGGGAGTGGACGGGAAAAGGGTACAATTAAATTAATTCTCAGTGCCTGGAGAGTGGTGGATGGAACCTGCCGACCTGATTTACGAGGAAGTCAAGGGGCTTCCCAAACCCCTGTGTGAACAGGTCCTTGATTTCATCGGCTACCTCCGCACCCGCCATCCCGCCTTCGCTCCGCTGGAAATCACCGACAAGGAAAAAAGGCGTTCGGATCTGGAGCGCCTGTTCACCGGTCACCTCCGTGACCTTGCTCATTTCCATTTCAACCGGGAAGAGGCGAATGCCCGGTAATTTTGTGGACACCAATGTCCTGCTCTACAGCTTCGGCCTGGAGCAGGGTAAAAGGTCCAGGGTGATTGAAATACTCTTGGATCAACCCGTTCTTACTGTCCAGGTCTTGATGAATCTGCCCAGGTGATGCGTAAAAAATTCGGTTTCACGGGGGAAACGATACAGGCATTCCATGCAGGTTGGGTTCTTGGGGCCAAGATTCATCCGCTCTCCTTGTCCACCGTTCATCGCGCCCTCGAATCGGGGGACCGTTTGGGCTACTCCCACTACGACAGCCTGATCATCGCATCGGCCCTGGAAGCAGGGTGCGATATTCTCTACTCCGAGGACTTGCAACACAACCATCGGATTGACGGGGCTCTCACCATCGTCAATCCATTCGCGGCCTGATCCGTCCTGTCCGGTCGCTATAATTCCAACTTGGAACCACAGGGCCGCCGGAGCCTGCCATGAATTGGGCGCTGATCGTCATTCCCGTCTCGCTGCTAGCCATCCTTCTGCTATTGGTCGGCTACTACTTCAACCGCCTGGTCACCCTGGGCAACCGCTACCAGAACGCCTTCTCGCAGATCGACATCCAGCTCAAGCGCCGCCACGACCTAATCCCCAGCCTGGTCGAGTGCGTGAAGGGCTACCTCACCCATGAGAAATCCACCCTCGAGGCCGTGGCCGCCGCCCGCAGCCAGGCCCTCGCCGCCAGCAGCGCCGCCGCCTCCAGCCCCGGCGACCCTTCCGCTATGGCCGAACTCAGCCGGGCCGAGGGCGCGCTCAATGGCGCCTTGGGCCGTCTCATCGCCGTGGCCGAGAACTACCCCGACCTGAAGGCCAGCCAGAACATGCTGAACCTGCAGGAGGAGCTCACCACCACCGAAAACCGCGTCGGCTTCGCCCGCCAGGCCTTCAACGACGCCGTCACCGCCTACAACACCCAGCGCCAGACCTTCCCCTGCGTGCTGGTCGCCGGCCTCTGCGGCTTCCGCAATGCCAGCCTCCTCGAGGCCGCGACCGACACTGAGCGCGAGATGCCCCGAGTAAACCTCGGGTAACTATCCCTGACGGCGTTTTGCAAGACCGCACCCCGGTACCCCCCATGGCCACCAACTTCTTCGAGCAGCAGGAAAACGCCCGCCGCAAAACCGTCTGGCTGGTCGTCTATTTCCTGCTGTCCATTGTCTTCATCATCGGCGCCCTGTTCCTACTGATCGAATTCCTGCTCGGCCAGTCGGGCAATCCTCTTGCCGCCGCCGAACACCTGGGCCTGCTCGGCGGTGTTTCGGCCGGCGTGTGCGGTGTCGTCGGCACCGGCAGCCTGCTCAAGACCGCCCAGCTTTCCTCCGGCGGCTCCGCCGTCGCCCGCATGATGGGCGGCACCCTGGTCAACAGCTCCACAACCCTCGCGCACGAGAAGGTCCTGCTCAATGTGGTCGAGGAGATGGCCATCGCCTCCGGCGTCCCGGTCCCCGTCGTCTATGTGCTGGAGAACGAACCCGGCATCAACGCCTTCGCCGCCGGCTACACCACCGGCGACGCATGCATCGCCGTATCCCGCGGCTGCCTCGAGATGCTCACCCGCGACGAGCTCCAGGGCGTCGTGGCCCATGAGTTCAGCCACATCCTCAACGGCGACATGCGCCTGAACATCCGCCTCATCGGCCTCGTCTTCGGGCTCGTGGGGCTGGCCCAGATCGGCTACATGGTCTTCCGTTTTGTCTCCGAGTCGCGCCAGGCCGGCCCGTCCGCCTACGGCCCCTCCTCCTCGTCCGATGACGATGACAAAAAATCCGGCTCCGGCCAGGGCTTCTGGCTGATGCTGCTCCTCAGCGGCCTGGCCATCTACCTGCTGGGCCTGCTGGGCCTGCTCTGCGGCCGCCTCATCCAGGCCGCCATCTCCCGCCAGCGTGAGTTCCTGGCCGATGCCAGCGCCGTGCAGTTCACCCGCAATCCCGAGGGCATCGCCGGCGCCCTGAAGAAGATCGGCGGCTACAAACCCTCTTCCCACATCCGCAATGTCCACGCTGGCGAGACCAGCCACCTGTTCTTCTCGGACGCGTTCCTGGGCAGCCGGTTCACCTCCCTGTTCGCCACCCATCCCCCGCTGGCCGAGCGCATCAAACGCATCGATCCCGCTTTCGACGGCAAGATCCCCCAGGCCCAAGTCCCCGCTCCGGAAGAGGCCACACCCCCGGCCGATTCCCCCAAACCCAAACGCGCCGGCTACCCTGGCTTCCCCGGTATGCCGGGCATGCCCGGTGGCGGCCGTTTCGGTTTCCCCGGAATGCCCGGCTCCCCGGCCACACCCCTGCCGCTGCCGCTCCCCGGCGCCATGGGCCTGGCTGCAGAACAGACTGTCGATCAGGTCGGCTCCGTCACCCCTGCCGAGGTGGGCTACGCCGGTCGCCTCGTCGATGCGCTTCCCCCCGTCATCGATGAGGCCAGCCGCGATCCCTTCAGCGCCCGCTCCCTGGTTTGCGCCCTCCTCCTCGATTCCGATGCCGAGGTCCGCGAAAACCAGCTCGGCATCCTTCAGCGCGATGCGGGCGACGCCGAGATGGCCGAAACCCTCCGCCTCGAGCCTGCCGTCCGCCAACTGCCCGACGCGTACCGGCTGCCCCTGCTGGACCTGGCCATGCCCGCCCTGCGCTCCCTCTCCCCCGAGCAGTACAGCGTCTTCCGCGGCCGCATCCATGCCCTCGTCCTGGCCGACCAGCGCCTCAGCACCTTCGAGTATGTCCTCTCCTGCGTCCTTTCCCGCCACCTCGACCTCGAGTTCGGCCTGCGCACCCAGCCGGCCGATTGGTGGCGTCCCGAAACCCTCCAGCCCGGCCGGGTGGAGACCATCCTCGGCCTGCTGGCCTGGCAGGGGGCCGAGGGATCCGATGAGGAGATCTCACCCGAAAAAGCCGATCAGGCTTTCCAGGCCGGCATACGCGCCTTCCGGGGCCGGCCCGGCCCCGCCGCCCAACTGCCCGCCCGCGACAGTGTCCGCCTCGAGGATTACCACGCCGCCGCCCGCCGCCTGGCCCGGGCCAAACCCGAACTCCGCCGCCGCGTCCTGCTTGGCATGGCGGCCTGCGTGCTGGAAGATGGCCAGGTCAGCGTGCGTGAGCTCGAACTGCTCCGCGCCATGGGCGACACCATCGATTGCCCGGTGCCGCCGCTGGCGACTGCCACAGCCGAATGACCCGCGCTGAAGCGGGGAAAAAAAGGAATTCACCGGGCCGGCCTGTAAGCCGGGTTCTGTTCCCACGCGCGTGGCGCGCGGACGACGACCATTTCTCTGGGCGCGCGATTGCCCGCGCGCTCTAGCAACCTACCCGGGAGTGAAGCGGGCCGGGCAGACCCTTCTCCCTTACTTGGTCTTGCTCCATGTGGGGTTTGCCAAGCCAGCCGGTCACCCGGCTGCTGGTGGGCTCTTACATTAAGCGGCAAGCCGCCCCACCTTTTCACCCTTACCGGGCGGCCCGAAAGCCGCCAGGCGGTATGTTTTCTGTTGCACTGTCCCGACCCTTCGGCCGACGGGAACGCAAGCGATCCCCTCCGCCTTCGGGTGGTGGGCGTTACCCACCACATTGCCCTGTGGAGCCCGGACTTTCCTCCACCGGGCGGTCGCGGGTTTCCCCACGCCCCCGGCAGCGGCCGTCCGGCCGACCCGGTGAACATCCACCCTAGCGGACCCTGCCCCCTTCCACCAGCAAACCCGCCCGGTTTCGACGGTTTTCCGCTAGAATGTCCAAACCATGCTTGTGTTCGATCCCACCCTCCCCACCGATTCCAACCCCGGCGTTCCCCCCGGCGCGGTTGTCACGCTGGGCAATTTCGACGGCGTCCATCAGGGGCATGTCGCGCTTGTCCAAACCGCCTCCACCCTCGCCCGCGACCTCGGCAATCTCCCCGTGCTGGCGCTCGCGCTCGATCCGCACCCACGCGCCCTGCTTGGTCAGCCCGTCCCCGCGCCCCTCACCACCCCCGAAGACCGACTCACACTGCTGCGCAGGGCCGGCGCCACCCACGCCGCCCTGCTGCGTGTGAGCACAGCCCTACTGGCCTGGGATGCCGAAACCTTCTTCCAAAAGGTTCTGGTGCAGTCCCTCCGGGCCGCCGCCCTTGTCGAGGGACATAACTTCTGCTTCGGACGCGCCCGCGCCGGCACCATCGACACGTTGAAAAAACTCTGCCCCCCCTCCGGCATGCGGCTCGGCGTTGTCGGGGCAGTCTCCGATGCCGGTGCCGAGGTCTCCAGCACCCGCATCCGCGCCGCACTGGCCCAAGGCGATGTCGCGGCGGCCAACAACCTGCTCAACCGCCCCTATCGCCTCCACGGCGAGGTCATCCACGGGGCCCACCGCGGCCGCACCATCGGCTTCCCCACCGCCAACCTTGCCCCCCAAACCGTTGTGCCCGCCCCTGGCGTTTACGCCTGCCTGGCCACCCTGCCAGGTGGCCGCTCACTCCCAACCGCTACCCATATCGGCCCCGCGCCCACCTTTGCCGACACCCGGCCCCGCGTCGAGGCCCACCTGCTCGACTTCTCTGCCGACCTTTACGGACAGCACCTCTCCCTTGACTTCCTCGCCCATGTCCGCCCGCCCCGCCAGTTCCCCTCACCCGCCGAACTTGTAGCCCAGTTGGGCCATGACATCACCGCCATTCGCGCTCTCTGCGCCAACAAGCACCAGCGGGCTTCCACGCCATGACCAACCCCGTCCCACACGACCAGATCTTGCGTGTCCAAAAACTCTGCGACGAGGTTCTCGCCCCGCTGTACGATCTCCAGACCAGCCGCGTAAGGGTTGTCGCCATCGATGGCCCCGTCGCCCAGGTCCGCCTAGAGGGTGCCTGCGCCTCCTGCGTCTCATCCACACGCCTGCTGTTCGCCGAGATCGAGGCGCTACTCAAATACCATAAAGACCAAGTCGAGTACCTCGAAGTCGTTCCCTAGCCATTCCCTCCGCGAACGAGCCCCCTTCCGCCGGCCGCACCCTGTGTTACAAGGGATCTCAACCCGCCACAGGAGCCACCATGGCCGCCGAAACCACGCAAGCCCCCGAAGCCAGCCCCGCCAACACCTGGCAACGCCTCGCCTCGGTCGACGCCTATCGCGGCTTCGTGATGTTGCTCATGATGGCCGAGGTGCTGCACTTCGGCCGCCTCAGCAGCGCTCTGCCTGAAAATCCCATCTGGCGATTCCTCGCCCGCCAACAATCCCATGTCGATTGGCGTGGCTGCACCCTGCACGACCTCATCCAGCCCTCATTCAGCTTCCTGGTCGGCGTCAGCGTCATCCTTTCTCTCGATCACCGCCGCAAGCGTGGCAACCCCATCGGCTCCACACTAGCCCACGCCGCCTGGCGTGCCCTGGTCCTCATCGCGCTCGGCATCTGGCTCCGTTCCATGGGCCGGTCCCAGGCGAATTTCACCTTCGAGGACACCCTCACCCAGATCGGCCTCGGCTTCTTCCCGCTGTTCCTCATCGCGCTTTGCTCCAGCCGCGTCTGGTGGGCCTGTCTGGTCATCCTCCTCGTCGGCTACTGGACAGCCTTCGCCCTTTATCCAACCCCCGGGCCCGATTTCGACTACGCGAAGGTGGGCGTGCCCCAGGGATGGAGCGAGCACGCAGAGGGCATCGCCGCCCACTGGAACAAGAACTCCAACCTCGCCTGGAAATGCGATACCTGGTTTTTGAACCTGTTCCCCAGGCAAAAACCGTTTGAATACAATGGCGGTGGCTATTCCACCCTCAGCTTCATCCCCACCCTGGCAACTTCCCTGCTCGGCCTCATCGCCGGCGGGTGGCTGCTGGGCGACTGGCCTGCCAAACGCAAACTGGGAACCTTTGCCTTGGCAGGCACGGCCTGCCTCGCCGCCGGCTTCGCTCTCGACCAGCTCGCCCTTTGCCCCGTGGTCAAACGGATCTGGACGCCCGCCTGGGTGCTGTTCAGCGGTGGCTGGTGCTTTCTGCTGCTGGCGCTTTTCTACGCCCTCAACGACCTGTCAGGGCGCGCCGCCTGGTCCTACCCGCTGCGCGTCATCGGCATGAATCCCATCGCCGCCTATCTGATCAGCCATCTCATCGAGGCCTTCATCCGCTCCAACTTCAACACTTTTCTCGGCAAGGACTTCTTCCGCTTGGCCGGTGATGCCTACGAGCCACTGTTTTCCGGTATCGCCATTCTGTCTGTTTATTGGGTCATCCTGTTCTGGATGGAACGCCGGAAGATCTTCCTGCGCGTCTGACACTATCTTTGATCCCAAATTCATGAATACAAAAGAACAGCGGGCGGAGGAATATACCCCGCCCGCCGCGTTCAACTTCGGTTTGGCCGGTTACTCGTTGATCACCTCGCCACCGTTCGAGGTCGAGTAAGCCCGCCATGCCGCCAGCGAGGTGCCATTGGCGAAAAACCGGACGCCCCCATCACACATGCCCGCGTTCACACCGCCCGAGTGCCGGCTGCGCGCCGCCAACTGCACATTCGAGTTCACCGCGCACGGCAGGCCCAACTGCGGCTGATTGTTGCAGTAGCTGGCGAACTGGTGGAAGTCGGGCGATGGGCTGTTCGGCCCGTTGAACCCGTGGAACACCGCTCCAGGGCCCCACCAGGTGAAACCGCGCAGGTCGTTGGTCGCCCCATTGTTGATGCCGATGATCGTCTCCGAAGCCATCAGCGTGTTTGAGGTCCCATCCATGATGTCTGTCAGTTTCTGCGTCACACCGTTCCGCAGAAACGGCGCGCCGCCGAAGGCCACGCCGCTGAATGTGCCCTGCAGGCGCACCGTGTTGCCCGCGTTCACCACATAGTTGTGCTTGGTGATGTTCGCGAAGTTCGGAGCCGTGTTGTTGCCGCTGCCCGAGTCGCTCGGGCACTGCAAGGTCTTGATGAACAGGCAGGTCACATTGGTCGTGTTCGGCGCGGTCGAATACCCTTGTGGCCCTGTCTTGAAGCCTTGGTACAGTTTGAACATGTTGTCCTGCTCAATGTACGGCAGGATCGCCACCTGCCAGGTGCCCCAGTTGCCGCCGGCAGCATAATCGCTGGCAGGCAGGCTGCCCTCGTTCTGGTGCATGTTGTGCATTGCCAGGCCGATCTGCTTCAGGTTGTTCGAGCAGCTCATTCGGTTGGCCGCCTCGCGCACCTTCTGCACCGCCGGCACCAGCAAGCCCACCAGCACCGCGATGATCGCGATCACCACCAGCAACTCAATCAGCGTGAAACCTTTCCTCGAATGCTTCACCATCGTTTATCCCTCCATTTGAGTGTGTGAGTTTGAGTGTGTGATTTTAAGACATCAATCGTCGCAGCATGGGCACTTTTGCGGCACCAGTACCGAAAGCGTGGCAGAGTATTTGGTGGCCTCATAATCTTGCCCAGCCAGGGTGCCTTTCCCCGGCTTTTCAATGTGGGCAACGATCAGGTGATAGGTGCCCACCTTCGGGGCGAAGGTGGCACCGCCGTTCTTGTCGGTGATCCGTTCATAATCGGGATCGGTACCTTCCTTGAGCGTCACCCCGCGTGGAATGAAACTGACCTTCACCCCCTCCGCCGGTTTGCCATCCAAAAGCAACCGGACCGTGATGGGCGTCCCAGGCCCGATACGGGCCAAGTCGGTTTCCGGCACCAGCTCAAGGGGATGACCAATCGACCGGTTGAAACCCTTCAACTCGGCCGGAACTTTGTCCAGCAGGTCGCTGGCGACAAAAGCACACTTGGCGCTGCGCAGACTCCTCACCGGAGTACCGTGATTCACCACCCTGTCGGAGGTATGAGCCACCAAGTGCACTCCCTGCTTGCTGGTTACAAAACGGGTGGACAGGAAGCCCTCCTTGGGTGCCAGGCCCAGGTCAGCCAGGTCGGCACGAATATCCTTCCGTCTGCCATCCGGCAGAATTACCTCCAAGTTCTTGATCGTTTCGATGCCGGCTTTGCCTGCCAGCTTGAAATCGCGTTGGTCGTTGCCGTGGTTGCCCAGCATGCAATCGATATGCACCACATCCCCAGTCCGGACCACAGGGGTGTTGGTTTGCAGCCAGAGATCATGGGCCCGGGATAGGCATGGCAAGGCAACAAGAATCGCTGTCGCTTTCAGACCGCGCAACAACAAATGGAACATGATGAAGCTGTCTCCAAGAAACGAATGGTGGCAGGTTGAAAGGACCTCTGGTTTCCCGGTTTTGGGAACGCAGGTCATGAAGAGGACTTGTTCGCTGGTCAATCCGGGCCGAACCAAGTCGGATCCAGCCTGAATGCAGGTTGCATTCAGGTGATGACGATTACCCGAAGGCAAGGTTGGATCAATTCAATCAGGCTTTTGGCGGAGGCGGCGTGGGTGCATTCGACAGTCGTTTCGCATCTTCATTCCGATTGTCAAAACCAGCAAAGAAGACGGAAACTCTCGCCATTTCATGGGTAAACTGACCAGGAATCGCCACAGGAAAAACTGAAATGGGACCGCTATCACCCTGTCCTTGGCAACCCGAGACAAAGCTGCCGATCACCAGCTTCCAACCGCCGGGAGCGGGCTTATTATTCCCTGGTTCTTCGTTTTGGGAAGACTCGCAGCAGGTTTTCTCCCGTGCGCAATGGTCACAGGCCTCTGGCGGGCTAATTTCTTCCTTGTCCGCCAGCTTTGCCAAGGCGGTTGAAGGTACATACTCTCCCTGTTTCCGCGCCCAGGCGATCTTCTGCTCCAGCGTGAAGCAACAGCAGTCACCAGCCCAGCATTGCTCGTAGCTGAGGCACCCGCAGGGCCTGTTTTGGCAGGGGTAGGCAGGGCCACCCTGGGATTTGCCCGATTGGCTCCCGACAGGAACCACAGGGAGCGGCATACCGACAGCGCCAAGGACATGCAGAAACGCCAGCAGGCCCAGCAAGGCCCCCCGCATCCCGTTCACCCGTTGTCGCGTGGCAGTTACCATGGCCTCATCCTACCAAACCCCATGCCAAAAGTTGGCCCGACCAACCGGAGTGACCCTGATGGCCCGTGCCTGGACCAACCGCTGGATCCACTACTGGCTGGGCATCGTCTCGGCCTTGCCGGTGGTGGTGATTCTGGTGACCGGCCTGATGCTGCAGGTCAAAAAACAGGTACCCTGGGTGCAGCCACCCGAGCAGCGGGGCACCGGCAGCGCGCCTTCCCTCCCCATGGAATCGGTCCTGCAGGCCTGCCAGACCGTTCCCGAGGCGGAAGTGCAGTCCTGGAAAGACATCACCCGCATCGATATCCGTCCGGCCAAAGGCGTGATGAAGGTGCTGGCCAAAAACAACTGGGAGGTCCAGCTCGACAGCGCCACCGGTCAGGTGCTGCAGGTCGCCTACCGCCGCAGCGACCTGATCGAGTCGTTCCACGATGGCTCATGGTTCGGCGATTGGGCCAAGCTGGGCGTCTTCCTGCCCGCAGCCCTGATCCTGCTGGTCCTGTGGATCACCGGCCTAGTGCTGTTCTTCCAACCCTATTGGGTAAAATGGAACAGAACGCGATATTGAATTCCTTCCCAATGGACCTGTACACAACCCGTCCATTGATGCTTCATGGGAAAAAAGACCACCCCTTGAGCGAGGATGCACCAAAATGGAAGTGACTATTCTGCAGGCGTCCGAGGTGCACAGGCGGCGTTCCTCCGGCGAGGCCATTGATCTGCTCGATGTGCGCACCCCCCTGGAATACCGCGAGGTGCACGCCGTCGGCGCGGAACTGGTGCCTTTGGACCGACTGGACCCGGCCACCTTCAGCAACCGCGCCCCCGGTCTCCATCTGGCGGTGCTCTGCAAATCAGGCGGCAGGGCGAAGCAGGCCTGCGACAGGCTGGCTGCCGCCGGTGTGCCCGGAATCATCCTGGTGGAGGGTGGCACCACCGCCTGGGTGGCCGCCGGCCTTCCTGTGGAGCGCGGCCAAAAAGGGATGTCTCTTGAGCGACAGGTGCGCATCGCCGCAGGTGCCCTGGTATTGACCGGCGCTGTGCTGGGATTCCTGGTGCATCCCTACTTTTTCGGCCTGTCCGGATTTGTGGGAGCCGGTTTGATGTTTGCCGGCATCACCGACACCTGTGCCATGGGCATGCTGATCGCCAAAATGCCATGGAACCAGGTGAAACTGGACAAGCCGGCCCAGCTATGCCAGACCAAGCCTAAAACCTGTTGAGGGTAATAAACTGCAGCGACTCAGTTTGAGTTGCCGGTGAGCAGTTCGCTATCAGGATGCTGCTTGCGCCACTCACCCCAGGTGGTGCGGGTGAAAGGCACCGATTGCAGCGGGAAAGATCCCGCTGCGTTATCCGCCGATTCCAGCGTGCTTTGATGGTACAGGTGGTCATCGACACGGATGACCATCTTCCTGTCCTTGCTGGCACCATGTTCAATCTTCACGCCCAGGGGCTTGGTGGCCCCCTCCCGCGTGAAGACTTGCACGCAGTCCGCCAGATCGCAAAAAGTGACGGTGACAGGGGTGTCCCCCTGCATGCCGTTGTAGACATGCCGGTCGGGGGCATGCACGGCGGCCAGGGCATAGGCTTTGGCCTTGCCGTTCACTTCCACGCCAATCACCAAAGCATCATCCCGCATGCTGTTCATGGCCGCCAGACGCTGGGCGGGGCTCATCGACTGCGGTTGGGTTTTCTCGTTGGCTTCGCCGGGCCTGTTTGCCAACACCTGGTAGCAGATGAAGGCGACCGCGGCAGCCACGGAGGCTATCACCACCAACCAGGACCGCATTGGATTGTTGGATGTGGACGGTTCGGTGGTGGGCATGGGTTGCTTCCGGCTGGAACTTTTGGCACGCCCATTCTACCACGCCCGATCAATCACCCTTCCAGCCCTGGGGCAGGCGCAGGGCCCACACTTCGCTGCATAGCGGTTGGGCGTGGCCACCCAGCATCCAGATGGCATCCTGAAACACCAGCGCGGAGTGCTCGTGGCGCTCCTTGGGGCGGGTGGCTGTTTTCAGCTCCTTCCAGGTTTTGCCATCCTTCGAAAACCACACATCCCCCCAGTTTTTGGCCGGGTTGTTCGACCACCCGCCCAGCACCCACAGGTGGTCGCGATGGGTCACCGCCGAGAACCACAGGCGGGGAGACCACGGGGAGTTTTGGGTGACACAGGTCCAGTCCTTGCCGTTTTCCGAGCACCAGACATCGTTGAATGCCTGGTAGCCGGGTTGGTAGTTGCCGCCACCCAGCACCCACAGCTTGCCGCCGTGGGCGACCACCTGGTGGTAGGCCCGCGGCTTCCACGGGGCGGCCTGGGTCACACAGGTCCAGCTTTTGCCATCCGCCGAGCACCACACATCGTTTCGGACACTTTTCTCAGAGCCAAAATAGTAATCCTCGGTGCCGCCAATGATCCAGAGCTTGCCCCCATGCACCGCCACGCCCGCCGCCAGGCGCGGCGACCAGCCGGCTTTATCGGTGACCATCTTCCAGTCGGCGCCGTTGTCACTGTTCCAGACCTGGGCGCTGGCCGAGTGGGTCTTCAGCCGGCCGTCGGCCCAGCCGCCCATCAGCCACATCTTGCCCTGGAAGGTCACGGTCATCGGCAAATCGGAATGCCGCCACGGCGCCTTGTCGGTGGCGCGGGTCCACGCCTTGCCATCAGGGGAACTCCACACATCGCGCGGCGGGGAGGAATACGAATCGAACCAACCGCCCAGGATCCACAGCCGGTTGTTGAAGACCACCTCACCCTGGGAATCACGCGCCTGCCAGTCCGCCCGTCGGGTGACCAGTTCCCAGTCGGGTGCGGGTTGGTGGAGCGACATCCAGAGGATCAGCATTGAGAGCATGGAACACCTTGGGCTACTCGCCACCCGCCCGGTGGATCCGGCGGTATTCGCCCGGCGACATGCCGATGGCGCGGCGGAACTGGCGGGTGAAGGCGCTTTGGTCGGAGTAGCCGCAGTTCATCGCCACGGTGGCGATGGGACTGGCGGTGTGGCGCAACTGCTGGGTGGCCTGGTCCATGCGGAACTTCAACAGCAACTGGCCGGGAGTCAGGTGGAACACCTGGCGGACGCGGTGGTCCATCTGGTGGGAGGTGATACCGGCCAGTTCCGCCAGCCGGGCCAGCGGCCACGGCTGGTCCAGCGAGGCACGGGCCTGGTCGATGGCCCGAGCAAGCTGGCTCCACGCCTGGTTTTTCTCATCGGGCGGGTGGAGATCCCGCGAGAAGCCAACCAACCCCACGCATTTGCCCGACTTGTCGGAAAGCGGCAACTTGGTGGTGAGCGCCCAACCGGGGTCGCCTTGGGGGTAGGTGTGCAGTTCCAGCGCGTTCACCAGCGGTTCGCCCGTGCGGATCACTTCCAGGTCCTGGGCCAGGTAGGCCTGCCCGGTGGGGCCGGGGAAAACATCCGCCGCGGTACGGTGGAGCAGCTCATCCTTACGGTCGAGATGGCAGCGGTTCACCAGAGTCTGGTTGACCACCACATAACGGCCCTGGTCATCCTTGATGAAATAGACCATGTCCGCCAGGCAATCGAACAGGGCCTCGCCTGTGAAGGGCTCGGCCAGTTTAGCCAGGAATTCAGCGGCATCCACGGCGGGCTTGGGGGGATGGGACATGCAGCCGATCATCCACCCGACACGCTGGTTTGTCCATAGGCATGGGAGCGTTTCGGCCGGTTGGCCGGCAGCATGGTCCCGCTGTGCCTTTTTCAACCCGGTCAACCGCATTTGGGAACAAGACACAGGGCAACGCCGCGGATAGATTGAACGCAATCATTCAACCGGCACCAGAAAGGGCGACACAGCATCATGTCCCAGAGCAAATGGCAGGGCGTTTTCCCGGCAATCACCACCCAGTTCCACAAGGACCTGTCGCTGAACCTGGACGGTTTCTCCAAGCATGTGGAGGCCCTGATCGACTCGGGCGTGACCGGGTTGATCGTTTGCGGCTCGCTGGGTGAGAACCAGTCGATGGACCCGGAGGAGAAACGCTCGGTCCTGAAGCGGGCGGTGGAGGTGGCCAAGGGCCGGGTGCCGGTGCTCAGCGGCGTGGCGGAAACCAGCACGCTGGCGGCCTGCCGCTATGTGGCTGATGGCGAGAAGTTGGGTGCTGCGGGTTACATGGTGATGCCCGCCATGGTGTACAAGGCCGACGCCGCCGAGGCGGAGAACCATTTCCGCAAGGTGGCCGCCGCCACCCGTCTGCCATGGATGCTTTACAACAACCCGGTCGGCTACACGGTGGACATCACCCCCGCCCAATTCGCCAAGCTGTCCGACATCAAGAACCTGGTCGCCCTGAAAGAAAGCTCGGCCAACACCCGGCGCATCACCGAGCTGCGCATCGAGGTGGGCGACCGCTACCAGGTCTTTGTGGGCGTGGATGACCTGGCCTTGGAGTCAGCGGTCCTGGGCATCGACGGGTGGGTGGCCGGTTCCGGCATCGCCTTCCCGAAAGAGAACCAGTACTTCTGGGAACTGACCCGGAAGGGCAAGTGGGACGAGGCGCGGCAGATGTACCGCTGGTTCTACCCGCTGCTGAAACTGGACACGCACATCAAGTTCGTGCAGTACATCAAGCTGGCGGTGCAGGAGGCGGGTCTGGGCTCCGAGTGGGTGCGCGAGCCGCGCCTGGCTCTCTCAGGCGCCGAGCGCGAGGCGGTGCTGAAGATCATCCACAAGGGCCTGGCCGAACGGCCCAAACTGTAAGCCACAGCCCGCCAACTGGATACCCCATCATGACCGCCAACACCATCCAGCGGATTCGCGTGGTTGATTCCCACACCGGTGGCGAACCCACGCGCGTGGTGCTGGACGGGGGGCCGGACCTGGGCACCGGCCCGCTGGACCGTCGCCTGGCCCTGTTGCGCGAACGGCACGACAGTTTCCGCTCCGCCGTGGTGAACGAGCCGCGCGGCAGCGATGTACTGGTGGGGGCGCTGCTCTGCGAGCCTGCCGACCCCTCGTGTTCTGCCGGGGTGATCTTCTTCAACAATGTGGGCTACCTGGGCATGTGCGGCCACGGCACCATCGGCCTGGTGGTGACGCTGGCCCACCTCGGCAAGTTGCAACCGGGCGCGCACCGGATTGAGACTCCGGTTGGCGTGGTGGAAGCCACACTACTGGCCGATGGGTCGGTATCGGTGCGCAATGTGCCCAGTTGGCGCGCCCACAAGGGCGTGAAGGTAACCGTGCCGGGGCATGGTGAGGTAACCGGCGACATCGCCTGGGGTGGCAACTGGTTCTACCTGGTGGAAGACCACGGCCACCGTCTGACCCTGCCCTGCGTGGCGGAACTGACCGATCTTTCCACCCGCATCCGCCAGGCGGTGAACGCCGGAGGCTACCCCGAGGTGGACCATGTGGAGCTGATCGGACCGGGCGCCCCCGGTTCCGATGCGCGCAATTTTGTGCTGTGCCCCGGCCTGGCCTACGACCGGTCGCCCTGCGGCACCGGCACCAGCGCCAAGCTGGCGTGTCTGGCTGCGGATGGCAAACTGCAGCCCGGCGAGCAGTGGATCCAGGAAAGCATCCTGGGGACCCGGTTTGCCGGGCGGTTCGAGTGGGACGGGACCACCACCGACTGCGGCAGGATCATTCCCACCGTGACCGGAACGGCCCATGTGACGGCCGAGGCGACCCTGCTGGTGGATGCGCGTGATCCGTTTTGCTGGGGAATCCGGGTGGATTGAGTGGAAGGTTTTTGTCTTTTTTGGAAGGCTGCATGTCCAAGCGGGTGCTGATTCTGGGTGCGGGGGTGATTGGGCTGTCCTCGGCCCTGCATGCCCTTCAGCGCGGCTACCAAGTCACGGTGGTGGACCGGAACCCGTCCATGCGTGATGGGTGCTCGTTCGGCAACGCTGGGATGGTAGTGCCCAGCCACTTTGTGCCGCTGGCCGCGCCGGGTGCCGTGTGGATGGGCATCAAATGGATGTGGAACCCGGAATCTCCGTTTTACATCCGGCCCAGATTGTCGTGGGACCTGCTGACCTGGGGATTCCGTTTCTGGCGCGCCTCGACCGCCGCCCGGGTGAAAGCGGCCGAACCCATCCTGCGGGATCTGAATTACCAAAGCCGGGACATCTACACCCATTGGGCCAGCCACCCGGAAACCGGTCCCGGAGATTTCGGGCTGGAGACCAAGGGGCTATTGATGCTGTGCCGCACGGCCAAGGGGCTTGAAGAGGAAGCCCACATGGCCGAGCGGGCCAACCAGTTGGGCGTGCCGGCCCGGGTACTGGATGCGGCGGACACCAAAAAACTGGACCCGGGGGCCGACCTGGCCATTGAGGGTTCGGTCTATTTCCCCAAAGACTGCCACCTCGATCCCAACCGTCTGATGGCGGGACTAGAAAACCGCTGCCGCGCCCTGGGGGCGAACTTTCATTTCCAAACCGAAGTGACCGGGTTGATGCGTGAGGGATCCACCTTGCGTGGCGCGCGTACCGGCGCCGGAGATCTGGAAGCGGATCAGGTGGTTCTGGCAGCGGGCTCCTGGTCGCCGCTTCTGGCCAAGGAACTGGGCCTTGGTTTGCCAATGCAGGCAGGCAAGGGGTACAGCCTGACGCTGGCCAAGCCACGACAATTGCCCACGCTGTGCACGATTTTGACCGAGGCGCGGGTGGCGGTCACGCCCATGGGTGGCCGGCTGCGTGTGGGCGGCACGATGGAGATCTCGGGACTGAACGAATCGGTTGCCCCGGCGCGGGTGCGCGGCATCCAGCGCTCGTTCTGCCAGTACTACCCCTCCTTCAGCGAAGGGGACTTCGCGGGCATCGAGCCCTGGAAGGGATTGCGCCCCTGCTCGCCCGATGGCTTGCCCTATCTGGGGCGCAGTCGGAAGTTATCGAACCTGGTGATCACCACCGGCCACGCGATGATGGGCCTGAGCCTGGGCCCGGTCACCGGCAAGCTGGTGGGCCAGTTGCTGGACAGGGAAAAGCCTTCCATTGATCTGCAATTGCTCGACCCGGAACGGTACGGGTGAGCATTCACCCGCCAGCCTGATTTCCCATTACAATCAAGCCCTGCCCGGTGCAGTTCCGGGTTCTCTCCCTTCGGGTGTTGATTGGGGTATCGGGCCATGGTGACGGGCAAGCCGATTCTGTCGCTGGATCAGGGGACCACTTCGAGCCGGGCCATCGTGTTCGGGCAGGACGGCCGGGCACTGTCGATGGCGCAGCGGGAACTGCCACAGATCTATCCCGCCCCCGGCGATGTGGAGCATGATCCCGAGGAGATCTGGCAGACGCAGCTCGCCTGCGCGCGCGAGGCGCTTGCCCGCGCCGGGCTTTCGGCCGGCCAGATCGGCTCGCTGGGTATTACCAATCAGCGCGAGACCACGATCCTGTGGGACAAGAACACCGGCAGGCCAGTGGCCAATGCCATCGTCTGGCAGAGCCGCGTCAGTGCGCCGGTATGCGACCGACTGAAAGCGCAGGGACACGAGGCACTGATCCGGCAGCGCACCGGGCTGGTGGTGGACGCCTACTTCTCGGGCACCAAGGTGGTTCATCTGCTGGAGACGATCCCCGGACTGCGCGAACGGGCTGCCCGAGGTGAGATCCTGTTCGGCACGGTTGATACCTGGCTGATCTGGAAACTGACGGGCGGCAAGCTGCATGTGACCGATGTGTCGAACGCCAGCCGCACGCTGCTGTTCGATATCCACCGGCTGGACTGGGATGATGAGATTTTGGGCATCCTGAATATTCCACGGGCCATGCTGCCCCGGGTAGTGGATTCGAGCGGGGTGGCCGGGCAGACCGACGCGGAGATGCTGGGGGCTCCGGTGGCCATTGCCGGCATTGCCGGGGACCAGCAGGCGGCCACCTTTGGCCAGGCCTGCTTCCAGCCGGGCAGCGCGAAGAACACCTACGGCACCGGGTGCTTTTTACTGCTAAACACCGGGGACAAGCCGGTGCCCAGCGCCAACAACCTGCTCACCACCGTGGGCTGGCGCATCGGCGGCAAAACCACCTACTGCCTGGAGGGCGCGGTGTTTGTGGCGGGTGCGGTGGTGCAGTGGCTGCGGGATGGGTTGGGAATCATCCGCAAGTCGGAGGATGTGGAGGCCTTGGCGGCCAGCGTTCCCGATGCCGGCGGCGTGTTCGTGGTGCCAGCGTTCACCGGTCTGGGGGCGCCGCACTGGGATCCGCGGGCGCGGGGCGGCATCTTCGGCCTGACGCGGGGCACCACCGCGGCGCATATCGCCCGGGCGGCAGTGGAATCGATGGCATGGCAATCGGCGGATCTGCTGGGCGCGATGGAAGCCGACAGCGGTGTGAAGCTGGCCAGCCTGAAAGCTGATGGGGGAGCCAGCCGCAACAACGCGCTGCTGCAGTTCCAGGCCGACCTGCTGGGTGTGCCGGTACGCCGGCCCCGCGTGCAGGAGACCACGGCGCTGGGTGTGGCCTATCTGGCCGGCCTGGCCACAGGTACCTGGAACAGCCTGGGGGACATCGAGCGCAATTGGGTACTGGATCAGGAGTTCAAACCCACCACATCCGCCGGCCAGCGTGAAAAGATGCTCACAGGCTGGCGCAAGGCTGTGGGGCGCACGCTGAACTGGGCCGAGTAGGATGGAAGTTTCCGTTTTGGCTGACTGGAGCGGGGATGGAGAGGTCTGATGGGTCCGACGGTGGTGAATCTGTTGCTGGCGATCGGGGCGGGGGTTTGCCTGACGCTGCAGGCCTCGGCAAATGGCTCGTTCCGCAGGAACCTGAACGACCCGTGGTACCCGGCTTTTTTCAGCGTGTGCGGCACCATCATCACCGCAGTGACCCTGATGTTATTGTTCCGCCCAACCCCGCCGCCGACCGAGGTGATCCGCTCCACCCCCTGGTGGAACTGGATCGGTGGGCCGCTGGGTGCGCTGATCGTGCTGGCGGGCGCGGTGCTGACGCCTAGGCTGGGGGCCGGGGTCTTCCTGTCGGCCATGGTGGGCGGGATGCTGCTTTCCAGCATGCTGATGGATCACCACGGCTGGATGGGATTGGATGTGCGCGCCATCACTCCCGGGCGCGTGGTGGGTGCGCTCCTGGTGGTGTCGGGGGTAGCCTGCATCAAGTTCCTGTGACGGATCGTTTTAAGCCTGGGGGGATGGACCATGCGCGTGCTGCCTTTTGTGCTGGCTATTTCCGGCGCGGCCATTTTGCTGGGAAGCGCGGTTTCGCAGCGGCCCGATGCAGCCGGACCCGGCCCTTTTGGACCTCTGCGGGTAGGCGACAAGGTGACCCTGCGCGAGAAACAGGGGCGCTATGAATTCCTCCTGATGCCCAAGCTGGACGGAGGCAGCCACACGGTGGTGGAACTGGCCAAGGACCACATTGCAGTGGAGGACATCGCAAGGGTGAACCGCACCTGGATACCGGTGACTTCGGTGCAGGCGGTGACGAAGTTTCAGTTGGGGCAGTGAGGTCCAAGGGAGTACCACGATGGTTCTTTTCGCCGCACTCGCTTGTTGGACCCTAAACGCCCCGCCCAACCTGGTGGTGGTTTTTTGCGATGACCTCGGCTACGCCGATATCGGTCCGTTTGGGGGCAAG
Source organism: Planctomycetaceae bacterium UBA6894 (assembly GCA_002451275.1). GTDB lineage: Bacteria > Planctomycetota > Planctomycetia > Gemmatales > Gemmataceae > UBA6894. Next base: position 5,458 of record DKBS01000136.1, on the reverse strand, counting down.
CTGGCCCGCACACCCCATCTGGACCGCATGGCGCGCGAGGGGCGGACCTTCACCAACTTCCATGTGTCGCAACCGGTCTGTTCGGCATCCCGCGCCAGCCTGTTGACGGGATGCTATGCCAACCGGGTGGGGATCCACGGTGCCCTGGGTCCAAACGCCAAGATCGGTTTGAACCCGAGGGAAACAACTCTGGCCTCGATGCTGAAAGGCAAGGGTTATGCCACCGCCTGCGTGGGCAAGTGGCACCTGGGCCATCTGCAGGAATTTCTGCCCACCCGACAGGGCTTTGATTCGTTCTTCGGGATCCCCTATTCCGGGGACATGTGGCCGCTGCATCCGGAGGCGCCCAAGGCCTACCCGCCGTTGCCCCTGCTGCGGGACACCACGGTGGTGGATGCGTCCGTCAGCGCGGAGGACCAGAAACGGCTCACCGGCCAGTTCGCCGACGAGTCGGTCCGTTTCATCGAGAAAGCCGCGGGCAAACCCTTTTTCCTTTACCTGGCACCCAACCAGCCGCATGTGCCGCTGTTCGTCGGCAAGGACTTCGAGGGAAAATCGGGCAAGGGACTGTATGCCGATGTGATCGAGGAGATCGATGACACGGTTGGGCGGATCTTGAAAAAGTTGGATGACCTGAAGCTGTCCGACAACACCTGGGTGGTGTTCACTTCGGACAACGGGCCGTGGCTGAGCTACGGGGACCATGCCGGCAGTTCGGGTGGGTTCCGGGAAGGTAAAGGCACCGTGTGGGAGGGGGGAACGCGGGTGCCCTGCATCATGCGCTGGCCGGGCCAGATACCCGCCAGCAGCACCAGCGACGCGATGCTGATGACCATCGACCTGCTGCCCACGATGGCATCCCAGGTGAGGGCCGACTTGCCCAGCAACCGAATCGATGGAGGGAATTGCTGGGGAATAATTTCCGGCAAGGCGGATGCCAAAAATCCGCATGAATCACCGGCTGATGGCTACGCTTTCTACTACCTACAGAATGAGCTGCAGGCGGTGTGTAGCGGCGACGGGCGCTGGAAACTGTTGCTGCCGCACACCTACCGCACGCTGTCAGGCAAACCAGGAGGGAAGGGTGGCATTCCCGTGAAATACACCTCGCGAAAAATCACCCAACCGGAACTGTACGACCTGAAAAACGACCCGGGTGAACGCAAGAACCTTGCCCAGAACCAGCCTGCAGAGGTGGCACGGTTACAGGCATTGGCCGAGAAATTCCGGAGTGACTTGGGTGACACTCTGAAGCAGCGTAGGGGCACGGCCAACCGCGAACCGGGGAAAGCACCATGACTACCCCCCAACCCGATGCGAATGTGCTGCGCGTGAGCCGGCGGGTTGCCATCCCGCTGGAAGAGCTGGAGTTCAGCTACGCCCGATCCGGTGGCCCGGGCGGGCAGAATGTGAACAAAGTGGCCAGCAAGACGCACCTGCGCTGGCGCACGGCAACCACGACGGTAGTGCTGCCCTTGGGCACCCTGGACCGCCTGAAGGCGAGCTACCCCAGCCGGTTCACCAACGAGGGAGACATTTTGCTGGTGGCGCAGACGCACCGCGACCAGGAGCGTAACCGGCAGGAATGCCTGGAAAAGCTGGTGGACATGATCCGCCAGTGCCTGCAGGCCCCGACACCCCGCAAGAAGACCAAACCCACCTGGGGTTCACAACTCCGCCGCATGGATGCGAAGCGACGCAACTCGGCCAAGAAGGAAGGGCGGCGCGGGGGCGGGCAGGATTAGCGCCCCGGCGAATTGCCCATGGCGGGAACGATGGCTAGCATTAGTCACTCATCCATCGTATTTCTGATCGGTCACTCATGCGCCATGCCATTGCCTGTGTTTGCGGCGTGTTGTTGATTACGCTGACCCCCTTGCCAGCCAGCGCGCATGGACTGGGCATTGAGGCGCGTCTGCGTGCGGGCATGCTGCACCTGGAAGCCTATTTCGACGACAATACACCGGTGCCGAATGCCCAGGTGCACCTGCTGGACCGGGAAAACCACCGGCTGGCGGAAGCGACAACCAATTCGGACGGCATCTTTTCGCTGCCCGCCCCATCGCCTGGCACCTACCGGGTGGAGATTCGCGGGGAGGATGGCCACTTTGCCAAAACCATGCTCACCATCCCGGAACCCCCTATTCCGGATGACACCCTCGTTTCGGAGGGTCTGACGCGCGCTGATCGCACCGGCGCGCGCAAATGGGGGATGGCAGTCTTCGGGCTGGTGGTCATTGCCGCTGGTGCATTTGTCTTGAATTGGGTGTTCAAAAAAAACCATTCCAAGGCCGTATCGCAATCCAAACCTGGTACCTGACCCCCATGCCCAGCCGACGAAAGCTGCTGAAAACCGGTTTGGCGCTGGGTGCGGCCGCTGTGGGGCTGTACACCTGGCGGATTGAGCCACACTGGCTGGAGATGGTGGAGAGGCCGTTGCCGATTGCCGGCCTACCTGAGGCCCTACCCTGGTCGATGATTTTTTGCTGTATTAGAGCTTATTTCATAATTATGTAACGATAAATCCGCAGGCGGTGAAGTAGTTTGCGGTCTCGCTGGTGGAGATGGATCGAAGGATGGCCCCAGTTCCTTCCACAGGCCCGAGAAGGTTCTTTCTGCGAATTTCCGCATTCGCGGCTTTATTTTGAAGAAGGCATTCTCGATCGGGCTGAAATCCGGGCTGTACGGTAGAAAGTACAGGTATTTGACCCTGTCTCCCGAAATAGTTTCATCAATTTGGAGACGAACCCGGGGCTTACCGAAAACCGCTGGGCAGCCTGACATGCTTCCAATATCCGGACCTTCAGATCCATCGAATACACAACAGGGCCCCTCCCGGACCTTGATACATCTCAGTTGCTGCATACCTTATAATGTATTCCAGAATTGTGAAGCCAGCTTAAGGAGCGGAGTCCTCGGTCATGAGAGTAACGAGGCTGATTTTCAACTCGGGATTGGTGTACTCGAAGTGAATGCGAACTGAGTCCACGGCAAAACGGTCCCATGCGCCTTGTGGGCCCAAAATATCATTGGTACACGCCTTGCCGCTGCATTCAGGCTTGCCAAGCAAACGCCGAACGTCTTTTCGACTTGCGTCTTGCGGTATGTCGTAAGGAAGTGAAGCGGGAAATGCAACAAAACCGTGAGCCTTCTCGACGTAGAGGAACACCGCCACCACCCGACCGCCCTCGGCAGAAATCGCATAGCCCGCCTTCTTCCCGATAAAGTTCCAACTGCAAGGCAAGCCTTCTTTCAAGTCCTCTTCTTTGGAAGATTTAAGATTGTCTGCAGCAACAACACTTCGCAATGCCGCACTTGTGATCGGCTTGCCGAGTAGGGATAACAGTTTTCTCGCTGTTGCCATTTTGTCATTACCCTCTGCCGCCAAACAAGTTCGATAACTCGGAGATCGCAATTGAATAAGATTTAGGATCGGCTTGGCCCCTCATTCGCTTTCAACGCCTGGTACGACCACCTATGGATGGTAGTTTATAGGGTTTGGGCTTCCTGTGTTTGACAGGTATCTCAGAGAGAATAGTTTTACCAAAGAGAGGACAAGCTCTAAGCGAAAGATCCTTTTCTTATGTTTTAAGATATGGATTACAGTCAAAACTTATTCATTTATTTGGACTTGGAATAAGCCCCCCTGGGATGCCACCTTACGCTGTTGGCAAACGGTAAGGCAAACAGCAGCGGGTGACGGTGAGCGTGGTGGTGCTGCCCGACGGGGAAGCCTGGAAGTTGCTGACACCAGGCTGAATCCGGGCCGTCCCAACGGTATGTTGGAATGGCTGGTGGTCGGTCTCCGGAGTGCTTACCCCCATGCCCAGCCGACGAAAGCTGCTGAAAACCGGCTTGGCACTGGGTTCGGCCGCTGTGGGGCTGTATACCTGGCGGATTGAACCGCACTGGCTGGAGATGGTGGAGAGGCCGTTGCCGATTGCCGGCCTGCCTGAGGCCCTGGTCGGCAAGCGCCTGGTGCAGCTCAGCGACCTGCACATCGGACCGCAGGTGGATGATGACTACCTGATCAACACTTTCGACCGGGTGCGGCGGATCGAGCCCGAGATCGTGGTGTACACCGGCGACTTCATCAGCCGCAAGGACCATGTGGACGAACAGGCCCGGCGGGTGTTTTCCCGCTGCGCGCGGGGCACCTTGGGCACCTTTGGCGTGCTGGGCAACCATGACTACGGGTTGACCTTCCGGGACCAGGCGGTGGCCGGCGAGGTGGCCGCGGTGGCCACCGACAGCGGCATCACCCTGCTGCGCAACCAGGTGATCGAGGTCGCCGGCCTGCAGGTGTGCGGGTTGGAGGATCTGTGGGGTGGAAATTTTGACCCGGTGGCCGGCCTGGGTGGTTTGCGACCGGAAAAACCGGCGCTGGTGCTGAGCCACAACCCCGATTCGGTGGATCTGCACGGGTGGGGCGATTTCCAGGGATGGATCCTGTCCGGGCACACGCATGGCGGGCAGTGCAAGCCCCCCTTCCTGCCACCACCCTTGTTGCCGGTCTCCAACAAGCGTTACAGCGCCGGCGAGTTTGAACTGGATGGCGGGCGAAAGATGTACATCAACCGCGGCGTGGGCTACCTGCACCGGGTGCGGTTCAACGTGCGGCCCGAAGTGACGGTGTTTGAGCTGCACAAGGCTTGAAACCGCCTCCGGGCAATCATTCGTCTACCAGGAAGACCCGTTCGAAAGGCGTGACATATTCGCGGATGGTGGGCCGGCCAGATCACCATTGGGGCCAAGTGAAAGGATCTGGTTAGGCCCTTTGAAAAATTTGGGCGGGGCAAAGGGATGGGTGATTATCACAAATCATTCATTTATATGGACTTAGAGTAAGACTCATGGGAGGGATGATACCTTTCGACTGGTCCCTCATCCGAAGCTTCTTTCCGGAGAAATCGCCATGAGCTGCATCCGCAATCCGGTCGGTTGGTTCGAAATCTATGTGCAGGACATGCCGCGGGCGCGGGCCTTTTATGAGGCGGTGCTAGGCGTCACTTTGGAAAAACTGGGGATGGAAAACCCGGAGTTGTGGGCGTTTCCTGCCAAGCCGGACCAGTTCGGGTGCGGAGGTGCTCTAGTGCGCATGCCCGGGGTTCCCTCCGGGGGCAACAGCACGCTGGTGTACTTTTCCTGCGGAGACTGCGCCAACGAGGCGGAGAAAGTGGCCCAAGCGGGCGGTAAGGTGATTCAGCCCAAGTTTTCCGTGGGGCAGTACGGCTTTGTGGCCCTGGTGCAGGACACCGAGGGAAACATGTTTGGCCTGCACTCAATGGCATGACCGGCCAGCCATGAAAAAAGCCCCTCGATTTGAGCCGAGGGGCTTTCAAGTTGCGGCGGCAGGATTTGAACCTACGACCTCCAGGTTATGAGCCTGGCGAGCTACCACTGCTCCACGCCGCGATCCGGTGCATTTGCTGCACACCCGAATAGTACCACCGCTTTT
>DKBS01000210.1:5970-6154 GCA_002451275.1 Planctomycetaceae bacterium UBA6894 | reverse complement strand
AGGTCGCCACCGGCGCAAAAGGTCATGAACCAGCCAAAACTGGCTAGCCAATGCATACCGGTAAACGATCCCGCCAAAGCCGGAAGCAGCCCGACCAAAAATCCGGGCATTGCTGCGCCTAGCCGATAGGACCTTGCGGTAATAGGAACCAGACAATGGGCAAAGGGGGTCATGGTTTTCCACT
>DKBS01000210.1:0-5792 GCA_002451275.1 Planctomycetaceae bacterium UBA6894 | reverse complement strand
GCAAAAAGCCTGGCATCACCACCCCAAGGAGATAAGATCTGGCAGTGAGGGGGACAAGGCATTGTGCAAAGGGGGTCATGGTTTTCCACTGGAAACCCATGCGGACAGATCGTAGACCCCTGCCGCTGAATATCCCCCAAGCTAAGGCATGGATGGATTCATGGAAAATATACCAGCCAACATTGCTGGCAAAAACAGAAATAAGTTGCCGCAAAAATCGTCAAAAGCTTGACCCACACTTGACCATCCGTGCACCAATCCATGCAAAAAAACCAAAACCAAAACAGGCAATATCGCCAAGCCAACACCCAACAAATTGGCCCGGACCATATCAACCGAGTGTCTGCCATCTTCCTTAGTCGGAGGGTCGGATTTATCCTGACGCTGCTCAATCATTTGCAACCCCCAGAGGCATTGAACGCGGTTTTGTTCCCTTATTTATTTGGCGGAAATATACTTCTTCTTCCCACCCAGAGGATAAAAAGCCCAATAGATCTGAAAGGAATCCCTGCTCGCCTTGCACTCGGATGCAGCTCTTCCAGCTTCGAAAATTCCACGGATGGCTTGCAGGTGCTGGCGAATCTGGAGCACGGATTCGCGTGGGAGGTGCGCCGTCTCGCAGCGGAAGGTGGCAAACTCCTTCATCAGTTCCGTCAATCCGCCCTGCAGCGAACGGACTAACATCCGCTCGCTGAAACGGCCAAAGGTTTTTGCCACCCTCGCCATTCCCTTGGCCGCCACCTTTGGATTGGTATCGAAATCAAAGCGGAAATCGTCGAAGGGCAGGTGGAACACCCTTTCCATATGCCTTCCACGCTTGACCTTCCCTAGTTCCGCAACCAAACCTGCCCGCACTAGCAGGCCGACATGATGGTGGGTCAGGTTGACCGCCTTGCCGATCTTGGCCGCCACCTCCCGCACCGGCATGGGACCGAAGGCGAGCAGCGTCTCCAGGATGGCGGCACGCACCGGGGAGCAGATGGCATCGAACTGGCCGGCGGTACGGATGACGCAGATTTTTTCACGCGGCTCAGCCATGCGTCCTCCTTCATTCAAATTATCCTAAGGAAATTGAATGGTTTTGATAATTCAAATTATTATAATTCAATTGAACGGTTAATTCCTGAATCCTGTCTCTGGCATCATAGATAAGTGGCCTCATCCGGTTTTCCAACTATGGGAATCCAGTCATGCTGAGCATTCGTGGTCTGGTCAAGATCCACCCCGGCCCGGTCGCCGCTTTGCGCGGGGTGGACCTTGAATTGGGGGAGGGCCTGTTCGGCTTGCTGGGGCCCAACGGCGCCGGCAAGAGCACCTTCATGCAGGTGGTGGCCGGTCTGATCGAGCCCACCGCCGGCCAGGTGGTGCTGGATGGGCACGACATCGTCCAGAACCCACGGTACATGCACCAGCGCCTGGGTTACCTGCCCCAGGACTTCGGCTTTCACCCCGATCTCTCCGGGCTGGCCATGCTGGAGCTGCTGTTGAAACTGAAGGGAATCACCGGCCCGCGCGGCCGACGCCAGGTTGCCAGGGAACTGCTGGAACGGGTCAACCTCGCCCACGCCGCCAACCGCAAGGTGGCCGGCTACTCGGGCGGCATGCGCCAACGGCTGGGCCTGGCGCAGGCGATCGCCGGCGACCCGCGCGTGCTAATTGTGGATGAGCCGACCGCCGGGCTGGACCCGGAGGAGCGGCACCGCTTCTACCGGCTGCTGGCTGAAATGGGCTCGAAACGCATTGTCATCCTCTCCACCCACATCGTGGAGGATGTGGCAACGCTGTGCCCACGACTGGCGGTGATCCGCGGCGGCGAGGTGGTGGCCGACACCACGCCCCGGGCGGCGCGTGAGGCGATCGTCGGAACCATTTACGAGGGCATGGTGTCCCCCGCCGACATGGAAGGATTCGCCTCCTCGTGGCGGGTGCTCTCCTCGGTGCTGGCCGAGGGTACCACCAACCGGGTGCGCATCAGCCTGCCCACTGGTCATCCCCCTCATGGATTCACACCGGTACAACCCGGGCTGGAAGACGCCTACCTGGTGCTGATGCGCACCCCCACCCGTGAGGTGCCACCGGCCCTGCGCGGCCAAGGCGTGTCGGTGGCGGGAGGTGTGGCATGAGCCTTGCGCGCATCTGGACACTGGCCTTTAGCGATATCCGCATCGCCTGGCGCAAACCATTGCCCATCGTGATGCTGGTTATTCTGGGCCTGCTCCTGTTCGGCCTTGCGGCCGGCAATGTAACCATCGGCATGGGCGGGGGCGGCGACATCGGCGGCAAGAAAACCTGGCTGAACGCGGAGACCAGCCTGGCCTTTCAGGACCTGATTTTTCTGGGGCTGATCCTGCCGTTTTTCGCCTCCGTGCAGTGCGGACTGGCGCTGGCCAACGATGAGGACCGGAAACTGGACCGTGTGCTGCTGTCCACGCCCCTGTCCCCTGGCGAATATGCCATCGGACGCTTTCTGGGGGCGCTGGTTCCGCTGTTGGCGGTGCTGGGGATGTACCTGCTGCTGCAGATGCTGTTCACCGAGCTTTATCCGCGGGACAAAACCGACCTGTTGGGCCCGTTTGCCTGGGGCCATTACCTGCGGCCGCTGGTTCTTTACACGCTGCCGCTGCTGCTGTTCACCGCCGGAACGGCATTGTTTTTGGGCACACTCACCGGGCAGGCGGTTCTGGTGTTCGCCGTGCCCACGGTGCTGGTGATCGGTGGCGCGTTGTTCCTGTGGGACTTCAGCCCGGCCTGGCTACCCGAATGGATCAACAAGGCATTGCAGTGGTGCGACCCGGCGGGTGTGCGCTGGTTTTTGGCCACCTTTTTGAAAGAGCCGCGCGGGGCCGACTATCTCAATGGAGCCTCGACGGTCCCGGAAATCCCGATGCTTTTGAGCCGTGTGGTTATGGCGGGATTGGGGCTTGCCCTGGTGCCGCTGTCGGGCGCATTGGTTTACCGCAGTGTCCGGGGGCAATCGCCCCGGGTGGACCTGGCCACCCTGCCCTCAAGCGACCTCTCCCGCCAGACCATCGAGGACTGGTCGCCGCGCGCCATGCCCGAGAGTATGCAAAGGGCACCCGGTTTCCTGGCCACAACGCGGGCCTTCCTGGGCCTGGAACTGCGATCCCTCATCCGTTCCCCGGGCCTCTGGATTTTCGGCCCGCTCATCATCCTGCAGGTGGTGACGATGGGCCTGTTCCGGCAGGGGCCGTTCGACACCTTCCTGTTGGCTACACCTGGGTCCCTTGCCGGGGGCAGCTTCAACACCCTGACCCTGCTGCTGGTGCTGCTGATCCTGTACTACTCGGTGGAAAGCCTGGTGCGTGAGCAACGCCACGGCGTGGCCGGTCTGGTCAACTCTTCCCCCGCCCCCACCGCCGCGATACTCACAGGGAAGGTGCTGGCCAACGGAGCCCTGGCCTGCGTGATCGCCTTTGGCGGTTTTCTGGGTGCCCTGATGGTGCTCGCCTACCAGTATTTCACCACCGGCATCTGGTTTGGTTTACAGCCCGGGGTGTTCACGCTGCTCTGGGGGGTGCTGCTCGCGCCCACACTCCTCTTCTGGTCGGCCTTCGTGATGGTGGTCTTCTCGCTCACGCTGAACCGCTACGCCACCTACGCGCTCTGTCTGGCAGCCCTGATCGCCACCGGGCTGGCCACCCAGTGGGGGTACATGAACTGGGCCACCAAGTGGCACCTGTGGAGCGGGGTCCGCTGGTCCGAGCTTGATCGACTCGGCTTCGCGCGGGGAGAAATTACCTGGAACCGCATCCTCACCCTGTGCGCCACCGTGGTGCTGGTGGCCTTGGCCCTTCGCTTCTACCCCAGACGCTTGAACGATGCCCGGGGCGTGGCCGACCGGTTCAACCCCTGGCGCCTCCTGCGCTCATCGTTGCCAATTCTGGGCCTGGCGGTCCCTGCCCTGCTGATTGCAGGCGGCATGCTTTTCGCCATGCGGCGCGGACCAGAGGGTGGCCCCGCTGTCAGCCTGGCCAAGGACTATTGGAAGCAGAATGTCTCCACCTGGAAGAACGCGCCCTTCGCCGCGCTGGACAAGGTGAATGCATTGGTGGACCTGTACCCGGAAAGGCGATCCTTCCGAGTGAAGGGCGAGTATGTATTGCGCAACCGCAGCCAGGCGGACATGGATGCGGTTGCCCTGACCGTGCGCCCCCACCTGCGCGTGGAAAGCTGGACGGTGGATGGTGCCGAGATCCAGCCGGTGAAACCGATCGAGCGCGACGGCAGGCCCTCCATCGAGAACCGGTCGGGGCTGATGGTGGTGCGCCCGGCGAAGCCCCTTGCGCCCGCCGCCACCTGCCGGGTGGGTTTTGAGCTGCAGGGCACCTTTCCCAGCGGGTGGGGCAAAACCCAGACGGGGGCGGGCCAATTTGTGCTACCTTCCGGGGTGGTTCTGACCAGCTTCGATGGTTCGTTCATGCCACTGGTCGGCTTCATGGACGGGGTTGGCCTGGAGGAGAAGGACCAACCGGAAGCCCGGGAGTATGCCGACGACCATTACCGGCAGCGGGTCGATCCCGAATTCGGGCCGGCCTGGGGAACCAGCATGGAGATGACCATCAGCGCCCCGGAAGACTGGACTGTCAACGGTGTCGGCGAGCCGGGCCCCCAGACCACCGCCGATGGCCGCAGGACCACGGTGTGGAAAACCACTGATCCGATCCGTTTTTTCAATATTGTGGGTGGGCCGTCGAATCTGGTGGAGACCCGGGGCAAAGAATCCACCGTTTTCCATGACCGGAGCCACGCTTTTCATACCGAACGCATGGCGGAAGTCCTGGATGCCGCCCGCAAACATTACGGCGAATGGTTCCACCCCTACCCGTGGAAGTCGCTGCGGCTGACCGAGTTTCCCGGACTGGCGAGCTATGCCCAGGGCTTCCCCGGCAACATCACCTTCAGCGAGTCGATCGGCTTTTTGGCCCTGAAGGCCCAGAAGGGCGAGGCGGACACGGTGGATTTTATCGTGGCACACGAGTCAGCGCACCAGTGGTGGGGCAACATCCTCACGCCGGGCAAGGGACCTGGCGGCAACGTGCTTTCCGAAGGCATGGCCAACTATTCGGCCGCACTGCTGGTGGAGCAACTGCGGGGAGTCAAAACCCGCCGGGCGCTGATGACCAAATTCGAACGGGAGTATGTGCAGCAGCGCAACCCGGACCGGGAACGCCCGCTGCACAAGGTGGACGGTTCCAGGCCAGGCGACACCACACTGGTCTACAACCGGGGCGGCTGGGTCTTCTTCATGCTGATGGAACAGATGGGCCGCGAGCGGATGTTGAAAGGCCTGCGGGAGTTCATCCTGAAGTTCAAGGATGGCCCCGACTTCCCGCTGATCGAGGACCTCGTGGAGGCCCTGCGGCCCCACGCCGCCGACCCCAAGGCGTTCGACGCCTTCGTGAACCAGTGGCTGCTGGGCAAGGTGCTTCCCGAGTTCAGCCTGGGGAAGGTCCGTCATGAAGCGGATGGCGCCGGCCGACACACCACCACGGGGCTGATCACCAACACCGGGACAGGCACCGTGGAGGTGGAGGTGGCGGCGATGCCCCCGACCGAAACGAATGACCCGGATTCCATGGGCGAAGAGGGAGAAAAACCCCGCGCACCGGGCTCCCTACAAACCGTGACAGTGGGTCCAGGACAAACGGTTCCCTGGAAGCTGACCACTGAATTCAAACCAGCTGAGGTGATTGTGGACCCGGATGTGAAAGTCCTGCAGATGGCCCGCAAGCTGGCCAAGGCGCCTGTGCCGTGAGACTCAGGGCACGGCA
>DKBS01000132.1 GCA_002451275.1 Planctomycetaceae bacterium UBA6894 | reverse complement strand
GCGCCCTTCCTTGTAAAAACCGGGCCTTGCAAGGTTTGACTCATCGCCCGGCATTGGTTGACCCGTCGATACCAGCCATGCGGCGCAGGATGCGCCTTTTCCGGGAAAGCGACTCTCTCCCCTTTACCGGAAAAACACCCGGGAACGATGCACCCTCGGCAAGGAAGCTGGGAGACTCTGCAATGAATTTGACCGCCCTTTGGTTGAACGGGCTGCTGGCCATGGGCCAGTCCGGTGCCCCTGAACTGCTGCCACCCGTGAAGCCGATGGTTGCCCCCGCGGCACCCAAGGCAGGGGCCGTGACCCCCGTCGCCGCGCAGGATCCGCCCACGGGTGGCCCCCTGGGTGAGGGCTCCCGGGACCGGCTTCCTCCCATCACCGATGGCGAGGCCGAGAAGGAATTCGAAAACGAGGAGTCCGAGGAGGAGGTGCTGCTGCTGCGCCGCCTGCTGAACACGACCGCCCTCGGTCAGGCGCTCAATGACAACGGCGTGGTTTTCCGCGGCTTCACCAACGGCAACTTCACCGCCAGCACCGCGCCCAAGAACAACCTGCCCATGGCGATGAACTACCTGGGCAACCAGTTCCTTTTGGAACAGAACACCCTGATCGCCGAGAAGGCGATCGACGCGGAAAGCGACCAGTTCAACTGGGGCTTCCGCACCTACGCCATCCTGCCCGGCTCGGACTATCGCTTCACGGTCATGAACAACCTGATGGATAGCCAGACCCGGATGAACGACGGTTTGCCCAACACCTATGGTGTGGACGTGCCCGAGTTCTTCCTGCAAGGCTACATGCCCGAGTTCAAGACCGATGTGAAGGTGGGCCGCTTCTTCACGATCATCTGCAACGAGTCGATCGACCCGACCGCCAACCGCCTCGTGTCGCGCGCGCTGACCTTCATGAACAACCCGTTCACCCATGTGGGCGCCCTGGCCACCACCCGGCTGAGCGACAACTGGACGGCGTTCAACGGCATCACCGCCGGCAACGACGTGTTCTTCGGCCCCGCCAGCGCCCCCATGTACCTGGGCGGCCTGCGTTGGGACAGCACCGACAAGAACACCGCGCTGGCCTTCAACACCACGCTGGGCAGCGCGCAGTTCAACCAGAACCTGCACACCGCCAACCTGTATGACGTCTTCGAGCTGTACCTCAGCCACAACATCACCGAGAAGCTGAACTACACCGGCGACTTCATGTACAGCCTGCAGAACAACATCGCCGGCACCTACGTGGACCGCAATGGCATCGACCCGCGCGACTACAACGGCAACGCGACCTGGTACGGTTTCATCAACTACCTGACCTACACCTTCACCGATGACCTCGCCGGCACCATCCGCTTCGAGGTGTTCGACGACAACAAGGGCGTGCGCACCGGCTACGAGGGGATCTACACCACCTACACCGCGGGCGCCGTCTACAAGTTCACCGAGGGCCTGTGGCTGCGCCCCGAGCTGCGCTACGACTACAACGGCACCTCCAAGGCCTACGAGGGGAACAACGGCCTGTTCACCGCGGCCGCCGACTTCATCCTGAGGTGGTGATTGCTAAGCCGGAATCTTCCGCTTGAGAGAACGGGTCCCGGGGCATGATTCCCCGGGGCCCGGCTCCATTTCCGCCAGGAACCCCCCTCGTGCAGGCATTGTTGCTGGCCTGTCTGATCGCCGCCTCCCCCCGCCAGGCAGGCGGGGAGACCCCGGCACCGGGGGAGGGGATGCTTGCGGATGATGCGCCTGCCGCCGCACTGGACGGATTCCCCAGGGATTTCCCTGCCATAAGCCGGTTCGGCTCCCGCCTGCAGGACCGGGAAATTTCCATCCGCGGCTTCACCAACGGAAACTTCACCGCCGCCAGCCACAGCGGCAACAACCTGCCCATGGCCATGAACTACCTGGGCAACCAGTTTCAAATCGAGCAGAACACCCTTGTGGTCGAGAAAGCGATCGACCCCGGTTCCGCGGAGCGCCACTGGGGTTTCCGGACCTATTCCATCCTTCCGGGCACCGACTACCGTTTCACTCTCGCCAACAACCTGATGGACGGCCAACTCTTCGCCAACAACGGCCAGCCGAACACCTACGGTGTGGATGTTCCCGAGTTCTGGCTCCAGGCCTGGCTGCCGGAACTGCGGACCGACCTCAAGGCGGGCAGGTTTTTCACCATCCTTTGCAATGAGTCGGTCGATCCGACCGCCAACCGCCTGGTGTCCCGCGCCCTCACCTTCATGAACAACCCGTTCACCAACACGGGCCTGCTGGCCACCACGCGCCTGTCGGACAACTGGACCTGGAGCAACGGCATCACCGCCGGCAACGATGTGTTTTTCGGCCCCGCCTCGGGGCCCATGTACCTGGGCGGACTGCGCTACGACAGCGATGACCGGCACACCGCCTGGGCGTTCAACACCACGCTCGGCGACAACACCTTTGACACCCGGCTCGGCCAGGGAAAGGTGTTCGATGTGTTTGAGCTGTATCTCAGCCGCGACCTGGAGGCCCTGTCGGACCGCCTGAACTATTCGCTGGATGTGATGTACAGCGTCCTCAACGGCATCGACGGGGTTTTCTATTACCGGGACGGCTCCTTCCCCCGGGCCTACCAGGGCAACGCCTCGTGGTACGGCTTCATCAATTACCTCACATACACCTTCACCGATACCCTGTCCGGAACCTTCCGGTTCGAGGCCTTTGACGATCCTTTCGGGGTGCGCACCGGCTTCGAGGGCGTTTTCACCACCTACACGCTGGGCGGCGTCTGGAAGTTGCGGGACGGCCTGTGGCTTCGGCCCGAGGTGCGTTTCGACAACAACGCCCAGTCGCGGGCATACGCTGGCGCCAACAGCCTGCTGACCGCCACCGCGGATTTCATCATCCGGTGGTGAGCCGGGCCGGTCAGGCTCCTTCGCCCGTTCCCGACCTTTCCGCCCGCCCCACCAGCCACCGCTCCACCAGCCAAGCCAGCATCTCCAGCCCCCGGCCCTCGCGGTCGCTTGCCGGGCAGTATTCGCTGATCGCCAAGCCCGCCACCTTTTCGGGTGGCAGCGATTCCATCAGCCTCAGCACCTGCCAGCCGTCCACCCCCCAGGGCACCGGCCTGGCCATGCCCGGAAAGAAGGCCGGGTCGAACACGTCCACATCCAGATCGATGAGGATGCGGTCCCACTCCGCCGTTGCCGCAGCCACCCGGGCCAGCGCGGCCGCCTCGGCCGCTTTCCAGGCCTCGGCCGAAATCTCCTCCGCCAGAAAGCGGCGTTTGTCCTCGGGCGGAATCAGCAGGTCGCGGTTGCCCAGGTGAACCAGCCGGGGAGGACCGTCCCAGTGCAGGTGCCGCAAAAAATTGCCGTGCGACAGCTCCTCCACGGTGTCATGGAACCGGTGGATATCCACGTGGGCATCGAGTTGCACCACGCCGGCTTTCGGGTCGTTCGCGATCAGGTCCAACACCGGCAGGACCGACAGGTGGTTGCCCCCCAGCCACACCAGGTGCTCCCCCTTGGCGAAGGTCTTCTCCGCCAGGCGGTGGCCGCGTGAACGCCAGAGCGACAGTTCGCCCGTGGTGTCGAATGCGGCCTCCACCATCCGGGTGTGGGGACACCAGGCCAGGGCGCGGGTGGGCACGGTTTCCCGGCGGAAATCGGCCAGGATCTCCCGCACCGCCTCGCCCAAATGCCGGGCCCCCTCGCTGGTGCCGGGGGAGCCGAAAATATCCAGGGGAAACACCACCACCCGGTTGGCGGGCGGCTTCGGTTTGGATTTGCCACGGTGCGGGCTCATGCCGGCAGCCTCCCTGAAATCTACCGAATCCTGCTCAGCCCTGCTGCATCCACTTCTGGATCCGCGCCGTCTCCTCGGGCCAGTTGGGCGAGGTCCGACGCTCCAAAAAGGCGTCGTAGATCAGGTCGATGGTTTCCAGGAAAGCGCGGGTCTGGGCCAGCCGTTCCTCGATGCGCGGCCGCTCCTCGCTCGTCTCGGTCTCCGGCAGTTTCAGGCCGGAAACCGCCAGGGTTTCCGCCGCCCACGAGAACTCGTAAGGCTCATCATGCCGCGAGACCATCAGGCCCAACCGCCGTGGCAGCTTGCCGGAGGCCAAAGCCCGCCTCGCCTCGGGCAAACGTGTGGGGGCGTCGGCGGTGATGGTTTCCTTGCCGGTCTCCCCGCGGGGGCACTCAAGGGACAAGGTGCGCACCAGGGTGATCGCCGCTTCCGATCCATCGGTCAGCGTCAAAATGTCGGTTTCCTGTTCCAGCGTGTGCCAGAGCCAGGCGAAGAACTCGTTGCCCAAAAAGTCCTTGCTCGACTCGTCCGAGCTCCACTGCAACCGGGCGGGGGTTTTTCCCGGCAAAAACACCGTGGGTTCGGCGTCATCGATCGAGCGGGTGCGCCCCCGCACCTCGCTCAATTGAAAGGCCAAACGCCCGGCGGTGAGCGGTTCGATCTGACGCTCGAAGGTCTGGTGAACCAGGCTCGACAGCTTTTCAAGGACCGCCGGCGTCACCCCCGACACCAGCATTTCCCCCGAAAGCCCGTCCCACAGCAAAGCGGACGACTTTCGTTTCAGGAACCGGCCATCCTTGGATTCCTGCTCCAGGCGGTCCTTGGCCCGGTCGCGAGCCTCCTTCCGCTGCCGGTTGCTGGGATGCCCCGAGGGGTTGCCGGCCGCCAAGGCAACCAGTTCCTCCGCCGTGTAGGCCCGCAACAGTTCCGGGGGCAGTTTCAGGGTGTCAATCCGCAACGCCCACTGCAGCGCGTCAATGATGACGTTCTTTTCCAGGGCAAACTGCTTGTCCAGGATATGGTCCCCTGCAATCCAGCCGGCATCCATCCCATCCGCCGAGGCGATGCGTTGCCGCCCCATGCCATAATCACCCAGCTTCTCCAGGTGCTCCTCGGTGAAATTTCGGGGTGCGCTCCCATTCAGCTTGAAGCGTTGAAAGCTCAGTCTTCCGCCAAAAAAGCTCATGCCCTGGTCCTGGATGACGGGGAAATGGGTGATGGCCGTTCCCGGGCGGGCCAGTCCGGGAAGCTCTTCCTGAACCGGGGCCACTGCCTGACCAAACCGGCAGGCTAGCAGACAGACAAGCGAACTCCCAGCCAGTTTGACTATTTCCCTCAAACAGCCCGCCAAAGTTACCGGCCAAGGCAGCGGGCAGCTCCTTAAAGACCTTCCAAAATCTCCAAGCTACCCAAATATCCCTTTTTAATCGTGCCGGACAGGTGCGCTGGTTCCCAAAACCGTCCTCCGTGTACAAGCGCCACCCGTTGGTTCAATTCAGCCATCTGGCGGCCAGCCACAGGTATCGGTTTCGGTTTGGATGGGCCGGGGTTTTGAGGAGGTTTGCATGGACGGTTACGTGCTCATGTGGGAAGGAAACACCCCTGAAGGTAAACGCTGCAAGGGCGTGATGCGGTGCGATGGCAGCCAGGACGAACTGGAGGCCCGCCGCGAGTTGATCTGTTCCCTGGGCAACGGGCCCCGTCCCGTGCGGGTCCGCAAGATCACCTCCAAGCCCGTGGCAGGCACCCAATCAAGCTAATTCCATTGCTTTTGCAGTACCCAGCCTGCCCATTTAAAAAAGCTCAAACCGGCGGCCGGGCGCAAACGCCCGGC
>DKBS01000211.1:23958-26730 GCA_002451275.1 Planctomycetaceae bacterium UBA6894 | reverse complement strand
ACCCGGCGGTTTCCAGAAACTCCTGGATCGGGCCCACGGCGGCCAGGGTGGTTTTGAACAGCTCGTCCCAGCCCAGGTCCTTCACCAGGGCGGAGGTCAGAATCTGCCGGGGCCGTATCTTCATGGCGAAGATCGTGTCGGGCGGGATGCAGGGATCTGGCTCCACGGCCCGGGCTTGGCCGGCCGCAAAAACCAAAGCCAGGGCGCAAAGCCAAAAAACGATCTGCTTGTGCATGTTTTGATGCCTATTTGCCGGGACGGGGCAGGCATATGCGACCATATTGCCCGGGATGGGGCAATCCCAGCGGGTTGCCACCATGGGCAGGGGAGGTTTTCAACCCTGGAAGAAAGCCTTTATTTCCCGGTGGCAAAAACCTCATCCAGTTCCGGGCGCTGGCTTTCTAGGACTGTATTGCCCAGCAGCGTTCCCAGATGCAGGGCCTTTTCCGCCCATATTGGCTTGCCCAATAGCAGACGGAGAAAATCCAGGCAGACCGGCACGGGCAAACGGCCAGGGATCGATTGCAGAATCTCCGACAGAGCGTCCACCACCACCTTAGCCTGGTCTTCCCTGCTTAGGCGGGCTAGCGTCATCCCCTTCAAACTGAGGTAGTTCACCAGTTCGGCGATGCGGAACTTGGTCATCGGGCCGGGTTGGGGCCGCAGCGAGTCCATCAGGCTGAGGGTTTTTTCAAAGTCGCCCACCTGGTGGTAATACATCAGGGCAGTCTGGTAGGTGGCCACATCCTCCCGGCCGGTCAACTCCCCGGTGAGGCGGTAGTAGGTCTCCGCCTCGGTGATTTTTCCGGCCATCTGGCTCAGGCTGCCCAGTTCGCACAGGATCACCCCGTGCAGGCGCGAATCTCCCCGGGTGGTGGCCGAGGTGGCCACCTGGTGATGGATGTCCTGCAGGTATTTCAGAGCCGCCTCGTAGCCAGACTCCTCATACAAGCGGGGCCAGGTCTGGATGATTTCCTGTTCGTTCATGGCGGGTTCCCGGAAACGGAGGCAAGCGAAAGGCCCTCCCTGTTGCCAGGAAGGGCCTTCTGTTTTCCGCGGTGCGGCAGAATCTTAGGAGAAGCGGGTCTTGCCGGGCACGGCCACTTCCCACTCGGGCATCTTCATGTCGGGAGTGAGCTTGCTCACATCCAGATACACCTTCTGGCTGTTGAGCGCCTGCTCCCAGGTGATGCGCTGGCCGGTGTAGGCCGCCTCGCGCACCATGATGGCGGTCAGGGTGCTTTCCGCCACATTCTTCAGTTCGTTGATGGGGCTGCCGGCGCGGATCGAGGTGATCAGGTCGGTGTGCTCTTGGATGTAAGGGTCGGTCTGCTGGCGGCGCATGGCGGGGGTGACCACCTGCTTGCCGTTGATGGTGAAACCGCCCACATGGGAGGTGCCCTTGGTGCCCGTCACAAACTCAGTCACCGAGTTGAAGCAGTTGCTGATCTGGCGGGCCTGGCTGATGCAGTGGCGGTCGCCAGGGTACTCGAGCTCTGCGGAGAAGAAGTCGAAAATGTGGCCGTAATCGGGGTTGTTGCGGCTGCGTCCACCCATGGCGTTGACGGCCACGGGGTGCTCGCGGAACACCCAGTTGAGCACATCGAGGTTGTGCACGTGCTGCTCCACGACGTGGTCGCCGCAGATCCAGGTGAAGTTGTACCAGTTCCAGCACTGGTACTCGAGATCGGTCATCTTCTCGCGGCGGGGGCGGCTCCAGAGGATGCCCTGGTTCCAGTAGCAGCGGCCGGTGACCAGGTCGCCGATGGCGCCGTCATGGATGCGCTTGATGGTCTCGATGTAGCTGGCCTGGTGGCGGCGCTGCGTGCCGGCGGCCACACCCAGCTTCTTCTGGTTGGCTTCGTCAAAGGCCTTCATGCACAGGCGGATGCCGGCGCCGTCCACCGCGACAGGCTTCTCGGTGAACAGGTTCTTGCCGGCCTTGATGGCGGCCTCAATGTGCAGGGGACGGAAGCCGGGAGGCGTGGCCAAAATCACATAGTTCACGCCGCTGTTGATGACCTTCTGGTAGGCGTCGAGGCCCCAGAAAACGCGCTCGTCGGGCAACTCTGCCTTGTTGCCCAGTTCCTTGATCTTGGGTTCGTTGTCCGCCATGTTGCGGATGCTGCGCTGGGCGTTCTTGGCCTGGCTCTCGAACATGTCGCCGATCGCGTGAATCACCACGCCGGGGGCCGAATGCAGCACATTGCTCACTGCGCCGGTGCCGCGCCCGCCGCAGCCGACGAGGCCCACCTTGATGACCTCGTCGCCGGCCGCGTAAGCGCCAGTGGGCAGGGCAGACAGGACCGCCGCGGCGGAAATGCCTGTGCCGAGGGCAGCGCGCCGGTTCATCTTGTTTTGCTTGCTCATCATCAATCTCCGGTCGTTGTCGTGGGGAAGAGGACCAAAAACACCAACCAAAAAACAATCGAGGCCAAACTGGGGTGATCGGGGGGAAACCTGAGAGTTTTTACAGTCGAACGCAAAACCGCCCCGGGTTCAAGGGCCCGGGGCGGTTTTTTGAGGTCACTGGCTTTGTCGGGTGACCTTGCTGCGGAGATCCACCAGTTCAGATTGCTCTTTCACGGGGCTAACCACCCGGAAGCCGACAAACTCGGCGCTGGTCAGCCACCAGATGCTCTGGGGCCGTTGCGGATCCAGCTTGATCCAGGTCTTGTCGCTGCCGCGGCGGGCTCCGCTGCGCAGCATGGGGGCCGGATCGGCCCAGGATCCGCCGCGGGCCACATGGCTGAAGCGTTTTTCCGTGGGCAG
>DKBS01000211.1:23453-23617 GCA_002451275.1 Planctomycetaceae bacterium UBA6894 | reverse complement strand
CCGTGCATGTCGTGCAGGCCCCAGGGGTTGGCCTTCTTCTTGCCCACGGGGTGGGCGAGTTCCTCGGCGTTGCCGGCGAACCAGGCATATTCACCCAGTTGCGAGGCGTCGTCACCGTAGCTGTAGGCGGTGGCGGTGCCGGCGCGGCAGGCGTACTCCCACTC
>DKBS01000211.1:22960-23169 GCA_002451275.1 Planctomycetaceae bacterium UBA6894 | reverse complement strand
CGGCTGAGCCAGCGGCAGTATTCCATGGCGGTGTGGTGGGTGATGCAGATCACCGGATTGCCTTCGCGCCCGTGGCCGAAGGTCTCGTCGGCGTAGGGGGGCGTGGGGCGGGTGATCGCGTCCGCCTTGCGGGCATCGGTCTCATCGGGACGGGCCATCGGCTGCCCCTCCACCTTCCAATACTGGTCGAACTCGTCCCAGGTCACCTC
>DKBS01000211.1:22321-22643 GCA_002451275.1 Planctomycetaceae bacterium UBA6894 | reverse complement strand
GGGATCGCAATCATGTCGAAGGCGACCGAGCTGCCTTCTATTTTCTGGGTGAAATTGGCCGGCTTGGGCGCGTCGTCGGCCCTTCCGGAGGGCGCGATGGCGCTGATGGCAGCCATTGCAACCAAGGCCAGGCAAACTGCCAGACCGCCCCAGGCCATCGAGCTGAACCGATTCATGGAAAAGCTTCGCATGAGAGAACCTTGCGCTGAATGGAACTTCCGGGCTTTTCCAGTGTGGATGCGACTGGCTTTCCCCTCGGCTGGCGCCGAATCCCGGTGTTGAAATAGTACCAAGAAGTCCGGTTGAAAACGACTCCCCTTCC
>DKBS01000211.1:7786-22073 GCA_002451275.1 Planctomycetaceae bacterium UBA6894 | reverse complement strand
TGAAAACGACTCCCCTTCCTGCGGCGGCTTCAATCTTCCACATCCCCGAAGCTCACCCGTTCGTCCTGACCGAATGACTCACTCCAGATTGGCCAGGTTACACCCTGGCACCCAGCCTGATGGCTTGGCATAGCAAAAAATTGCTTCGCTTCGCGGTTAAACTGACGGAGGATAAAGGGCGGCGCCCTTTCGGGGGGAAGTTTCCATGCGATTGTGGCCTGTTTTTGCCTGTATCTTCCTGCTCCCAGCTTGGGGATGGTCCCAGGCGAACCCGCCGCTGAAGCGCGTGGAACGGCAAAAACCTTGCATGGGCACCACCCTGAGGCTGGTGGCGCATGGCTGGCCGGAAAGCGCGGTGGTGGATGCCATGGAACAGGCTTTTGCCCGGGCGGAGGCCCTGAACCGGAAATTGAGCGATTATCTTTCCGACAGCGAATTGATGCGCCTCTGCGCCCGGGCCGGGCAGCCGGACCCGGTGCCGGTGAGCCCTGAACTGTTTGAAGTGCTGCAAGCGGCCCAGGCCATGTCCGTGAAAACGGATGGAGCCTTCGATGTGACGGTGGGACAACTCACCCGCGAATGGCGGTTGGCCCGGAAATCATTCCGGTTGCCTGACGAGGGGATTTTGGCCAAAGGCCGGGAGGTGGTGGGTTACCGGAAAATAGAACTGACCGAAACAAATAGTGTCCGTTTGAGGACACCGGGTATGCGTCTGGATCTGGGTGGAATCGCCAAGGGATACACGGCTGACGAGGTGCTGAAGGTATTGAAGCAATCCGGTTTTCCTAGGGCCCTGGTGGCTTTGGGGGGTGATTTGGTGGCCGGGGATGCCCCCCCGGACAAACCCGCCTGGGATGTGGAATTGATTGATCTGCCTGGGGACAAGGGAGGTAAACGACGCATTCCCCTGGTGAACCAGGCCGTCTCAACCAGCGGCGATCTGGAACAGTTTCTGGAAATCAACGGGGTGCGTTACGGCCACATACTCGATCCCCGCACCGGCCTGGGGACCACCGATCGGGCCGCCGCGACGGTAATTGCCCAAAAGGGTATGGATGCCGATAGCCTGACCAAGGCCTGCTGCCTGCTGACTGCCGAAAAGGCCCTCGAGGTGGTGAGTGCGTACCGGGCCCAGGCACGCCTCGTGCGGCCCGGGGCGGATGCCACCCATCCGGCCCACATCGCCGTGAGCCCGGGTTTCCCAACCTTGGCCAAGGCTAAAGATTAGAATAAGTGGGGTTTTTTTTAATAAATCCGGTTTTTCTGGCACCCTGAAAACCAGACTTTTCATTTCCTTGTCCCAAAATTGCCCGGCGGTTCGTTTGTACAGATGGCGCTGAACGGCATTGGAAGTGCCGTTTGGGGCCCTCGTTTGACTTTCTGTTACCAAACCCAGCGGGGCGCGGGACGATCACATGGCAAAAAGCGATGCGACGGCCAGGTTGGCGGTCCAGTATCTTCCCAGCCATGTCTGGGAAATGGTGGAACCCTTGATCCCCAACCTGCGGGCCAACCCGAAAACCACCATAGGGCGCAAGCCGGTGCCGCACCGGGAGGCTTTGAGCGGCATTTTGTATGTGCTGCGGATGGGGGTTTCCTGGGAAGACCTGCCCCTGGAACTGGGGTGGGGTACCGGCATGACTTGCTGGCGTCGGGTACGCGCCCTGCAGAGGGCCAAGGTTTGGCCGAAAATCGTCAAAGTGCTCGCCGCCAACCTGCCCGATGGTGCCACCATCCCGTTTGACCGCATGTCGGAGTTTCGCCCCCGCGGGCCCCGGGTGAAGAAGAAGGCCAAAAAAAACAGCCGATCCAACGGCGTTTCCAACGGAACCCACCGTTCCAATGGTGTTTCCAACGGAACCCACCGTTCCAATGGTGTGTCCGCTTCCAGCAAAAACAGCAACAAGAAGTCGGGCAAGCGATCGGGTTAACCGGGCCAAAGCCTGCCGGGATGAGCTTCCCAAGGGGCTTGCGGCTCATTTCCCGGCGCGCAGTTGGTTTTTCAGGGGCTGCTCATCCCCACGAAACGACCGCGGTTCTCCCGGGCCAGGGCCCACAGGAACGAACCCAGATCGGGGCTTTCGTAAAAGAAACCAACCGTGTGGATGCGCACCGGCCGCGGGGCATCGGTTTTGGGTGCCTGGTTCCACTTGTCCGCCAACTCCTGGCGAATGTAGCGGCCGAGTATTTCGCCACGCTGGCTTTCAGCCAGCGTGCGTTCCTGGGTGATCGTGAGGCCCGGGCCTTGGTTGGGCAACCCGTCGGAAAGCAGGTAGACGGTTTCCAATCCTTCGGCACGGAGCTTGAAAGCCATCTCAAAAGCCTGATGCAGGTTGGTCCCCCCCCGGGGATTGATGCGGCCCAGGGCCTCCCGCACCTCGGTGGAACTTTTGGCGGGATCATACTTGCGCCAACCCGAGTCGTTGAACAGCCAGCGGGCCTCCTCGGCAAAAACCAGCACCTGGTAACTCTCCAATTCCGGCAGGCTGTCCATCAACCGGCCCAGCACTCGCCCCACCTCGTTCCACTTCTGGTCGGCCGGGGTGTTGGCATCCAACAAAACCATGCTGCCGGAGGTGTCCACCACGAAGCAGACTTTCCGGCCGGTGAGGTCGATCCCCTCGAAACGGCTTTCGGCGCGGTTCTTTTGTTTGTTCATTTCCAGCGCGTTGGCCTGGAGCTGCTTTTCCAGGGTCACGCGCGCCGTTTCGGCCTCCTTGCGCAGACGGGCCTCCCTGGCCAGGGAAGCCTCCAGGTTTTCCATGCGCTCGATTTTCTCATCAAGGGCCTTGTCCGCCTTTGCCCGCGAAGCCATGGTGCTGGCAAGGGCTCGTTCGGTTTCCTCGCGGGATTTTTCAGACTTGCCGCGCGCGGCGTCGGCCGCTGCCAGCATCTTCTCCAGCGCGGCCATTTTTTCCGCGGTGAGGGTGAGCGCCTTTTCTGTTTTGTCCCTGGCGGCCATGCCTTCGGCAAGTTCCCTGCCCCGTTTTTCCGCCTCGACCCTAGCAAGAGCCAACTTGGCCTCCAACTCCTTGTTTTGTTCGCGGCCCAGCCTGCTTTGCTCCTCCAACTCATCCTTCCGGACCCGTAGGGTGGCCATTTCCAGGTCACGCGCGGTCAGAAGAGCCAGGCGCGTTTGCAATTCGGCCTTCAACTCGGCCATCCGCTTCGCGTCGGACGCGATGGTCGCTCGGGACTGGGCGTTCAATCCCTCCTCGGCCTTCAGTGCCGCCCGGGTGGTCCCCAGGTCTTTTTCCAGCGCATCGCGGGTCGCGCGCTCCTTGCGCAGGCGGTCATTCAGCGCGAACAGGTCGCCACCCAGCTTTTCCAGCTCCTTCTGGCGGTCGTCCAGCTCTGTGGCGAGTTTTTTCGCCTCCGCCTCGCGCCGCGCGAGCGCCTCGCGGGCCGTGGCCAATTCCTTGGACCGTTCGCGCTGTTCCTCGGTGAGCCTGGCCAGCTCCCTGCCCTTGGCCTCCAGATCCTGATTGAGCAGGGTGCTTTTGTAGTCGTTGAACAGCCAAAGCAAAATGACGCAGCCCAGCGAGCAGCAGAGCACATCCACCATGTACAGGCCGAACACATTCGGCAGCTTGTGGCGCAGTCGCATGGGTCAGCCCTCCGGGCCGGAGCCAAAGCCAGCTAGATTCAGATCGCTGATGTCCTCGAAGTAGCCGCTTCGCTTGGTTCTGGCCACCTCTTCCGGCAGCGATTCTTCGGCGGGGGGTGCCATGGGCGGCGCCAACTGGGGTGCGGTGGCCTGCCTCCAGAGTCCGGGCGCGATTTTTCCCTGCCGGGTGGCCTGCAGCCACAATAGCAGGGTGTCGCAACAGGCCTGCTCCGGTGGCAACGCCAGAGGCACACCCAGGCGTTCCGTCCAGTCGCTGGCCCATCGTTCCACCGAGGGCAGCCGGGCTCCGGGCGCCAAAACCAGGCCCCCCGGGGATCCCAGCTCATCGAGTCGGGGTCGCCAGTTTTCAACCTCCCGGGCCAACTGGCCCACCACGGGCGTGCACCACTGGGCCACATCGCGCTCGGTGGGCTTCAGCCGACAACCCCAGCCCTTCCCGGTCAATTCCACCCAGCCGGGTGTCTGGTAGGGGATTTCCTGGGAGGCCATCTCCCCCACCCGTGCTGCCAGCACATGGCATGTCTCGGCCAGCGCGCGGGGATCGCGGCGACATCGGCGGATGACGGCGTCCGCCAATCCCGCCTGCACACGGTTGAGCCAGACGCGACCGCCGAGTTGGCGGATGGTCCGGCGCAGGGCCACTACGCCATGCTCGCCCTCAACCCGCACCCCGGTGAGGCTGACCCCGTGGTTGTCCGCCTCCACCACCAGCCACCACCGTCTGCGCAGGGCCAAACGGTTGCCAGGCAATCCTGGCAGTGCCCTGGCCGCCGCCCACCAGGCCAGGGCCGAGGGGACTGCAACCTGCACGCGCCATCCGGCCAGGTCGGCCGCGCGGGCCGCTTCGGTCGCGGCGGCGTCATCGAGGTAGGCGGGATAACCCAAGGCGGTTTCCACAAGCGGCGGCTGGCGGCGCTTGATCGCCTGCAGCAACTGGCGCAGTGCCTCGGCCGAGTCGAGAGCGAGGTTGCCGGCGGTGAACTGGCGGGTGGTACCCAGACCATGCAGGAAATCCCCCAGCACCCTGGAAGGATCGGTTCGGGCCAGTTCCAGGGCTTCCTCGTCGGTGAGGATGGTCCTTCCGCCATCGGCCACGAGCACCGGCCAGCTTTCACGACCCGAGTGGGTAAGCACCGGAACAGTGACCTGACCGGGCGCGGTCCAACGGACGCGCGCGCGGTTTCCATCCAGTTCCAGCGCGGCCTCGTGCATGCATCTATCCCGGAGAAACGGCGGCGGGCGGGTCAGAGGGTCTTGGCGGCGGATTCCCAGGGCAGTCCCCCGCCCTGCCTTTCGCCGCTTTCGGATTCGTACAGGCGGGTCACCAGGTACTCGAGGCAATACTGCTGGGAGTCGAGCACCACCTCCTCCTGGTCGCGCTGCACCGCGTGCAGCAGGAACATCAGCACCACGCTCAGGCCCAAGGCGACCAATGTGCAGTCAAACGCGACATTCAGGTGGCGTGTCGCCTCATTCAGCCGGTTGCCGATTTCGCTGACGTCCTGCCCGGAAAGTCCGCCCAAGGACAAGGCGCTCGCCAGGCCGCGGACCGTCCCCAAAAAACCGATCGCCGGCAGAGCCCAGGCCAGGTAGTGGACGGTGGCCATGCCGGAAACATACCGGCCCAGGTCGGTTTCTGCCTGGGCGCGGACGGTCTCGCCCACATCCCGGCCGGAGCGGCTGGCCGCGAACTTGGTCAGGGCGAGGCGCAACATGTTTCCCAGTAAGCTTTGGCCATGGCGCGCCATGCGCTGCTCGGTGCGGCGCAGCAGGTCGTAGGCGTCTTCCGGCAGGATGCGGATGCCGGGCTCGGTGGGCAGCCAGTCCACCGCGAAGGCCCGGCGTTGCTGGCGTACCTCGAGCCAGCGCGCCAATAGCAGGAACAGCGCCCAGACAAACGCCATGTAGCAGATGATCTGCTCGGGGCCCAGAAGCAAACGCGACAGGCGCTCGTTGTTCCACTTGCCGCCTTCGGAAAGGTCTTCCATCCCGTGACGGCCCAGCCACAGGGGGATGCAGACGATCCCCACCAGCGTGATGGCCAAAAGCAACAGGGGCCCATCCTTGGCGCCGGTTCTTGAACCTGAAACCGATGAAACCGACACGCGTGGGAATCCCCCGGGCACGGTGTGAGTGGGCACAACGCATCATTGTCCCGGGGGTGCTTGGCGATTGTCAACGGCGGGGGCCCGGACAAGATATATCACCAGCTGCAAAACGCCTTTTTTTGGCCGGTTCAGACGGTTGGACCGATCGCGCGGCCCGGGATCAGTTTCCATAGGTAGTACACCGGGATGCCCAGCGCCACCAGGATGAGTCCGGGCCAGGTGTATTCGGGACGGACCACCAGCAGAATGAACATCAGGGCCAGGCACAGCAGGCCGTACAGGATGGGCACCACGGGGTAGAACGGAACCTTGTAGGGACGGTGCAGGTCGGGCCGCTTCCGGCGCAGCACCATCAGTCCGGCCACGGTGAGGGCGTAGAACAGCAGCGACGCGAAGATCACATAGTCCAAGAGTTCGCTGTAGGTGCCGCTGAAGACGAGAACAATCGACCACACCCCCTGCATGATGAGGGAAGCCTGAGGCACGCCGCGCTGGTTCAGGGTGCCAGCGACACGGAAAAAGAGACGGTCTCGGGCCATGGCGTAATAGAGCCGCGCAGTCACCAGAATCATGCCGTTCACGCAGCCGAAGGTGCTGATCATGATCCCAAGCGCCATGACCACACGGCCCCAGCCGGGGGAAGCCACATCCATCACCGCGGTGCCCACTCGGTCATCCTGCGCCTGGCTGATGCCCAGTTCCCGTGCCATGCCCCGGTAGATTTTGCTGGTCTCCTTCGGCTCCACATTGGCCTGTTTTTTCAGGTCATCTGCGAGCGCCTGATCGCCCTGGACGGGCAATACCGCCAGGTAGGCGAGGTTGCAGAGGATGTAGAGACCAATCACCATGCAGGTCCCCAGCACCAGGCTGAGGGGCATGTTCCGCTCGGGGTTTTTCACCTCACCGGCGGTCAGGGTGACATTGGCCCAGGCGTCCGCTGAGAACAGCGAGCCCACCATGGCCGCCCCGGCCACGAGCACAAACGCCAGCGTGGGCGCCAGGTCTGTCAGCTTCACGGTGCGTGAGACTCTTTCGGTTTCGAGCGCGGGTGTCCAGGCGCTGTCGAGGTTCTGCCGAACCACCGACCAATCCAGGGCCACACCCAGCCCCATGCAAATCACCAATCCCAGAGCAAACAGTTTGGCCACCGTGAAGATGTTTTGCACCAGGGCTCCGCTGGCCACGCCCAGGCAGTTGATGAAGGTCAGGAGGATGATCACCCCCGTGGCGATGAGCTGGCCGGTGGAGATGGTGAAGTGCTCGCGCTCGAAGATGGTGACCGCTTCGGGCATCCAGGGAAGCTGCAGCGGGATATGGATCGCCATCGGGACCTGAAGCAGGGTGGCCTCGCCCCCTGTGCCAAGTGCCGGGAACAGTACGCCCAGGAATTTTGTGAACGCGACGGCGACCGCGGCGATCGAGCCGCACTGGATGACCGTAAAAGCGCTCCAGCCGTACAGGAATCCCCAGAGTGGGCTGAATGCCTCCTTGAGGAAGAGATACTGCCCGCCCGCCTTGGGCATGGCGCTGGCCAGCTCCGCGTAGCACAAGCCGCCCAGCACGGTCATCACACCGGTGATTAACCAGAGCACAAGTAGCCAGCCTGCCCCGCCAACATCACGCGCCATGTCCGCGGAAACGATGAAAATGCCCGAGCCCACCATGTTGCCCGCCACCAGCATGGTGGCGGTGAACAGGCCGATGCGCCGGTGGAAACCGTCCTCCGTCAGGTGCTGATTGGCCGTTGTGGCTGGTTGGCTTGTGCTCACGGATGGTTTTCCTCGGGCGGTTTGCCGTGTCGTAGCCGGTACACAAGTGTCGCGCCCAGCCCCGCCAGGGCTTCCACCGCGATCAGCGGGAGGCTCCACCAGCCCAGTGCGAACACGAAAAGGATGTTGATCACGATGAACAGGTTCCCCGCCACCAACATCACGGGGAAAAACAAGCCGATTGAGGCCTCGGTGCCCTGCCGGCTCATTTGCCGGGCAGGTTCCGCAGCTTGCTGTGCCATGCGCCATACCCGAAGTAGATGCACATGCCAACCAGAAGCCAGATGATCAGACGAGCCCAGTTTTCCCAGCTCAGCGAGAACATCAGCAGCAGGCAAAGGGCGATGCCAATGATGGGTGTGGCGATGCCCAGCGGAGCCTTGAAGGGCCGCTCCATCTCGGGCTTGGTGATCCTCAGCACCAGCACGGCGGCGCAGACCACCACAAAGGCGAACAGGGTGCCTATGCTTGTCAGGTCCGCAAGAATGTCCAGGGGAAGCAGGCTGCCGCCCAGCGCGACCAACAGGCCCGTGAGCAGGGTGGCCCACCACGGAGTCTTGAACTTGGGGTGCACGGCGGTGAGCGCCTTGGGCAGCAGACCGTCGCGGGCCATCGCCAGGAAAATGCGGGCCTGGCCCAGCATCATCACCAGCAGGACCGACGTGATGCCGGTCACCGCGCCGATGATGATCAGGGCGGTGAACCACGGCATGTTCAAGCGGGCGAAAGCGTCCGCGACCGGGGCGTCCTTGTCGATCTGGCCGAAGGGAACCATGCCCGTCAGCACCCCGGCGACGGCGATGTACAAAATGGTGCAAATCAACAGCGACCCGATGATGCCGATGGGCAGGTCGCGCTTCGGGTTCTTGGCTTCCTCGGCGTTGGTGGAAACGGCGTCAAAACCCAAATATGCGAAGAAGATCATGGCCGCGCCCGCCAGCATTCCGCGGGGCAAGCCGTTCGGGCGCAATTCACCCCAAACCACATGGCCGAAGAAGCTCAGTCCGCCATACCCATAGGGAGCGAAATTTTCCCAGTTTTTCGGGTCCACATAATGGGCCCCCACACCGATCACCAACAGCACCACGCTCACCTTGATCCCCACCATCAAGGCGTTGAATCCGGCGCTCTCCTTGATGCCCTTCACCAGGATCGCCGTGATGGCAATGGCGACCAGCGCGGCCGGCAAATCCAGGTAGGTGTGGGTCACCACTTCCTTGCCGGAGGCGTCCTTCTTCAGGTCGAAGATTTCGCGTTCCTTGCCGGAGGCGTCTACTTCCTTGATCTTCCTGTCGTTGCCTTGGTCATCCTTTAGTTTTTCCACATGGCCCACAATCACCTCACCCGTGTTCGGGTGGAGGCTGAAGGGGGCCTCATGCACAACCCCGGGCACGGCCATTCCCATCATGGCCAGAAGTTTTCCCAGGTATTTCGACCAACCGTGCGCGACGGTGCAACTGGCCACCGCGTATTCCAGCACCAGATCCCAGCCGATGACCCAGGCCATCAGTTCGCCCAGCGTCAAATAAGCGTAGGTGTAGGCGCTGCCGGCCACCGGCGCCATGGAGGCGAACTCGGCGTAGCAAAGCGCCGCGAAGATGCAGGCCAACCCTGCCACCACAAAGGAAAGCATCAGCGAGGGACCGGTGATGTCACGCGCGGCCTGCCCCACCAGCACGAAGATCCCCGTGCCGATGATGGCCCCGATTCCCAGCGCAGTGAGGGACCAGGGGCCCAGCACCCGTTTCAGGCGTTCACCCCCCTCGGTTTCGGTCTCCGCCATCACATGTTCGAGCGACTTGGTCCGGAAAATCTGGTTCATGGCTTGGGTAGTTCTCCTTCAACAGGCGTGTTGCCACTCGTTTTTAACGGGGTATCCATGATCAGGGTCACAGGGCCGTCATTAACCAATTCCACCTGCATGTCCGCTCCGAAACGCCCGGTCGCCACTGGTACCCCAAGCGCCACCAGTTCTTCCACGAACTGGTTCACCAGCGGGCTAGCCACCTCCGGGCGGGCTGCCTGGCTGAAACCGGGCCTGCGGCCGCTGGTGCAATCGCCATATAGGGTGAATTGGCTGACCACCAGAACCGACCCGCCCACTGTCCGGACATCAAGATTCATCTTCCCGGCATCATCCGGGAAAATCCGCAGTTTTGCCACTCTGTCGGCCAACCAAACACATTCCCGGTGCCCGTCCCCGGTTCCGACACCCAGCAAAATCAGCAAACCGGGACCGATTTTGCCCACGGTTTCACCGCCCACGTCCACCCGGGCGTGTCGCACACGCTGCACCACCGCCCGCATTCGAGTGTCTCCGGGTAAAGGGAGCCGGAAAAAAGGCTGAATAAAACGCCAACAAAATGGCGGAGAGGTAAGGAGTAGTGTAAAGATTGTTCAGGCGGTCGTCCCTCAAGCGTCCGAAAAGGCCGCTATACGCTTGATATGTTAGCATATATTGGTTTTCAAGCGCCTTCCTTCCATACGAGGATGTGTTCAATGGGCATGGAAGACTACTCGCGTTATCAGCAAGGCATCATCAAGCGCTTCTACGACAACAAGGAAACGATGGGCCTGCAGCGGGTGGCCGAGCTGGTGGGTGACCTGTATCTGGCTGAGGGCAAAAAACGCCAGAAAATATGGGATCAGATCGTTCCCGCGCTGATCAAGGCCGGGCTTCCCGAGGCCCAGGCCAACAACCTTCGCCAGCAGGACAAGGCCGATGTGCTGGCTGAAACCGTTGCCCGTCTCGATGCCAAGTCACCCGAGCCCCAGTCGAAACCCAAGCCCGGTTCCAAGTGATTCATCCGGTCAATTGATCCAGCCGGGCATGCCCGGTGACCAGGCGGGAGCAGGGAGCCTTCAGGGCTAGTGCGGCCATCCAGCCGTTGGATGGTTCCAGGTGTTGCAGCGTCCAGCCCCGCGCGTTTTCCTCGCTATTGTCGATGCAGACGAGACGGGCCGGAACTTCTGCTCCCAGGGTGACCTCCACCCGGTCCAGGCCAAAGCCAATCCCCGTGGCGGTGGCCTTGAGGAAGGCTTCCTTGCGCGTCCAAGCATGGAAAAAGGCCAGCCTCCGTTCCACCTCCCCTGACAAGCCTTCCAGGTGCTGAACCTCGTTGGGGTGAAAATAGCGGCGGGCCAGAGAATCCTGGTCGCCCACCGGTCGAACTTTTTCGATGTCCACTCCCAGCTCGGCATGACCGGCAAGGGCCAGCAGGCCCATGCCGTGCGAGTGGGCGATGTTGAAGTGGAGTGGGGCGTTGGAATGGTCCGGGGCCAGCACAGGCTTGCCATTCCCGGTGGTGGAGAGTCGCACCGCCTGAGGCGGGCAATTCAGCAATCGACCCAACACGAGCCGCAGCAGTCCGCGCCCGCTGACAAACTCGGCTTGGGCCCGATTGGAGCGCAGCCGGTTGGCGCGCTGGGCTTCCTGATCATTAAGCAGGGCTTCCAGGCGCGGCAGGAACGGACCGCCCGTGGTCGGGAACGACCACACCCACACTTCCCCGTCCCGGGGCCCGGTATCCGGTAGCCGGATCAGGTCTGGCCAGAAGGAGGCAGGGGGCAACTCCATGGCTCAGCCGTCCATGCCGCCGCGCACGGCCAGGGCAAAGGCGTTTTCGTGATGTTCCAGGGTGGGAGTGCCGTTTTCAGGCCAGATGATGGCCAAGACATCAAAGCGCAGGGGCAAGGCTTGCAGACGGTGTTTTTTGCGGAACCAAAGGGCCATGCGACTGACCCGGCGCTGC
Source organism: Planctomycetaceae bacterium UBA6894 (assembly GCA_002451275.1). Lineage (GTDB taxonomy): Bacteria > Planctomycetota > Planctomycetia > Gemmatales > Gemmataceae > UBA6894. Next base: position 10,816 of record DKBS01000211.1, on the reverse strand, counting down.
TTGTCAGAATCGACCGAACGAGCCGCATCCTCGGGGTGGCCCGCCTGGCGGGAACGCACCTCCGCCACCACCAGGGTGCGGCCATCCAGGGCCACCAGGTCAATCTCGCCAATAAGGCAACTGGCGTTGCGGGCGACGATACGCCAACCCTTCCGGCGTGCCCATTTCCAGGCATGGCGCTCAGAACGATCACCCCACCAGCGCCGCCACCAGGGACGGCGGGTGGGTGTTTCTTCGGAAGGCTGGCTTGGCGCCGCCACGGGGCGGATCAGGCCTTGGCCTTGCGCTCGCGCAGACGGGTGGCCTTGCCCACGCGCTTGCGCAGGTAATAGAGCTTGGCCCGACGGACAACGCCGGTGCGCTTCACATCGATCTTGCTAATCAGGGGGCTGTGGAGCGGGAAAATACGCTCGACACCTTCGCCCTGAACGATACGGCGCACGGTGAAGGCCTCGGTGCCGCCGTGGCCGGTCTTGGAAATCACCACACCGGTGAAGGTCTGGTTGCGTTCCTTCTCGCCTTCCAGGATGCGCAGGTACACATCAACGGTGTCACCCACCTGGAAATCGGGGTGCTTCACGTCACCCTTGGCCTTTTCGCGGGCAGCTTGGGCGGTGGAGGTGATCTTGTCTTCCACCAGCTTCATCAACGCGTTTTTCATGGTCTGTCACTCCTCAAACATAATCCCAATTCATCTGACTCAACAATCGATTCGGTCCGGTTTCTCGAACAAGTGTCCTTCGTGAGTCAATCCGTTCCACCAGCCTGATTTGCGCTCCGCTCCAGGGCTTTCTGGTGCCTCCAGCGGCGGATCGCCTCGTGGTTGCCATCCAGCAGCACCTGCGGTGTTTCCATCCCCCGGTACACCCGCGGACGGGTGTAGTGGGGATACTCCAAAAGGCCCGGAACGCTGTGGGATTCCTCCTCCGCGCTCTTGGGGTCACCCAGAAAGCCCGGCAGCAACCTGGCCACGGCATCGATCAAGACCATGGCTGGGGCCTCGCCCCCGTTGCAAATGAAATCTCCCACCGAGATCTCGAGCGGTTTCAATCCCTGCCGAACCCGCTCGTCAAACCCCTCGTACCTGCCGCACAGAAGTACCAGACGCTTTTCGGCCGACAATTCGGCCACCCTCGCCTGGGTGAGGCGCTCACCGGACGGGGTGAGCATCACCAACCTGCCTTCCGGCGATTCCGACTCGCGCTGGACAGCTTCCACGGCCTTGTAGAGCGGATCGCACATCAGAACCATGCCTGGACCGCCACCATACGGGCGGTCATCCACGGTCTTGTGCGGGCCCTCGGCCCAGTCACGCCAGTTCCACAACCGAATATCGAGGATGCCCTTGTCGCGCGCCTTGCGCACCAGGCTTTCCTCCAGATAACCCTGGAAGATGCCCGGGAAAAGAGTCAGCACATCCACGCGCATGGTTGTGGCACCGGAGCCGGAAGTCATCCGATCAGCCGGCGGGAGCCGCGGCCTTTTGAGCCTCGAGCTCCTTGAATTTCGCCATGTGCTTGGCCATCAGGGCCGTCACCTGGTCGCTGGGTTTGGCACCAACGCTCATCCAGTATTCCAGACGCGAGGGGACCAGGGTCACCTGACGCTCGGAATCGGGGAAGTGGGGGTCATAGGTGCCCAACTCCTCGATGACCCGACCGTCGCGCGGCTGGCGATGGTCAATGGCCACGATACGGTAATAGTGCCGATGCTTGCGGCCCATCTGCTTCATGCGGATACGAACTGCCACGAAATCACCTCGTCTTTCGCCCGGAAAGCCGGGCCAACCTTGCAAACCGGAACCAACCGAAACGAAAACAAAACTAAATCGACCCAAACCGAATCAACAAAACAGAAAACTATCCTTTTTTCTTCTTCTTCCGCTCCATGGCGCGCTCCCGGGGACTCTTGCGATGCCCGGTGTCGCCCTTCGCCCCGATGCGTGCACCGGGCATGAAGGCGCCCATCTTGCCCAAATTGGTCATCGCCTTGATTTTTTCGAACATGCTCTGGCCGGCGAACATCTTCATCAGGCCGCGGGCCTGTTCGAACTGGTTGAGCAGTTGCTTGACCTCTTCGGCCTTGGTGCCGCTGCCCTTGGCGATGCGGAGGCGGCGGTTGTAGTCGATGAGGTCCGGGTCGGCGCGCTCTGCCTTGGTCATGGCATCGATCATGCCCTGGATGCGGCGCAGGCTCTGGTCGGGATCCTGACCGCTGGGCATCATATTGCCCATGCCGGGCATGCTGGCCAGAAGATCCTTGGCCGAGCCCATTTTCTTCAGCATTTCCATCTGCTTGCGGAAATCGTCGAGGCTGAAGGTGCCCTTCTCCAGCTTTTTCTGCTGGCGAAGGCGCTCCTCCTCGCTGATCTCAGCCTGCACGCGGGAGACCTTCTCCACCAGGCTAAGGATGTCGCCCTGGCCGAGAATGCGCTGGGCCAAACCCTCGGGCCGGAACTCTTCCAGCCGGTCGAGCTTCTCGCCCATGCCCAGGAACTTGATGGGTACCTTGGTGACTTCCTTCACCGACAGGGCGGCACCACCCCGGGCATCGCCATCCATCTTGGTGAGGATCACACCGTTGAGTTCGAGCGCGTCGTTGAAGGCTTTGGCGCTGTTGACGGCATCCTGGCCGGTCAAGGCGTCACAGACAAAGTAAGCGTGATCAGGCTGGACCACACGGTCTATCTGGCGCAGTTCCTCCATGGGCATCTCAGCCACATGGAGACGCCCGGCGGTGTCGAGAATTACCAGGTCGCGCAGCAGTTGCTTGGCGCGGGCGATGCCGTTTTTACACACCTCGACGGCTCCGGGGCCGCCGGTGCGGTTGCCGCGTTCGTCGTAGGTGCCAGGCTCGATATGGACGGGGACGTTCAGCTGTTCGCCAAGGATTCTCAGCTGTTCCATGGCTGCCGGGCGCTGCAGGTCGGCAGCCACCAGAATGGGCTTGCGGCCCTTGTTGAGGGCGGTGAGGGCCAGCTTGGCGGCAGAGGTGGTTTTGCCCTGGCCCTGCAGGCCGCAGAGCATGATC
>DKBS01000211.1:0-7557 GCA_002451275.1 Planctomycetaceae bacterium UBA6894 | reverse complement strand
CCTGCAGGCCGCAGAGCATGATCACGGCGGGGCGGTCCTTGCCGGGTTTTGGCAGGGAGGTGTCCACCGGTCCCATCAGGGAAACTAGTTCGTCGTAGAGGATCTTGAGGATCTGCTCGCCCGGATCGAGGGTGCGCAAAACCTCTTGGCCAACCGCTTTTTTGGTGACTCTGTCGAGGAAATCCCGCGCGACCTGATGGTTCACATCAGCATCCAGCAGGGCGATACGAACCTCCTCAAGCGCCTCGCGGATATTGGCCTCGGTCAATCGACCGCGGCCCCGCATGCGCTTGATGGCATCGCCCAGGGTGCGTTGCAGGCTCTCGAACATGAAACCACATAAAACGATACAAGCCTCGGCGCGCCTTCCCCCTTGGGAAATCGGGCCAAGACCATGAATCTTGCATGGTACCTGCCACCTTGCAGGGGCGCAACGGCAGGGGGTCTGGACCCAGATTTGCAAGATGTTGCAAATTGCCCAGAATCTCCAGGCTTTCTGGCGCTTTAATCAGACTGCTTGGAAGTCCGTGTTGCTCCGGAAGGGCGTTGGTATACTCGAAGGGGCTTGGAAAGGCACATAAATCTATACGGGCTACTCGTGTATATTTGTATTTCTTTTTTATATTTTATTTTTAAATAGAATTGCTTGGTATTCGATTGATGCAGTCGTTCACTTTTTTGGGTACAGGCACATCGGCAGGCGTACCAATGCTAGGGTGCTCCTGTGCCGTCTGCACATCAACCAACCAGAAAAATCATCGATACCGCTGTGCGGTTTTGATGCGGCTGGCGGGTGGAAACCTCTTGATTGACACTCCCCCCGAACTGCGGTTGCAGCTTCTCCGGGCGGCGACACCGGCGATTCATGCGGTGCTTTTGACCCATTACCACGCCGACCACATCCATGGTTTGGATGATCTGCGGCCGATTCCCTTCCTGATCGGCGAGCCGGTCCCGCTGTTTTGCAACAGCGAGACCGAGGTGCGGCTTCGTTCCTCCTTCAGCTACGCTTTTGGCCCGGGTTCGGATTCCATCCGGCAGGGATTTGTGCCGAAACTTTCGATCCGGAGGATCGATGAAAGGCCCTTTGAGGCTTTGGGGGAGACGATCACTCCCATCCCTTTGGAACACGCGCACTTCAATGTCTATGGCTTCCGCGTGCGGAATGTGGCTTATTGCACGGATGTGAAATCGATTCCCCGCCCCTCGTGGCGGTTGCTGGAGGATCTGGATGTTCTGGTGCTGGGTTGTTTGCGGCGCAAACCCCACCCCGGCCATCTCAGCCTGGATGAGGCTCTGGAGGTGGTGGACCGCGTGCGCCCGAAGAAAACGTATCTCACCCATATCTCCCATGATCTCGACCATGATGAGCTGTGCCGGGAGCTGCCCCCGGAGATTGCCCCCGCACACGATGGGCTCTCCTTCGAAATTTCCTGAAAAGACCTTGTTGGCAAGGGTTTCGTCCCACCTGTTTCATTCCTCCCGCGTGAAACCATGAACAGTCTTCCCTCCACCGATCTGGTTGAAACACTGAAAAGCCAAGGTCAGCAGCATTTGCTCGCAGGGTGGGAGCAGCTTGACCCCGCCGGTCGCCAATACCTGGTGGACACGCTGGCCGGCTTCAACTGGGCGGAACTGCGAGGCCTGTATGAAAAGCGGGCCGAACCGGCGAAGCTGCCCGATCTGGTCGATGCCCAGGCGCCGGTGGTGCAGTTGGAGGAACCGGACACCGCCCTGGATGCGCTGGGATCGGTGGCGCTTCAGAGGGGCCGGGTGGCGGTGGTGCTGGTGGCGGGTGGCCAGGGGAGCCGGCTGGGCAGCGACTTGCCCAAGGGGTGCTTCCCCATCACGCCGGTGACCGGCAAAACGCTCTACCAGGTGCATGCCGAAAAGGTGCTGGCACTTGGAAAGCGCCATGGCGTCACCCCTCCCCTGTTCATCATGACCAGCCCGGCGACGGATAGGCCCACGCGCGATTTCTTTTCCAGCCACGGGCATTTCGGGCTGGATCCGGACCGGGTTTTCTACTTCCAACAGGGCACCATGCCCGCGGTGGACCTGGCCACGGGCAAGCTGCTCCTGGAGGCGCCGGGCAAGCCGTTCCTGGCGCCCGACGGGCATGGCGGATGCCTTTCGGCGCTGGAAAACCAGGGACACCTGGCCTGGATGCAGGACCGTGGCATCCGCAGTGTGTTTTATTTCCAGGTGGACAATCCCTTAGTGAAGGTGGCCGATCCGAATTTTCTGGGCCGGCACCTGCGAGCCGAGTCCCAGGCATCGAGCAAGGTCGTGCCGAAACGCTCGGCTGACGAGAAGGTGGGCGTGTTTGTCTCCATGGCAGGCCGCTGCCATTTGGTCGAGTATTCGGACCTGCCCAGGGAAATGGCGGAGCAGAGACTTGCCGACGGATCCTTGCGGTTCGCGGCAGGCAGCCCCGCGATCCACCTTTTCTCGGTGGATTTCCTGCGGCGGGTGGCATCGGGGTCGGGGCAAGGCGGATTACCGTTCCACATCGCCCGCAAAAAGGTGCCCCACATCGATCCGGGGACCGGTGAACGCGTTCAGCCGGACCGTGAAAACGCCCTGAAATTTGAGCGATTCATCTTTGACGCGCTACCCCAGGCGGAGCGCTGGCTGCTGGTGGGCGTGACGCACGAGGGTGAGTTCGCCCCGCTGAAGAATTCCGCGGGACCCGACAGCCCCGCCACCGTGCGTTTGGCCCAGTCCCGCCTGGCGGCCGCGTGGCTGGACAGGCGCAATATCCGCTTCCCCGCGGATGAGCGGGGGAATCCCCTGGTCCCGGTGGAGATCAGTCCGCTGGTCGCCCTGGGACCGGATGACCTGCGCGGGTTGCAGTTGCCCGAGCCGGCCGAGGGCAAGCCTTACCTGCTGGATGATCCCGACAACCTGTGAAACGGATCTTCATGACTGACAAGGACACGGAGGTTTGAGATGTCTGACAACAATCCATTGGCTGCCAACAAGGTGTTCGGGCTCATCATGGCGGGCGGCGGCGGCACCCGTTTCTGGCCACGCAGCCGGCAGAAACTGCCCAAGCAGTTCCTGAACCTGCAGGGCCAGGGTTCCCTGCTGCAGCAGACCGCGCAAAGGCTGGAGGGCTTGGTGCCGGCGAAAAACCTGCTGGTCATCACCGCGCGCGACCATGTGGGGCGCACGCTGGAGCAACTGCCCGAATTACAGGAAGATCAGGTGGTGGGCGAACCCACCGGCCGTGACACCGCGCCATGCGTGGGCCTGGCCGCAGCCTTGGTGCACCGCAAGGATCCGGAGGCCATCCTCATCACCTGCCCGGCCGATCATGTGATCGAGCCGGCGGCATCGTTCCGCAAGGCGCTGCACGCGGCCTGCCTGATGGTGGAGGAGCACCCCGGCGCCTTTGTCACGCTGGGTATCCCGCCCTCCTTCCCCTCCACGGGCTACGGCTACATCCACCGGGGCGACGCCATGCCCGCCCGTCTGGGGGTCGAGGCCTCCAAGGTGCGCGCGTTTCGGGAAAAACCGCCGGCCGATGTGGCCAAGGAATATGTGCAGACCGGGGAATACTACTGGAACGCCGGCATTTTTGTCTGGAAGGCGAAAACGGTGCTGCAGGCGTTGGCCACCCACTGCCCGGCCCTGCACGCGGGCGTGACCGAAATCGCCTCCGCATGGAACACGCCGGTCCGTCCCTCGGTGTTGGAGCGGGTGTTCCCAACGCTGGACAAGATCAGCGTCGATTACGCGCTGCTGGAAAAGCATCCCGAGGTTCTGGTGCTGCGCGCCCCGTTCAACTGGGACGATGTGGGCAGTTGGCTGGCCCTGGAACGCCTGCACCCGCAGGACGGCGAGGGCAACACCGTGCAGGGCCGCCACTTGGGGATCCGCACGAAAAACTGCGTGATCTCCGCCCATCCCGACACCCTGGTCACCACGCTGGGCGTTGAGGATCTGCTCATCATCCAGGATGGCGAATGCCTGCTGGTGGCCCGCAAGCACGAGGAGAGCAATGTGAAGCAGATCGTCGAGCAATTGAAGGCCCGGGACCTGGGTCGGCACCTGTGAGCCCTTCCGAACCGATGCGCGTACCCCCTCCCCCGCCGCCTGGCAAGGTGCTGGCGGTGGACCCCGGGGAGCGCCGCATCGGTTTCGCCATTTCCGATCCGGATCGGAAATTTTCGTTTCCCCTCACGCAGATGGAGCGCACTACCCCCGAACGGGACGCGGTGAAGGTGAAGGAACTGGTCCGTGAGGAACGGGTGGTCCTTCTGGTGGTGGGGCTGCCAATCCGCTCGGGTGGCGAGGAAGGTTCCAGCGCGGAGCGCGCGAGGGCTTTGGGAACCTGGTTGGCCGGGGTTACCGGCTTGCCGGTGGTCTATGCGGACGAATCGTACACCACGCGGCTGGCTGAAAAAAAACTCTGGGGTGCAGGCCTGAGCCACGCGCAGCGCAAGGCGCGGCGCGATGCGGTGGCTGCCCACGGGATTTTGGAAACATGGATCGAGGCGGGATGCCCGGGGGGCTGACCGGCGTCATTTCCAAACGCCGTCTTTGATCAGCGTTTTTCCCGCCATGGGGCCCTGGAAGAAATAGGCCTGGGCCGGTTCTGCCCCGTCTTCCAATGTGATCGGTTCACGAGTGTAAAGGGTGGGCACGCCCTCGTGGTCATCCAGCAGGGCCAACGCCTTTTCGTCCACGGCGTAGATTTCCCCTCGCACTTTTCCTCCACCTGCCAGCCTGACCAGGCCCGGATAATCGCCGCAATCCAGCAGGAAATTGCCCGGTCCGGTTTGGCAGTCGCCCAGGAACTCCGCCCCTTCCAGCAGAGGATGGGCGGCAAATCCCCTTTTGAGGGTGCCATAGACAAACAACCGGGTCCTGCTCATGGCGCGGGCTCCAAAAGGGTGGGGCGGCACCCGGTCATGTGGTCAAAAGTAACCGCATCGATCGGCCTGAAACGGACCCGGTCGCCCGGGCGCAGGGCGAACCAGCCCGTTTTACCCTCGGTCAGGTCGCAGAGAGTGCAGGGGGTTCGCCCGATGAGTCGCCAGCCGCCCGGGACTTCGGTGGGGTAGATACCGGTTTGGCGCCCGGTGATGCCGATACTACCCGCCGGCACCCTGGTGCGCGGCGACGCCAGCCGATCCAGGCCGGAAACGCCTTCCGGCAGCCATCCCATGTAGGGAAAACCGGGGACAAAACCGATGGCGAAAACCTGGTAATGTACCGAGCTGTGCAGTCGCGCCAGTTCCTGCGAGGGCATCTTCAGGGAATCGGCGCTTTCATCGAGATCAGGCCCCAGCTCGTAGCAGCAGGGGATTTCCAGCAGCCGCCCTGGCATCTTGGCAGTGTCGGGCTGGATTCCGGCCAGTTTTTCAGCAAGGCCTTCATAATCCCAATCGGTCAAGGGCGCGAAGACGGCGACGGTGCGGTAGGCCGGAACCACCTCATGGGGTAGGCAGTTCCGGGCGGCGGTGGCCCATGCCAAGGCCGCCTCCTCACTGTCAAATCGCGCGAGTACCCCCTGGTCTCCCAGGGGTTCCAGCGAACGCCAGCCTGCTGGTGTCAACGGCCCACCAGCGATTGGAATCGATCCCACTGGGCATCCCATTGGGCAGTGTTGCGGGGTTCGTAGGTGTGCACCTCGAAGGAACGACGGACCACCTCGCGCGCGTCTGCCAGGGTTTTCACCGAGCCCACCCCCATGGCCTGCGTCAGCAGGTTGCCGATGGCCGTGGCCTCCACCGGACCGGCAACCACCGGGATGCCGCAGGCGTCTGCGGTGAACTGGCACAGCAATCGGTTCTGGCAGCCTCCGCCCACCACATGAAGCACCTCGGCCCGGTGACCGGAGACCTTTTCCAGCGTGCGCAGCACCATGCGGTATTTCAGCGCCAGGCTTTCCATCGCGCAGCGCACTACCGGGCCGGGCCCTTCGGGAGCGTGCTGGCCCGTACGGGCGCAGAATCCGGCGAAGGCCTTGGGCATGTGCGGGGGCAGCAGGAAATCGGCGCAGTCGGGGTCGATCAGCGCGTGGAAGGGCTCCGCCTCGGCGGCCAGGCGCACGAGTTCCTCGTACCCCAGTTCCCGCCCTTCCCGTTCCCAGGCCCGCCGGCATTCCTGGATCAGCCACAGTCCCATGATGTTTTTCAACAGGCGGATGGTGCCGTTCACTCCGCCCTCGTTGGTGACGTTGGCGGTAAAGGCAGCGTCATCGGTGCGGGGGACGGCCAGTTCCATGCCCAACAGCGACCAGGTGCCCGAACTCAGGTAGGCCCAGTTGCCGCTGGCGCAGCGGGCGCGGTCCACCGGAACCGCCGCGACGGCGGCGGCCGTGTCGTGGGTGGCAGGCACTGTCACGGAACATTCACCCACGCCGGTTTCCTTGCGAACCACCTCGGCAAGCTTGCCGATCACCGTGCCCGGCAGGGTGACCTGCCGAGTGAGACCGGTAGGCAAGCCGAGTTGGCTGAGCAAATCGGTGTCAAACGCCCGGGTGTCCGGCCGGAGCATCTGGCTGGTGCTGGCATCGGTGTATTCGTTCACCGCCTCACCGCTGAGCAGGTAATGGAAAACATCGGGCATGAACAGCATGCGGTCCGCCACATCCAGCAGGGGTGACCGGTCCCGCTTCAGGGCGGCCAACTGGAACAGGCTGTTAAAGCGCATGAACTGGATGCCGGTCCGGGCGTAGAGTTCGCGCTTGGGAATGGTCTGGAAAACCGAATCCATGATGGTTTCGGTGTGGGGGTCGCGGTAATGGCGCGGGTTGCCCAGCAAGCCGCCGTCCTTGCCCAGGAAGGCGAAGTCCACACCCCAGGTGTCCACGCCCACGGAGGTGATTTGGCCAAGTTTTTGGCCAGCGATGCGCAGTCCGTTGAGGATTTCCCGGTGCAGGTCGAGCAGGTCCCAGTGCAACCGGTCGAGCAAACGGACCGGGCGATTGGGAAACCGGTGCAGCACCTCGATTTCGAGTGTGTCGCCGTCAAAAGCTCCGGCAATCAGCCTGCCGCTTTCGGCACCCAAATCTACAGCCAGCAGGTTCTGGCAGGACTTTTTTGATTCCATCGTTAATCCAGTGCTATCAGAAGGTCTCGAGCGTGAAGGCCTGAAGGGTGGGTATCGCGGGCTGGTTTGCTCTGAAAATACACGGTATTGGCCGGAAGCACCACACCCGGGCCGGACCAAGGGGTACAATGGAATGAGTGGTCAGGCCGCAAGCTTTGCCCTGAAATGCTGGCCCCCTGTTCGCTGAAGACCAAGGATTTTCCCGGAAACTGACCAGGGAGGAGACTGGGTAAGCCATGCACTCCCGATATCTCAACGCACCCGGAGTGGAACAAAAGCCCCATACCGGCCTTCCCCGCACCAAACTTTTGGTGCTTTTTGACGGCTTATGCCCCTTTTGCCATGCCTCAGTTCGGCTGCTGAAACGTCTGGACTGGTTCGGCTGGCTCGAATGCCGCTCCTTCCGGGACGAGGAAAATGTGCCCGAGTTGGATCCTCCCTTGAGCTTTGAGGCGATGGAAAAGGAGATGCACGCGGTTTCCCGGTGCGGCA
>DKBS01000093.1 GCA_002451275.1 Planctomycetaceae bacterium UBA6894 | reverse complement strand
ACCCCACCAGCTTCCGGTTCCGCCCCGCCTCCCGCGTCTCCCCCCGCAGCCAACCAACCGACTAATCCCCCCACAGCCAACCCCTCGCCAAACACCCCAAACGGTCCCGGCCGACGTGGCCCCTTCCAGGGCGGAGGCATGGGCCTGCGGCAGCAAATCACTGAAATGGCACAAAAAGAGGGCGCGGCCTGCATCCTCACCGATTCCGGCAAACCCCATGGCTTGCTCAACATGACAGGTTCCTGGCGCGGTGCCGACCGGGCCGATGCCAACGAACCTCTTCCCGGCGTGTTCATCACGCACGACCACTACGCGATGCTGTATCGGCTCGCTTCCCGCAAGGATATTCCCGCCCCCCAGGTGGAGGTGGAAATCGTCTCCAGAACCATCCCGGGTCCCGTCACCGTCTTCAACACCGTCGGTGAGATCAGGGGCACGGAAAAGCCCGATGAATTCGTGGTCATCGGCGCCCACATCGATTCCTGGGACCTGGGTCAGGGAACCACCGACAACGGCACGGGCACCTGCGTGGTGCTGGAATCGGCAAGGGCTCTGGGCGCCCTGGCCAAGAAGGGCATCCGACCCAAACGCACCATCCGTTTTGTGCTGTTCACCGGCGAGGAACAGGGCCTGCACGGGTCCAAGGAATATGTGAAACGCCATAAGGAGGAAATGGCCAAAACCACCATGGCCCTGGTGCACGACACCGGAACCGGCCGGGTGACAGAAATCCCGCTGCAGGGGTTCGATGAGGCCAAACCTGTCCTCGAGAAGGAACTGGCCATCCTCAAGGAACTCAAGGCCGAAGTGGTGGTGGGAACCCAGGGGGGCACCGACCACCTGTCCTTCGCCGCCGCGGGCGTCCCGGGTTTCGCCTTCCACCAGGACCCGGCGGAATACTACCTGACCCACCACACCCAAAGCGACACGCTCGACAAGGCCCGCTGGGAAGACCTGATCCAGGGCTCGCAGGTGATGGCCATCACGGCCCTGAGGGTGGCTAACCTGCCCGACCTTCTGCCCCGCAAACAAACCCAGCGGGGCACCCGGGGCGGCGCCAATGATGCAGCCAATCGACCTGCGGCCACTCCCCCGGGAGAAACCCCGAAAGCCACCCCGTTACCGGAAACCAAAAAAGACTGACCGCCCGCCCGGACTGTCCGGCACTGGTTGTCTCTAAGCGCAAGGCCCGCCGGACGATCCGGCGGGCCTTGCTCATTTCAGACGATCATTCTGTTCAGCATCAAGGCATCGGGGCGATCGTCAGGTTGCTGGCCACCGTCACGCCCTGCAGGGTTGGAATCGGATTCGAGAACAGGTAGTCCAGGGTTTCATAATCAATCGCGTTCAGCACACCCGGTACATTGGGGCCCGAACCGGCCAACACGTCCAGCTTTCCGTCCCTGTTCACATCGCTCACGCCAACACGCACCCCGGTGGTGAAGTTCGGCGAGTTGGGCGGGAAGGCGTAAAAGGCTTTCTCCGCCGCGTAGCGGTTGGGATCATTCGGGTTCACCAGGGACCGGGTGTTGAACACGGCGATCGAGGCTGGCCATCCCGTGGCGGCTCCCACCAACACCTCGCTGAACCCGTCGCTGTTGAGGTCACCACCCGCCACCGTCATTTGCTGAAGCAGGGTGGAGGGGGCGAACGCATACCAGCTTGCCAGGGCGTTTGAGGGGGTGTTGATGTCGAATAGCACCACGTGCGAATTGATCGCGCTGCCCGTGATAACCAGGGAAGAACCGTTCGGATCCCTGCTCGTCACCCCCACCGTCACTCCTCCCCTGTAGGACTGGGCATAGGCATAAAACGCCTTCTCAAAACTGAAATCGTAGGCGTTGAACACCGAAACCGAAGGCTCCGCTCCCGGACCTGCACCGATCAACACCACCGACTCCTGGCGCCCATTCAGGTTCACCAGGCCGGCAGCAAGTGTGCCGCCTCCCAGGAACCCGGGTGCGAACGCGTAAAAGCTGTCGGCAATCCGGCCGGTGGCCGCGTCGATGATCACCACATGCGGTGCCCCACCACCCGCCACCATCACAGCGATGGAGTCGGCGATGCCGTCCCCAGTGCGGTCCACGGTCGTCGCATTCAAGGACCCCGCATACCCCGGGAACGGTTGCACATACTGGGTCGGGCCATCAGCCGAACGGATCTCCAGGGTCCCGCTTCCCACACCGGCCACCACGCTGCCAGCTTCCAGGTTGAACGGCTGGGCAACCTGCGGGCCCGAGGGCTCCCGCACATTCGTTAGAACCAGGTCGTTGCCATCACCGCCGACATAGCTCACCTTGAAGGTGTATTTGCCAACAGTCAGGATCGACCCCTCGGGCAAACCGTCGAAGGTCCCGGTGATCGGCTGGGTCCCGGTGTTGTTCACCAGCAGGAAGGAACCATTGAGGGGCGGCTTGTATCCATCCTTCAAAGCGAGACCCAAAACGGCTTGGGAAACCGTGACGGCAGGTGCCTGGATCTGGGCGTATTGCGTTACTGGGCTAATTCCGTCCAAGTGGAACATGGCGGTCGAGGTGTTGGAACCTCCGCCGATCGTGAAGGATCCCTTGGTCACATGCAACAAGCCGGTGTCCAGGTAAGAGTTACCGGCAAGCGCCTCGCTGGTGCCCTGAAGGCTCAGGGTCTTCCCGTTGATCAGCTGGACATCCAGCAGACGGATGCTGCTGCCGGAGGTGCTGCCGAGGAACGTACTGACCGAGCTATTGCCGGTCAGAACCAGATTTTGGATCTGCACCGGGCGGCCTGTCGTCTGGAATCCGCCCGCCAGTTGGACAGAAGCCTGGTTCATCTGGCTGATTGCGTTGAATCCGCCCTTGAACACAAAGCTGTCCCCCGCGTCGTCTCCCAGCACCAGCTTTCCGCCCGAGGTGAAGTTCACCTGGGTGTCGAAGGAACCGCCGGCCAGCAGGCTCACCTCATAGGGCAGGATGCCAGCGAATCCCAG
>DKBS01000139.1:35593-35877 GCA_002451275.1 Planctomycetaceae bacterium UBA6894 | reverse complement strand
TCCTAGGCCACTAGACGACAGGGCCCGCTTGGAACAGATATACCATAGATAGAGGGCGACCCGGCACTTCGTCAAGTTGGCCCTAGGGTTTCCCCCACAAAGAATTCCGAATCCCTGCTTAAAACCGTCCGAGGCGACTGGTTTTGACAAAATTCACCAGAGAAGCGGCCTGCCTGGTAGCACCGGATAGCAGATGCAGGTGATGGATGGTCAAGGAATCCGGCCTGAGGGGATCATTCCTGCAATCGGTACCCCACCCCGCGAACGGTTTCCACCAGGTCATC
>DKBS01000139.1:33769-35366 GCA_002451275.1 Planctomycetaceae bacterium UBA6894 | reverse complement strand
CGAACGGTTTCCACCAGGTCATCATTTTCCAATTTGCGGCGCAGCGTTTTGATATGCACATCGATAGTGCGTTCAAGAACGATGGCCCCATCTCCTATGGAAGCCTCCATCAATTGCCTGCGCGTGAAAGCGCGCCCCGGTTGCGCCACCAGGCACTGCAGCAGCCGAAATTCGGTTGGTGTGAGATCGAGTTCCTTCTCGTTGAGGAATGCCTTGTGACGCACCTGGTCAATCCGGATGGAACCATGGACCAGCGGGTTATCTCCCCGGGAGCCGGGTTCCGCTTGTTCCTTGCGCCGTTTCAGAGCCTTGATCCGTTCCAGAAGCACCTTCACACTGAACGGTTTGGTCACATAATCATCCGCACCCAATGAAAAACCAACCACTTGGTCGGTTTCCTCACTTTTGGCGGAAAGGATGATGACCGCGAGATTTTTGGTTTTCTCGTTGATGCGCAATTCGCGCAGGATTTCCGTGCCTGTCAAACCTGGCAGCATCATGTCCAGAAGGAGAACATCGGGAGGTGAGGCGAGAGCCATGGCCAAGCCTGTCTTGCCGTCACTGGCGTGCGCGACATCATACCCCTCGCGACGCAGGTTGTATGCCAGCCCTTCCGCAAGGGCGGTCTCGTCCTCGATGATGAGGACAGATTCCATCTCGGCAGGAGGATTCTCGGCTTCCCGCGGGGCGGGGCTTTTGTCCGGGGTTGCCATCGGCGATTTCCTGGGCGTGCAAATTTAGCGCTGGGACAACAGGAACTTATCGGGGCTGGTGGCGAATGAGTTGGCCTTCCACTTGGTAACAAACATCCTCGGCGATGTTGGTGGCGTGGTCGGCGATGCGTTCGACATGGCGCACAACGGAGAACTGGGAAAGGGCGCACTCGATGAGCTCGGGTGCGGAACGCATGGTCTTGGTGATCTCGGATATCAGCTTGTCGTTGTAATCATCGACGGCGTCATCCATCCGGATGACACGACGGGCCAGGTCCGCATCCCCATTAACGAATGCGTTCAGCGACTGGCGGACCATGGTGAGGGCAAGGTCGGTCATGGTTTCGATCCCATCCGGGAACGGACCGCACTGCAGCCTGGACATGTGCACCGCACGCTCGGCGATTTCTTCCGCCAGATCCCCCATCCGTTCGAGATCGACCACTGCCATCATGGCGGTGGCGATACGACGCAGGTCGCCGGCGACCGGCTGGTGCAGGGCAAGGATTTTCAGGCATTCCTCGGTGATGGCGTTTTCGTCGGAGTCGATCTGGGAATCGCCCTCCACCACCTCCTGGGCGAGGCCAACATTGCGTTCGCGCAGGGCGCGAATGGCCTTGAAAATGGCAGCTTCCACCAGGCCGCCCAGGGTGAGAATGAGCCTTTGCAGATTGTCGAGGTCGCGTTGCAGGTGGATGGACATCAGTTTTCCCTAGAAACTGCCCGGATGAAAATCAGCCGAAGCGGCCCGTGATGTAGTCCTCTGTCTGTTTCATGGAAGGGCGGGTGTACACCTGCTGCGTAGGCCCGTACTCGATGAGCCGCCCCTCGAAGAAGAAGGCGGTCTGGTCGGAAACACGCGCTGCCTGCTGCATGTTGTGGGT
>DKBS01000139.1:0-33507 GCA_002451275.1 Planctomycetaceae bacterium UBA6894 | reverse complement strand
GTTGTGGGTGACGATGACGATGGTGTAGTTTTCCTTCAGCTCGAAGATGAGGTCTTCGATGCGGGCGGTGGAGGCCGGGTCGAGGGCGCTGGCGGGTTCGTCGAGCAGCAACACCTCGGGATTGGTGGCCAGCGCCCGGGCGATGCACAACCGTTGGGCCTGGCCCCCTGAAAGGGCCATGGCGGAGTCGTTCAGGCGGTCCTTGACCTCGTTCCAGAGAGCGGCGCGTTTCAGGCAAAGCTCGCAGACTTCCTCGAGAACCCGGCGGTCCTTCTGGCCTGCGACCCTTTGGCCGAAAATCACATTCTCGAAAATGCTTTTGGGGAACGGGTTGGACTTCTGGAAGACCATGCCCACCCGCCTCCGCAGCGAGACCAGATCGAAATCCCGGCCGTTGATGTCCCGGCCGTCCAGCGCAACGACACCCTCGTGGCGGGAGTTGTCCACGAAGTCGTTCATGCGATTGAGGCTGCACAGGAAAGTGCTTTTGCCGCAGCCGGAGGGGCCGATGAGGGCCATCACGCTGCGTTCCGGAATGGTCAGGTTGATGGAGTATAGGGCCTGCTTGGCCCCGTACCAGAAATTCCAGTCCCGAACCTCGAATTTGGTGGTGCGGACCGCGCCGTCGGGCCCGCGGCCGGTGCGTGACCTTTCCTGCATGATGAGGGAAAACGCCGTTGAGGATCCACCTGCCATAGACGCGTCACCCAAGTTGGCCAATCCAAGGGATGATCCCGGCGGACCGGGATTCCCTCAGTGAGTGATAACAAACCAATGTGTGTTTTATGTGAAGAAACTGTGGTTTTTCAGTGGTGAAATTTCCTCGCAGGCTCTTTACATCCCAGCCGGTCACTCCAGAAGAATGGTCAGGTCGGCCAGGGGCTTGCCCTTTTCTTCCAGCGGTTCACCCGCCTGGACAATACGCACGGCAACGGCCTTGCCGCCGGAGAGTTTTTCCACCCGGTCCGGGATACCAAACCGGCGTTCCACATGGCCCCCGCCGGCGATAATCAGCAAACGGGCTAGGCCGCGCTCTTTTTTGAAGCGGGCCGCAGAAGATGCCATCCCGTGATCCCAGGCCGCCATCACTTGATAGCTTTTTTCCTTGCGCTCCGGTGAGGCGGTGCCGTTTCCGTGCATAACGGCCAACTTTTCCAGCCAGTGGGAACGATGTTCATGGACCTGGAAATCCATGGGGCCAAGGTCCTGTTTTTCCTTCTCGGTTAGTTTTTCGAAACCCTCGGCGCTGAGCCGGCGGGTGAGTTCGCGCGGAATATTGAGCCCGGCCACGGGCATGCTGTGCTGGCGGCAATAGCGCATGAGGGGACCATCGAGCTCCCAGGCATATCCCCAGCGTGAGGCATATTCGGTTTGGGCGAGCATGGCGGCCTCGTCGATCAGGCTTTCGCTATGGTCATCCAAAGGCTTCTGGAATGGACGGTGGAAGGCTTCCATCCCCAGCCCCAGGCTTGGGTCGGCGGCGTGCAGAAGGTCGAGCAGCCAAAGCTGGGCCCGATGCTCTGGCAGGCTGTCGTGCCGCTCGCCCACACAGACAAAGTCGGCGGCAAGCAGTTTGTCGAGGAACTGGCCGGTGGTGAGGGGCGTGGGATTGGCACCGGCCAGCAGCTTCATTTTCGGGGGCTGATGGAGCCGGGCCGCCCAAGGCGCGGGGTCGGTTGCCTTGAAATCCTCAAACAGCAGTACCGTTTGGCCATGGCGCGCGATGCCGGCACTTCCCTTGTTGGGAACAAGCCAGTAGGCGACCAGGCCCTTGGTTTTTTCGCGTTTCCAGTCCGGGTGCTTTTGGTCAGAGGTTTCAGCCAGGGCGGCGGCGACCTCGGCGGCGGCATCCGCTGTGTCGAGCAGGATGGTCCACTGGGTGCAGCAGCTTTTTTCCTCCACCCGATCGCCGCGCCAGGTTTTGGCGAGGGAGATTGCCTTTTCCCTGGTTTGAGGGCATGCCACCAAGGTTTCCAGCAATCCGTAGGCGCCCCGTACCTTTCCGGACCCGAGGTTAATACCTGCCTTGCGGGTGCCCGGGTCAAGAATGGCCCGGGTGGTGGATGGCGGGTTGAAATAGGCCATGTCGACCGATTTCCAGCCACCCTTTGCCTTGAGGGCTTGGACGTAGCGCCCGCCCTGGCCGTAAAGGAAGGCATTTTTCAGGTTGCGCGCGGTTTCCAGCTTACTTTCCAGCATTTTGCCGGCGGCTGGCTGCTCGTCCTTGAGAACCTCGACCATGGTCAGCGAGGCGTCACCCTCGATGAGGGCGGAAAGGGCGAGGGCCTCATCGTTGTTTTCATCAGCCTTGTGCAGCGAGGCACCCAGCTTTTGCAGGTTGAAATGCTGGTCCTGCAGGGCATGGGCCAGCTCATGGATGAGCACACCTTTCTGGTAGCTACCCTTCACATCACTGAACAGGACAAGCCGTTTGGCGGCCGGGTCGTAATAGCCCTGCTTGCCCGGGTCATCCCCGGCCGGGCGACTGACCCGCTCCACCCGGACTGGTTCCTTGAATTTCAGCCCACGGACCTTTTCAATTCGGGCCTGCAGATCACGCACCTCGCGTGTGGTTTCATCGCCGATAGTATTTTGGTTTTCCTGGGGCGCGAGCCATCCAAAAGCAAGGGCCATGGAGGCCAAGTGGGCCAAGGGGTGCATGAAAGACTCCGGGGTAATCTGGCAGGGCCTTGAGGGGCCGGTGGCTGGTATTATGACAGCCCGGCCAATGAACTGGCGCGAGGCATTTCTCAATATCAGTCTAACTTTGATTCAGGTGCTGTCCCATGAATCCTGAAAAATCAGGCCCTTCGGGTGGAGGGCTTCCCCCCGTGAAACCCGGTCGGGTCATTGTTGGCATGTCAGCCGTGTTGCTGCCGTTTGACCTGGAGGGAAAGCCGGATTGGGCCGGCCTGGAGCGCCTGGTGCATCGCACCTTTGAGGCGGGGCTGACTCCGGCCCTGAATATGGACACCGGATACGGACCGCTCCTGACCCACGCGGAGCGGCAGGAAGGCCTGAAAATCGGTGCCGGCCTGGCCAAAGGGCGGAAATTTGTGGCGGGTGCCTGTGTGCCCGACCGTCCGGGTGATCCCTTCCAGCCCGAGGCGTACCACCAGGAGATCGCGGCGATAGACCGGGCCGGGGGTGTTCCGGTCATCATGCAGTCCCATGGCTTGACCGGATTGCGCGGGCGGGAACTGGTGGAGGCTTACCGGGGTCTGGGAACCCATTGCCCCCGTGGTTTTATCGCCTTTGAACTGGGCAAGCAGTTTTCTTCCGCGGGCGAAATCTACAGCCTGGATGTTTACCGGGAACTGCTCACCCTGCCCAAATGTCTGGGGGCCAAACATTCCTCCCTGGACCGGATGCGCGAGTGGGACCGTCTGGCACTGCGCGACTGTTTCCGGCCGGATTTCCTGGTGCTGACCGGAAATGACCTGGCGATCGACATGGTGATGTACGGCAGCGACTACCTGCTGGGATTGAGCGCGTTCCATCCCGAGGCGTTTGCCCTCCGCGACAGCTTCTGGCGGGAACGCAATCCGCATTTTTTCGCCTTGAATGACTGGCTGCAGTACCTGGGGTTTTTGACTTTCCGCGACCCGGTTCCGGCTTACAAGCACTCGGCGGCCCAGTTCCTTCATCTGAGAGGCCTGGTTGCCCATCCGGGCGTGCATCCGGCCTGCCCCAGGCGGCCCGGGACCGACCTGGACCTGATGCGACCCATCGCTGAAAAACTGGAAGAAATGATGACTTGCTGTGATCCCCGGTGACCACCATGGACGCACCCAGAAGCCAATCGCACAGGGATTTTCTGAAGCTGGCCTCGGTCGCGAACGCCGGGCAGTTGAGGGACTTTTGCACCCGCGAAAAAATTGAATTGCCGGTGGATGATACCTACTCTCCGGGTGGGGCCATGGCCCAGCCCTTGGTCACTGCGGCGGGCACGGCTGGGAACCGGTGGGCGATCTTACCCATGGAGGGTTGGGATGGCACGCCGGAAGGCCACCCCACCGAGTTGACCCGGAGGCGCTGGCGTAATTTTGGCGCAAGCGGTGCCGGGTTGATCTGGGGCGGGGAAGCCGTTGCCGTGCGTCATGACGGCCGGGCCAACCCCAGACAACTGGTTTTGAATAAGGACACCGCCGGGCATTTAGTTTCGCTTCGCGAGGAACTGTTGGCGGGCCACCGCGAGGCGATGGGGGAGCAATCCACCCCGGTGATCGGTTTGCAGCTAACCCATTCAGGACGATGGGCCCGGCCCAACCCCGAGGGCCGACTGGAACCATGGATCGCCTACCATCACCCGTTACTCGACCGGCGGAGTGCCAGTGGCTCCGCGCACCATTTGATGACGGACGATGACTTTGCCCGCTTGATTGAGGATTTCATCGCGGCGGGAGTGCTGGCCGCCTCTTGCGGATTTGATTTTGTGGATATCAAACATTGCCATGGCTATCTGGGCCATGAGTTGCTGGGTGCTGTGGACCGGCCAGGGCGCTTTGGCGGATCGCTGGAAAATCGATCCCGCTTTCTTGTCGAGGTGGCAGAAGGCTTGAAGGCCAAGGCGCCCGGCTTGGGGCTGGGTGTCCGCCTGAGCATGTTTGACGCGCTGCCGTACACCAAGGGACCGGGTGGTGTGGGTGTGCCGGAAGAATGGACGGGGCCCTATCCATACGCCTTTGGCGGGGATGGCACGGGTGTTGGGTTTGACTTGGCAGAACCGGTGGAATTCCTGCGCCTGGCGCACCAGGCGGGGGTACGTCTGGTTTGCACCACGGCAGCAAGCCCCTATTACAACCCGCACCTGCAGCGTCCCGCCGCGCAGCCTCCCTCAGATGGATACCTGACACCTGAGGAACCGCTGGCGGGAGTGGCCCGTCAGATCCGCGCGACCGGCGACCTGAAAAACCTTGTGCCCGGCATGGTCTGGGTGGGCTCAGGGTACTCGTATCTGCAGGACTGGCTGGGGCCGGTGGCTCAGGCGGTGGTGCGGGCAGGCCTTACCGACATGGTCGGGTTGGGACGCATGGTCTTGAGCTACCCGACGCTACCGCGGGATCTGGAAAAGGGCCATCCCCTAGACCGCAAACGGATTTGCCGCACGCTGAGCGACTGCACAACGGCGCCCCGCAACGGGCTGGTATCGGGTTGCTATCCGCTCGATCCGTTCTACAAGGCACGGCCCGAGGCGGTGGAGTTGAGGGTGATCAAGGAGCGGTTGAGGGGGAAAAAATGATCCAAGGGGGGTGGGATCCCCCCCGGGGCCCTGTTCAATCAGCCAGTTCCGTTCGGTCGATTGTGCCGCCGCCCAGAACGCGGGTGCCGCGGTAGAGCACCACCGATTGTCCAGGGCTGATGCCCCCCTGGGGCTCGGTGAATATCACCCGCACGATCCCATCCGCGGAAACCTCGGCGCTTGCGGCCACCGGTTCCTGGCGGTAACGGCATTGGGCTAAAAGGGATTCGGTCGAGTCCGGCTGCGTGGCCAGCCATGAAAAATCGTCGGATACCAGCGAAACGGTCGCCCGTTCCTCTCGACCGCCCACGACCACGGTCCCTTCGGCTGGGATGAGTTGCAGCACATAACGGGGCTTGCCACCTCCCAGGCCCAATCCTTTGCGCTGGCCGATGGTGAATCGCTCCAGCCCATCGTGCCTGCCCAGAAGGTTGCCCTCGGTGTCGATGATTTCGCCGCCGATCGATTGGCCGGGGCGGAGACGCTTGACCAGCCCGACATGATCCTGGTCGGGCACGAAGCAGATCTCGACACTGTCGGGTTTGGCGAAGACAGGCAACCCGGCCTCCTGGGCGATTTCACGCACCTGGCTTTTGGGCATGCCGCCCACCGGGAACAAAACCCGGTCCAGCACTGCCGGCTTGATGCCGTGCAGGACATAGGACTGGTCCTTGGCGGGGTCCAGGCCGCGGTGGAGCTCCGCGCGGCCGGATCCGTCCGGACGGAGGATCTGCGCGTAGTGACCGGTGGCGATCCACTGGCAATCGAGTCGGTCCGCCATTTCGGCGAGGCGGCCGAATTTGAGCCAATTGTTGCAGGCCACACAGGGGTTGGGGGTGCGGCCGGCCCTGTATTCGTCCACAAAGCGATCGACGATGCGCCCGAAATCCTCCTCAAAATCCAGCGCGTGGAAGGGCATGTCCAGCAGGTCGGCCACGCGGCGTGCATCGCCGGCGTCCAGCGCGCTGCAGCAGCCTTTCTTGCGGGAAGGTGCCGCCTCCGCCGGGGAGCCGTGCTCGCCGGTGCGCATGAACAACCCCACCAGTTCATAACCTTGGCGGCGCAACAACAGCGCCGTGGCGGAACTGTCCACCCCGCCGCTCATCGCCACCAGCACCCGTCCTGCCATTGTTTCCGGATTCCTCTCCCCATTTATCTGAAGCCCACTGGTCCTATTTTAGCGCACGTTTTACATGCATATTTTTCAAGTTGGTCGCGGGGTGAAATGGATTGGGAGAGGCTGGTTTGAAAAAGGCGGCAAAAACACCATGAAACCGTTCGCCGCCGCCGGTGTTGTCCGGTAACATAACGGCTCCAAATCGTCAGGGAAAAACAGGACCACTGCAAACGAGGATATTTTGGATGGAATTGTCGCCAACCGCAGCAGCCTTGGTTGCCGGTGCCCGGGGGCTGGTTGGGCCCCTGGGAGCTGACGCGGTTTTGGTGCTGGCTGACACGCCGCTGGAGTGGGAGGAGGTTCGGGCCCTGCTTCCGGATGTACCACTGCTGACAGCGGTAGCCTCGCATCCGGAGCGGCTGGTCCTGCGGGAAAAGTTCCCGGATGTGCGCGTGCTGGAAAGCACCACCGCGGGCGTCAGCATTCGTGAACGCTTGAGCATCGCGCTGCTGGAGGCGATCCGTCACGAATGGGTGAATCCAGGGGCGAGGGTTTTGGTGCTGTGCCGGAATTTTCCTGACCCGGACGGGGATTTGCCGCAACTGGACACCATGCACCTGGTCCTTTTGGGCCAACATCTGGAACGGCTTACCGCCCGTGAACTGAGGGGATTGGAAACCAGGGTGCCCTTGCCCACCCTGAGCGCGGTGGTGGAACTTGCCACCGAGATCGGCAGAGAGGGCCGTGAATATTTTCCCACCGGGACCCTGTTTATCGTGGGGGATTCCCGGAATGTGATGGAAATGGCGCGGCCGATGAATTTCAACCCGTTCCGGGGTTATCCGGAGAATGAGCGGGATGTGAAGCTATCGGCAGTGCGGGAGCAGATCAAGGACTTGGCCCGCCTGGAGGGCGCGATCCTGATCAGCAAGGACGGCATCGCCATGGCGGGTTGCATGCGGCTGATGGTGCCGGACGAGGATTTCACCCTGTCAATGGGTTTAGGCACCCGCCATGCCGCCGCAGCGGCGGTCAGCAAGGCGACCAAGGCAGTGGCCATCACGGTGAGCCAATCGACGGGCGTGGTGCGGCTATTTCAAGATGGCCAAGTTTTGCTGCATATCGAGCCGGGATTGCGTCCGCTTGCCTGGGCTCACTGATTTTTCATTTAAATTGCAAATGATTGAGCCGCCTTTGTTTTCTGGGGGCTTTGAATCCTGCCGCCTCCTATACTGGTAGGACTGGGTATGCCGATTGTGCCGATTGTGCTGGCGTTGAACGCCGCTTTTTGGTCCAGTCATATGGCACAGGGATGGATCCCTTTTCCAGCATCATGTCGGCCGCAGTGCCCTTTTCAGCCTGATGGAGTCCAAGCAGTGAAGCGACTTTCCCACACCCTTCGCACCGCGAAGACCAAGGCCTCCCGCGCCATGCGCCGCGGGTTTTTGGCTTTTTCGCTGGCAACCGGGGCCTTTGCCCTGCCAGTTTGGGCCGTCGCTCCCGGTGACTCCGGCAGCGATCTGGCCGTTGTTCCGGCAGGCACCGCAGTGGTCATCCACCTGAAGGGTTTGGTGGGAACCAAGGACAGGCTTCTGGCCTACCTTGAGAAGGCTGTGCCCGACCAGGCCGCCATTGCCAAGACCTTCATCGAACAGGCTTTCGAGGACGGCATTGATGGCCGCAAGCCTTTCAGCGGCTTGGCCAAAAATGGCCCCATTTTCATCACCCTTCCCGAGCTGCCCAAGCCCGGCGCGGATGGTGACCCGAAATCTGTCGCCTTCCTGAAGGCGGACAATTTCAACGCGTTTATCGAAGGTGCCTTCAAGGATGACGAGCGCAAGGGCGCCAAGAAAGAGGGTGAAATCACCGCCTACGAGGTGGATAGCGGCAAAACCCTTTATGTTGCCAACCACAAGGGATTCGCGGTGGTCTCCAACGACCGTGACACCCTGAAGAAGGCCCTCTCCGCCACCGAAGGCGTCAAGCTGGAGACCTCCCAGGCCGCCAAGCTGCTGGCCTCGGATATCGGCTTCCATGTTGGGCTGGACCGTTTGGCCAAAGACTATGCCGACCAAGTGAAGGAAGGCCGCAATCGGATTGAGGACGGCATCAAGCAAGCGGAAGAGCAGATACCGAAGGAGCAACGCGAGCAGTTCGCCGTTGTGAAGGAACTGGTCGCTCCCGCCTTCCAGGCCCTGGAAGACAGCCAAGGTCTGGTGGGGACCATCGAGTTCAAGCCCGAGAGCATTGTGCTGGGGCTGGACAACGCCCTGCGCAGCGGCTCATCCACCTCCAAGGCCCTCGAAGGCCTGAAGCCCACCTCCAACAAAGTGATCGGCAGCCTGCCCGCCGGCCAGATGATGTACATGGGCTCCACGAATAATGCCACCTTGATGAAGGCGGCTCTGCCCTTTCTCAAGAAGGTTGCCCCGGACGGTGGCAAGGCCCTGGAAGCCGGTATCGCCGCCACTGGCAACGGCTCGGCTGCTTCCGCGGTCGGCATTCCCCTGGTAGGTGTGGATGTCCGCGAAGTGGAAGACGCCGCAGCCGCCGTGAAGGCGGCGGTCGATGCGGTTCAGGGCAGCCTCAGCAGCCCTGTGGGCAAAACCCCCATCAAGGGCAAACCCAAGGTTACCGCCGATGCCGCCACGCTTTCCGGCATGAAGTTCTCCAAGATCGAGATGGAAATCGATCTGGAAAGCCTGGGCAACCAGGAAGGCTTGCCCGATGAAATGAAGGCGGGCATGACCAAGGCCATGAAGCAGCTCCTCGGCGAGAAAATCACGGTTTGGATCGGCGGCGCCAATGGCAAGGTCTTCCAAATCACCGCCCCGGACGAAGCCAAGGCCGGCGACCTTCTGACCAAGGCTATGGCGGGGACCGGATCGGTGGGATCCACCGACGGCTTCAAGGTGATCGCCTCCAGCCTGCCCAACGACGCCACGCTGGTGTTCATGGTCGATCCGGTGAAGTATGGTGCGCTGATCGTGAACGTGCTGAAGGATGTGGCCGGCGGCGCCCTGCCGATTCCTGAAGGCCTTGGGAACGTGAAGAACGCCAAGAGCGTTTTCTTCGGCGGCTCCATCAGCCTGGAAGCCGGTCACGCCTCGGCCAATTTCAGCCTGCCGGCGGCCACCATCAACGAGATGGTGAACGTGTTTGCCAAGCCTTTCCTGCCGTGATGAAAACGGTCGAATAGGGCTAAAATTCAAACCCCGGGAGCGTTTGCTCCCGGGGTTTTCGCATGACAGGGGCGGTAGCGTGACCCGGGAACTGACAGAAGCCTTTGACCTGGTCCTGGGGGACTTGCTGGCCGCGCGCGACCCGCTCGGGCACTGGGAAGGTGAATTGTGTTCCAGCGCATTGTCCACCGCGGTGGCTGTCAGTGCGCTGGCCCACGCCGGTCGGGCCGGGGACAACCATTCGGACTGGGGCTTGGTCCAGCGCGGGCTGGAATGGTTGCAGGCCAACCAAAACGCCGACGGGGGCTTTGGGGATACGGTCCGTAGCAAATCAAACCTGTCCACCAGCATCCTGTGCCTGTGCGCCTGGCGACTGACCAAAAGCGTTGACAAGCATGCGCTGGCGTACGGCAGATGCCAGGACTGGGTGGCCCGTCGGGCTGGTGCCCATTCCCGGGACTGGGCCAAGGCGGTGCGCGATTATTACGGGACCGACCGCACTTTTTCGGTGCCCATTCTGACGACTTGCGCGCTGGCCGGACTGGTGGATTGGAACGAAGTACCGCGTTTGCCGCACGAACTGTCGGTGCTGCCGCAGTCGTGGTACCGGTTCGCCAGCCTGCCGGTGGTGAGCTACGCGCTGCCCGCCCTGATCAGCATGGGGATTTGTATCCACCGCAACCGGCCCAGCATCAACCCGTGGTCGGGGGTGCGTTCCCTGGCCGCCAAGCCGGCCCTGCGGGTGCTGACCGGATTGCAGCCGGAAAACGGCGGATTTCTGGAGGCCACGCCGCTGACCGCTTTCGTGGCCCTGAGCCTGGCGGGGGCGGGGGAACGGTCGCACCCGGTGGTGGCCAAGGGGTTGGGCTTTTTGCGGGCCAGCGCCCGGGAGGATGGCAGTTGGCCGATCGATACGCACCTGGCGACTTGGGTGACCAGTCTGGCAGTCAAGGCGCTGGATGATGCGGGGCGGCTGGAGACCCTGGACGCCCAAGGGGAGTTGACCGACTACCTCCTGAACCAGCAGCACCGGTGCCGCCATCCGTTCACGGGGGCCGAACCCGGAGGATGGGCGTGGACGCCGCTGGCCGGCGGTGTGCCCGACGCGGATGACACCCCCGGTGCCCTGATTGCGCTGCGGGCGCTGGGGGCTGAACGGGAAAAAGGCAGGGAGGGGTGGGACTGGCTTGCCCGGGGGATTGGCTGGCTGGGGGGTCTGCAAAACCGCGACGGCGGCATGCCAACCTTTTGCCGCGGGTGGGGCAAGCTGCCATTTGACCGCAGCGGGACCGATTTGACGGCGCATGCCATTCGGGCGGTGGCACCCTTCCGTGAAAGCGCCCACGAACATCGGCTGGAATCGGTGCGGGTGGAGATTCGCCTGCTGGTGGAGAGCGGGTTGGAATATTTGTCGCGCCAGCAGCGCCCGGATGGCTCGTGGCTGCCCCTGTGGTTCGGCCATCAGGATGCGGAGAACGACGCCAACCCGGTCTTTGGCACCGCGCGGGTGCTGCTGGCCTACCGCGATTTGGACCTGGTGGACCTGGTGGAAGCCCGCAAGGGGGTGCAGTACTTGCTGTCTGCTCAGAATGCGGATGGCAGCTGGGGGGGCGACCGAGATGTGGCAGGTCAGGTGGAGGAGACCGCCCTGGCCCTGACCGCCCTGGTGGATCTGGTCCCGGCCTCCCATGCGAAAGGGGTCAGCCAGGTCCGGCGTGGTTTGGGGTGGCTTTGCCGGGCTATTCGGGAGGGAAGGCACCGTCAGGCTTCACCCATCGGCTTTTATTTCGCCAGGCTCTGGTATTTCGAGAAGCTATACCCGATAATCTTCAGCATCTCCGCTTTGGGGCGAGCCTTGCGCACGCCGGTCTTTCATTCACCGGGTGACTAGACTGGGAAGCGCGACTAAAATTTTGTTTTACGAGCCCTCCCGCCCGAGGTGATAACGTGTCCAGCATTGCCAGCAAGCCGCACCTCGCCAATGGACTGACCCCGTCGGCCTCCACCGGTTCAGCGCGGGCCAAAACCGCACAGATCAAGGTGGTTCCCCAGATTCGGGCCGACCGTGACCGCATCCGTGAAGCTGCCAAGGCGTTTGTGACAACCCTCGATCGCTCCCAAACCTTCACCAAGGATGAACTCAAGGTGATGGCGGAGGAGATTCTGCGGCGGTTGGACCTGGGGCTGGAGCACACCGGCTTCACCGCGGTGATGATCGCCAACGAATTCTGGCGGGAACAGGTGCAGGCGGTGCCTTTCAACCGGCGGCTGCTGCTGTTGCCCCACTGCCTGAAGCATGCTGAAGGCTGCCCGGCCGACTATGACGAATTCGGCCTGGATTGCCGCAAATGCGGCGCCTGCTCGGTGGCCGACTTCAAGGGCAAGGCCGAGGACCTCGGCTACAAGGTGTTGGTGAGCGAAGGCACGCCGATCGTGCTGAAGATCATTGTTTCAGGCCATGTGGACGCGATTGTCGGCGTAGCGTGTTTGAATGTGCTGGAACGCGCGATCGACAAGATCCTGTTGGCGGGCATTCCGTGCATCGCCACGCCCCTGCTCTCCAGCAACTGCAAAAGCACCTCGGTGGATGACGATCTGGTGATGGAGATGATCCAGCTCCAAACCCCGCCACCCGCCGTGAAGCCGCGCACCTATGTCCATCTGCTGCGGGCCGCACACGGGGTTTGCGAGGAGCCTGAGTTGACCCGGCTGGCCGGCCGGTCCCGCAAGGGTGTGGGCACCTTGGGGCGCAACGAGGACCTGGCCTACGAATGGATGGAGCGCGGCGGCAAGCGTTCGCGCCCTTTCATCACCCTGGCAGCCTACGACGCCATGAAGGGGGGCGAGGCCACCCGCGCTAGCGAGGCGCCGGCCTTCCCCGACGCGGTGAAGCGGGCGGCGTTGGCCATTGAAGCATTTCACAAGGCCTCACTCATCCACGATGACATCGAGGACGACGACGCCTACCGCTACGGCCAGGAGACGCTGCACAAGCGCATCGGTACCGGACCGGCCATCAACATCGGCGACTACCTGGTGGGCTGGGGTTACCGCTTGCTGGCTCGCGACGCGGTTTCGCACGGACCGGAGGTCGCCTCCGACCTGCTGGCGCGTTTTTCCGACGCCCATGTGAAACTGGCCGAGGGGCAGGGGGCTGAACTGTTGTGGCGACAGGCGGCGGACCAGTCCCTGTCGCCCCTGGACGCGCTGCGCATTTACGCGCTGAAAACATCGCCGGCTTTCGAGGCCGCCCTGTATGCCGGCGTGCGGATGGGGGGAGATCCCGAACAGGCTTCCCGCCTGGACAAAACGGTGGCGGAGTTCAGCAAGAACCTGGGCATTGCCTTCCAGATCATCAATGACCTGAACGACTTCACGCCGGACGAGGACAACAAGCTGGTGGCCGGCCAGGATGTGCTGGCGGCGCGCCCCACCCTGCTGCTGGCGTTGGCGCTGGAATCGTTGCCCGCCGAGAAGGGCGGGGAATTGCTGGCGCTGATTCGAACCGGAACCTCCGGCGGCGCGGTGGTGGAGCGGGTGCGCACGCTGTATTCGCAGGCCCGTGTGTTCGAACGGGCTGAAAAGCTGCTGGAAAAATTCCGCGCCAAGGCCGAGGCCCTGGCGGACGAGGTGGAGCCCCAGCCGCTCCGCGAGCTGATGTACTATCTGGTGGACTCGGTGCTTCAGCGCGCCGACGCCCCCGAAGAGGAAACGGTCCGCGAGAGCTCGCTGATCACCCTGCCCGTGTTGGCCATGCCACAACCGGTCGGCTGACCGGCACGGTGAAAAGATCCCGCCCTTGGGCGCCTGGGAAGGCGCCGTCCAAAGACTGAGGCCGCCGATGGGCCCGGAGCCATCCTACCGAGTGGGGCTTGCCAGCCTGCTGGGTCTATTTCCTGAGGAACCATCCCTGGGTGAAAGCTGGCTTTCACCCGAGGAAGTGCCCGAGCCTGCCCACTCGCTTCTGGTGCACCATCACCACATGACGGTGACCCTGGAGACCCACCACGGAGAGCCGGTGGCCCTGCGGGCCATTGCCAGCCGTCGGATCGGGCAGGTTTACTGCCGCAAGTTGTTGCTGGAGGGTGCGCGCACAGGGACCGTGGTCCTGTTCGGGATGGTGCGCATCCACCTGGACCAAGTCCCAGACCGAGTGCGAGATTTGATTCTGGAGGAGAAGATCCCGCTGGGCCGCCTGCTGATCGATCAGGGGGTGCTGAGGCGGGTCGAGCGGACGGCGCTTTTTTCCTACCCGGCGCGGCCAATCGACCGGGAACGGTTTGCATTGGGGGCAGAGTACCCCCCGGATACACGGTTGTTTGGCCGGCTGGCGCTGTTGCATTGTGACGGCAAGCCGGCGATTGAGTTGCTGGAGGTGGTGCGGCCCGCGTCGCCCGCCGGAGGTGCAGGATGATTTTCTCGTTTTCCATCGTGCTGGCACTGGTGCCTGGGTTTTTGCCACCGGCGGATGACCTGCCCGCCACGGTCCGGTTCAACCGGGACATCCGCCCGCTACTTTCGGACAACTGCTTCTTTTGCCATGGGCCGGATTCGGCCCAGCGGAAGGCGGACCTGCGGCTGGACACGAAGGAAGGGTTGTTGGGCAAGCCGGGTGAGGCCGGTACCGTGGTTCCGGGCAAGCCGGACATGAGCGATCTGGTTGCGCGTCTGCGTGAGACGGACGCGACCAAATTGATGCCACCGCCCAAAAGCGGCAAGAAACTGACGGAGCGTGACATCCGGCTGATTGAAAAGTGGGTGGAGCAGGGGGCAAAATTCGAGGGGCATTGGTCGTTTGAGCCGGTGCGCACCGTGGAAAAGAAGCCTGAGGTGCCCAGGGGCAACGAGGTGGACTGGCTGATCAGCCAGAAGCTGCTGGCCGCGGGCGTGGCACCCGCGCCTTTGGCAGACAAGCGGACACTGCTTCGCCGGTTGAGCTTTGACCTGACGGGCCTGCCACCCTCCCCAGGGGAGATGGACGCCTTCCTGGCGGACAACAGCCCCGGAGCGTATGAGCGCCAGGTGGAGCGGCTTTTGGCCTCCCCCCGGCATGCCGAGCGCCTGGCGATGTGGTGGCTGGACCTGGTGCGTTACGCCGACAGCGTGGGGTACCACGGCGACCAGCCGGTGAGCGTTCATCCCTACCGCCGGTGGGTGATCGACGCTTTTGCCGCGAATATGCCGTTTGACCGGTTCACCGTGGAGCAGTTGGCCGGTGACCTGCTGCCCAATCCCACCGAGGAGCAGCGGATCGCCTCGGGCTACAACCGGTTGGGCATGATGAGCGCCGAGGGAGGGGTGCAACCCAAGGAATACCTGGCGAAATACATCGCGGAACGAGTGCGCAATGTCAGCGGGGTGTGGCTGGGTGTGACCCTCGGTTGCGCGGAATGCCACGACCACAAGTACGACCCATTCACCACGCGTGATTTTTACCGCATGGAAGCTTTTTTTGCCGACATCAAGGAGGTGGGGCTGTATTCGGGCGACAACTGGGGGCCGAAGATCAGCGTTCCCGATTCGAACCAGCGGGCGGAGTTGAGGAAGCTGGAGGAGAGAATCGCCGGCCTGGAAAAACAGGCCCGGGAGAAACTGCCCCCGTTGCGGATGGAATGGGCGCGGTCCATTGGTGCGCTGCGGCCCCTGCCCATTGACAAGGCCACCTCCGCCGGAGGCGCGAAACTGGAGGTGAAGGGGCCGGGCACCCTCTTGGCCTCGGCCGCCAACCCGCCCACCGACACGCATGTGGTGCTGAGCAAACCTCTTGAAGCCCAAGCCAGGGGCCTACGTCTGGAGGTGCTTCCAGCGGACGGCCTGCCGCAAAAAGGTCCGGGCCGCGCCGGCAATGGAAACTTTGTGTTGACCGAGCTGGAAGTGCGGGTGGTGGATGCGAAGGGTGAGCGGAGACGGGTGAAAATCGACTCGGCCGCGGCAACCCTGGAGCAAGCCAGCTTCGGCGAGAAAAACCCCTACGGCAAGTGGACCATCGCTTCCGCCATTGACGGGGATGCCAAGGGTAAGGACTGGGGCTGGGCCATTCTGCCCGAGGCGGGCAAGGCGAACGCGGCAGAGTTTTTCCTTGCGGAAGAACTTCCCCGGGGCGCGGTGGTGGAGATCACCCTGCGGCAGGACCACCCGAACCCGCACCATACCCTGGGCTCCTACCGCCTTCTGGCCGTTGATGCGGGGAACCGGGAAAACCGTACGGTTGCCAAGCCGATGCCCGCTGAGTTGGAGGGGCTGCTGCGCAAGGAAAAACGCACGGCGGAAGAGGATAAGAAACTGGATGATCACCTGCTGAAAACGGCGCAGGGTGATCATCCCGCTTTCAAGGAACTTCTGGAGGCACGGGCCGCCCGCGACAGGCTGGTGGCCAGCCAGCCCACCACGCTGGTGACCGAAACGGTTCCACCCCGCATGGTGCGTGTGCTACGGCGCGGCAACTGGATGGATGAATCCGGCGAGTTGGTGACGCCCGGCACGCCCGCCACCCTTCCACCCATGGCGGCACGCGGCGCCAAGCCCGATCGCCTGGACCTGGCGCGCTGGCTGGTGAGCCCCGACAACCCCCTGACTGCCCGAACCACCGTGAACCGCCTTTGGAAACTATTCTTTGGCGCCGGTCTCAGCCGCAATCTGGAGGACCTGGGCAGCCAGGGTGAATGGCCGACGCACCCCGAATTGCTGGACGCCCTCGCCTCGCGACTGGTTGCGAGCGGGTGGAACCTGCGCGAGTTGATTCGCCATCTGGTGACCTCCGAAGCCTACCAGCGCCAGTCCTCGCACGCCGATGGCCGTCGGGTGGATCCGGACAACCGGTTGCTGGCCCGCCAGGGCAGGTGGCGGGTGGATGCGGAGATGGTTCGGGATACCTCCCTGGCGGTCTCAGGGCTGCTGGTGGAAAAGGTGGGCGGGGCCAGCGTGTTTCCATACCAGCCCGCTGGCTTTTGGTCGTATCTGAATTTTCCCACGCGTGAATGGCAGCCTTCGTCTGGGGACGGGCTGCACCGGCGATCGCTGTACACACACTGGCAGCGGCAGTACCTGCACCCCGCCATGCAGGCCTTCGACGCTCCGTCGCGGGAAGAGTGTGTGGCGGAACGGGCCCGGTCCAACACGCCCCTGCAATCGCTGGTGCTACTGAATGATCCGATCCAGGTGGAGGCGGCCCGTTCCCTGGCAAACCGTGTGCTGAATGCAAGCAAAGAGGTTGAGGACGAGGGGCGCATTCTGCAACTGTTCCGGTGGGCGGTGCAGCGCGCGCCTGAAAAGGCCGAGTTGGAAACGCTGAAAGCCCTGCTGGCCTCCCAGCGGGCGTTCTACGCGGCCAAACCTGCCGAGGCAGACAAACTGCTGTCGGTGGGTGTGGTGCCGAAAGCTACCTCGGTCCCGGCGGTTGAGCAGGCGGCCTGGGTGGCCTGCGCCCGCGTGCTTTTGAACCTGCATGAGACGATCACGCGGGAATGACCCCCGGCAACCATTTGTGCAAAGGGAAGATGAAGATGCTGCCAAACCAGTTGGGTCGTCGGTCGTTCCTGAACCGGTCGGGTCTGAGCCTGGGATCTATGGCGCTCGGCCAGATGCTGGCGCGTGACAGTATGCGGGCCCGGGCCTCCGGGGCCTCCGGTACGCCAGGAGCCCTGGGTGTCTTGCACCACACGCCCAAGGTGAAGCGGGTGATCTGGCTGTACATGG
Source organism: Planctomycetaceae bacterium UBA6894 (assembly GCA_002451275.1). GTDB lineage: Bacteria > Planctomycetota > Planctomycetia > Gemmatales > Gemmataceae > UBA6894. The sequence continues at coordinate 16,271 of DKBS01000139.1, read as the reverse complement.
CCGGCGGCATGAGCCACCTGGACACGTTCGACCACAAGCCGATGCTGGTGAAGATGGACGGGCAGCCGATGCCCGAGTCGGTCACCAAGGGCAAACAGATCGCCCAATTGCAGGGGGCGGCGCTGAAGGTGTTCGCGCCACAGCATCCCTTCAAGGATTATGGGAAATCAGGCCAGAAGATCTCCAGCATCTTTCCGCTTTTGGGTGAGAAATGCGCCGACCAGATCTGCCTGATCCGGTCGCTGTCCACCGACGCGATCAACCATGACCCGGCGCACACCTTCATGAACACCGGCACCATGATCGCCGGAAGGCCGGCGATGGGGAGTTGGGTGCTGTATGGATTGGGTGCGGAAACCCAGGACCTGCCTGGGTTTATCGTGCTGGTTTCGACCGGGAAGTTCGGCCAGAAACAGCCGATTGCGGCCCGTCAGTGGCACTCCGGGCCCCTTCCGGGACGGGTGCAAGGAGTGGAATTGCGGGGGACCGGTGATCCGGTGCTGTATGTCCGCAACCCGCCCGGGGTGGACAACGCGGGGCAACGCAGTGTGGTGGATGCCGCCCAGGCCCTGAACCGGCTGCACCAGACCCGGGTCGATGATCCGGAGATCGCCACCCGGATCAGCCAGTATGAATTGGCCTTCCGCATGCAGGCCAGCGTGCCGGGGTTGATGGACCTGCGGGACGAGACCAAGGAAACGCTCGACCTGTACGGAACCAAGGGGGGCGATGGCACCTTCGGGGCGAACTGCCTGCTGGCCCGGCGTCTGGCGGAGCGGGGGGTTCGCTTTATTCAGCTGTACCACAGGGACTGGGACCACCACGGGGCGATCAAGGAACATGTCGCCGGAACCGCCGCCGAGGTGGACCGGGGGGCGTCCGCCCTGCTCACCGACCTGAAGCGGCGCGGCATGCTGGAGGATACCCTGGTGATTTTCGGGTCGGAATTTGGCCGGACCCCCATGGCGCAGGGGAACGGGCGGGACCATCATTTGGCCGGATTCACCATGTGGCTGGCCGGTGGCGGGGTAAAACCCGGGTTTTCTTATGGCCAAACCGATGAATTCGGCTATTCGGCGGCGGTGGACAAGGTGAGCGTGCACGACATTCATGCCACGGCCCTGCACCTGCTGGGCATCGATCACGAGCGTTTCACCATCAAAACCCAGGGGTTGGACCTGAAATTGACTGGGGTGGAGCCGGCCCGTGTGGTGAAAGAGGTGCTGACCTGAGCCGATTTAGGATGTATGCTTGAGTTTTGGTTTTTGAATCTGGAGTTTGACCCATGTTGGCTCGCAAGCTTCGCACTGCCCGCAAGCGCCGTCGCAAGGCCCTGAATCACCCCACCCCCAAGGCTTTGAAGCGCAAGGCGTTCCTGGACCGCAAGCGTCGCAAGGACCGCAAGCGGACCAAGTAGTCCGAATTTGGAACACGATTAGCCATCACCCTGGCCGAACGGCCGGGGTGTTTGTGTTTAGGAATAGGCTTGCCTGGAAATTACTTTTTGGTCGGGTTTGAAACAGGGTATGGGAGCCGGGAAACCCAAGGGGTATGCTTTTGGCTTTTCTCCAATTCGCTGCCAACAGTGAGGTGCCAACCGTGATCCAGCCCGCCCGGCTTCGGTTTGGATTCACCTTGATAGAACTGCTGGTGGTCATAGCCATTGTTGCGGTTTTGGTCGGGTTGTTGGTTCCCGCGGTGCAGAAGGTGCGTGAGGCTGCTTCCCGTGCGCAATGCACCAACAACCTGAAACAGATAGGTCTGGCACTGCACAACCATCACAACACTGCCGGGCAGTTTCCCGCAGGATACCTGTCCGGCTTTGATGCCAATGGGAATGACACCGGGCCCGGTTGGGGGTGGGCCGCCCTGATTTTGCCCGCCATGGAACAGGACAACCTGTTCAAACAACTGGACCTGAAGCAACCAATTGAAGCACCGGGTCACCAGTCCGCCCGAGAAGTTGTGATCAAAAGTTACCTGTGCCCCTCGGATGGGGCAGCTCCCCGAGTCTTCCCTGTGGGCCAGCGTTCGGCTACTGGCCAGATGGTCAGGACCGTCTGCCAGGTGGCTCCCGCCAACTATGTGGGGAACTTCGGGATCGGTGAGCCCGGAGTGGATGGGGAAGGTGTCTTTTTTCGCGGTTCAGCCATTCGGCTGGCGGATATCACCGACGGCACATACTGTACCTTGCTGGTCGGGGAGCGGTCTTTTCGCCATGCGGAGTCAACCTGGGTGGGAGCGGTGACCGGCGCAAACCACTGCCCGACCCCGTCCTCCCCCCTGCCGGTGCAGATTCTTCCCGCGTCGAATTTTGTGCTGGCCCACACCGGTGAGACTTTTCGGGGACCGCCCTATCCTGAAGAGATCAACCACTTCACCTCAAACCATTCGGGGGCGGGAAACTATCTTTTTGCCGACGGCCATGTTTCGGGTTTGGCCGGTGGAACCAGTTATGCGGTGTACAAGGCTCTCTCCACCCGGGTCGGGGGAGAAACGATTGCATCGGGGGATTATTGATGCGCTGGAAAATCGGGAAACTGGTGGGGTTCGGATTGGTCGGAGCCATGGGGTGTGGGGAAACCGCGCACAAGAAAACTACCCTGGAGCTGAAGGATGTACCCCCCCATGTGATGGAGGTGGCCCGGGAAAAATTGCCGGGAATACAATTTGAAACCGCCTGGCAACTGGCCAACGGGGTCTACGAGGTTCGCGGCAAGGCCAAGAACGGCAAGGTTCGCGAGATTGACATCAAACCGGACGGAACGGTGGTGGAGATCGAATGACTCTTGCCTGCCTTTTATCCGGTGGTTTTTTCTAGAAATCCACCTGGGCCCTCACCGCGAACACATTGGCGTTGCTGGGGTCGTAGATGCCGCCCTTGCCGTTCCCCTTATTGTCCAGGAACGAGTGGATGAAGTTGAACTTCATAATCGTGTAAGGGTTGGCATACCAGTTGACGCCAAAGGTGCCATCGGTCAGGTCGCCGCCGTTCACCCCGGCGTCTGACAGGGTGATATGCGACAGTCGCAGGGCGAGCTCCCAGGCCCCACCCAGAGGTTTACCGGATCCCATCGTGGTGTGGGGAATGACGCGGTCGAAGTAGCCCAGATTACGGTTGTAGGGGCGGTGCTCACCGGTCAGGAAGAACGAGGCTTGGGCGTAGTAGGCGTAGAAGAATGCAGCCGGGTTGTTGACCCGATTCACCTGGCTGGTGGTGAATTCACCCTGGAGTGACAGGGGGCCTAAAACATACGACAGCTCTGTGTTGGAGAGGATTGCCGCGTACGCAGGGATCCTGCCCGTGTTCACGAACGAGGGCGTGGAGTTGGCGAATTCGGGGGTGCCCACGGTGCCGACGAACATGCCCCACTCGGGAGCATTACCGCCGAACAGCCCATACTGGATGTTGCCCTTGTTCGCCCCGGAATATCCGAAGGATCCACCGATGTGCAGGAAGTGGTCCTCAAAGTCATTGATGAAGGGCAGGAAGGTGAACCGGCCCATGCCGGCGTAGCCGCCTGAATCACTGAGGTCGTTGGCGAACTGGTCATTGCCGGAGCGGTAGGTGGTGACAAACCAGGTGGCCCGCTTGTCTTCAGAGACATTGAAAAAACCGATACCCACCCGCCGGAAGGGCTGGAGCAGGAAGTTGGGTGCCCGTTCCAAAAAGGTGAGGAACCGGAAGCTGGTGAGTTCTTCCAAGCCCATCGGTTGCTTGAAAATGCCGGCACGTACCGTACCCAGAAGCGGGATTTTTGTGAAATCCAGGAAGTTGTCCGTGAAGGTGGGCCGGCCCGGAAAACCAAAATCAAATTGCATGCGGAAATCAACATTCTCCGCCACCGAACCGAATGCAGTCAGTCGGGCTCGTCTTATTCCGGCGGCGTCTTGCACATCACCCATGGTTACTTGGCTAGCGGTGCTCTGGTTGAACCAGCCGGCATCCACTTGAAAAACGCCACCAAAAGTCACCTTGGGCCCGCCGGCTTTGGCGCCCGCAATGGTTGGGAACAATCGGGCCATCCCGTATTCCACGGCATCCTCGGTACCACCGGGGCCTGCATCCAGAGCAGGGCCCTGCCACACCAAGCCAGGGGCAGGAGCCGCCACAGGGGCATCATCCGGGGAGAGGGTAAGAACGCTATTTTCTAATGGAAAAGAAGTAGTTTCGGGTGGCTCGGAAGTGGATGGCTTGGGGGGCTCAGTCGGTTTTTCCGGAAATGCTCGGGCCTGACCCAGCAGAGTGCTTGCCAGCAGGCTGAGAATTAACCCCACGCCTCTGAGCTTTTTGACCAACATGGCTTCGCCTCCGGGGACAACAAACGGCCATGTAGAGGATCCGACTTGCCCGCGTCAAACACCTTGCCGAATTCTAATGAAATCCAACAAAAACCTGTTTCTGGTAAAAATTCAGCATCAGAAATCAACCTGGGCCCGCATGGCGAAGACATTGGCATTGCTGGGGCCGACCGGGTCCTTCTGCAGGTAGGAGTGGATGAAATTGAAATAAAGTCGGGTGTATGGGTTGGCGTACCAACTGAGCCCCACGGTGCCATCGGTCAACTGGCCGCCATTGATATTCCCGGAGGTGAGATCGATGCTGGAGATTCGCGCGGCGATTTCCCACGCCCCGCCGAATGGGTGCCCCGGCCCTGAATTGGTGCGCGGGATCACCCGGTCGAGCACGCCCAGATTGCGGTTGTACGGCCGGCTTTCGCCGGTGAGAAACCAGGAAATCTGCCCGTAGTAGGCGTAAAAGAAAGCATAAGGCATGTCGGGACGATTGACCTGGCTGCTGGTCAGTTCGCCTTGCACAGTGAACGGCCCCACAGTGGAAACCATCTCCAGGTTGGCCAGCACCGTGTTGAGCGCGGTGAATTGTCCGGTGTTCACAAATGATGGCGTGGAGTTGGCGAACTCAGGGGTGCCAATGGTGCCGACAAACAGCCCCCACTCCGGTGAATTCCCGCCCAGCCTGCCGTATTGAAGCTTGCCGTTGGTGGCCCCCGCGAAGCCGGCGCTTCCGCCCAGATGCAGGTATTTGTCGAGGTCCCCGTCCCAGACCAGACGGGTGAACCGCCCCATGCCGGCGTAGGCGCCGTTGTCATTGAGATCATCCGCGTACTGGTCGGTTCCGGTACGGTAGGCGCTGAAAAACCAGGTGCTGCGGGAATCCTCGGAGCGGTTGTAGGTGCCGATGCCCATGCGGCGCACCGGCATGAGAAGGATGTTGGGTGCCCGTTCCATGAAAACCCCAAAGCGCTGGGCTGTCAGTACTTCCAGCCCCTCAGGTTGGCGGAATTGGCCGACACGGATGTTGCCCAAAAGGGGGACCTTTGTGAAATCGAGGAACGCATCCACAAAGGAAGGCCGGGCCGGGGCCGCGAAATCCAGGGCCATGCGGAAATCAACATTCTCCGCGACAGATCCAAAAGCGTTGAAGCGGGCGCGCCGCAAACCGGCGGCGTCCTGCACATCTCCCACCGTGAGCCTGCTGGAGGTGGACTGGTTGAACCAACCTGCATCCGCCTGGATCAGACCGCCAAAGGTAACCTTGGGCCCGCCAGGCTTTGGGGATGCGACAGTAGGCAGAAGACGGGCCATGCCGTATTCCACGGCGTCCTCAACCCCGCCAGGGCCGGCATCCAGGGCCGGACCTTGCCAAAGGATGGGGGAAACAGGGAACTGACTGGTGGCTGCTGGTGTTTCTTCCAGGGTGGTGTCGGGGAAAGGTTGGGATGCGGGGGAGCCCGGCTCCAGGCTTTGCGCGGAAGCAAGGTTTCCACAGAGCAGGCCCAAGGCCAACCCGAGAATAAGTCGCACCAAACCCATGCGGGCCCCCGAGGCCGAGTGGGTGGACCGTCCCCCCAGACAGTCCGCCCGGGTTGGCACTTACTCTCCGGGTGGCCCCGGTGGCAAGGGAAAAGGTGGTTTTCAGTCGCCGTGGAACATCAACTGGGGCCCGTGGAACCTTGGGCCTTCAGGAACTGCAGCAGCAACTCCTCGAGGGAACTGTGCGGGTATTGGTCTTTGGCGGGGGAAGGCGGGGTGAAATTGACCAGGCGGACCAGTGGCAAACCGGCCCGGTCCACCTCCACCAGATTGAGGCAGCCCGTGTCCTGCTCCAGACGGCAGAGCGAATCGAGTGGGGCCTCCAGCAGGTGGAGCAGGGCCAGGCGGATGCTGACGCTGTGAGCCACCACCAGACACTGGTTCCAGGCTGGGTCAGCCAGCAGGTCGGTGAGGGCAGCCGCCACCCGGGTTCTGGCCGAACCGAAGGTTTCGCCACCCAAAAAGCGTGAGGTATCCGTCAGGCCCGGGCCCAAGGTTCGGAGAACCGCCTGAAGGGCGGCGGGTTCGGGGACTGACCCGGGGGCAGGCTGCGCCAGCTTGGCGGGTTCAATCTCCCGCCAGCGCGGATCTTCAACCGCCGTGCGCCCCGGAAGCGCCAGGCTGGCGGTGTGTCGGGTGCGCGGCATGCCGCTGGTGACCAGGTGATCGATATCCAGGGAGGCAAGCAGCCGCCCCGCAGCCCGCGCCTGTTCGACACCGCGGGCTGACAATTCCGGTGAGGAAAAATCAGTGTTTGGCCCGGCGAAATAATCGACGGCGCCATGGCGCATCAGCCACAGGCGCCGTCTGGAGGGAGGTTGCCACATGGTGCGAAGGGCCCGCAGTTCAGGGCTTGGGGTGAACCATGATCTCCACCTTGCGGAAGTCGATCGGATGGCTTTCGGATTGCAGGCTGAGGGTGCCGCCCTCGATGAGGAGATTATTGGCATCCTTGATGAGGGGTTTTGCGGTCTTGTCGCCCGGGTCGTACTGGGGCTTGGAATAACGGATCACGGTTTTGCCGTTGATCTTGTGCTCGATCAGTTCAGAACCCTTAACCACGATCTCGGCGGTGACCCATTGCTCGCCGTGGAAGGTGTCGGAGGTGGAGTTGATGCAGTGGGTCTTGACCAGTTTGTCCTGCATCACCACATGGGTGCCGGGGGTGCAGAGGTTGCCGGTGGTGCGGGGGTTTTTGCCATCGCCCCCCAGGAACTGCACCTCGATGCTGACGGGGAATTCCTGGTCCTTGCCAATGGTGGCGGGATCCTGGCCGTGGATCATCACGCCGCTATTGCGGGTGGCCCAGCCAGGGCCTCCCTTCGCCTGGTCGCCCATGAAACGGTACTCGATGCGCAGCGTGTAGTGGCTGAAAGGCTGCTTGTAATAGAGGTGGCCGAAGCGGGTGTCGAACTGATCGTATCCGTCGTAGCGGACCTTCAGCAGGCCGTCCTCGACGCGGAAGGTGTTCTTGTAGTTGTCGCCCAGCGCGAAGGTGCGGATTTTGGGGGTCCAGCCGGTGAGGTCCTTGCCGTTGAACAACGGGAACCATTCGCCTGGCTTCGGGCCCGCATCCTGGGCGTGGGACAGCGTGGCTGAAAGCGCGAGGGCACACAGGGCGACAGCGGACCTGGAGAGGATCATGTCGGATGACTCCGGATGCGGGGTTCGGGATCAGTCGGAATTCAGGCTAGTTCGATGGTCTGGCCCAGTTCGGGCATGTCGATCCTGCCCAGGTTGCGGGTGGAAAACGCCTTGGCCAATTTTTCGGCCCGGTCGGCGTCCCCATGCACCAGCATCACCTGGGAGGTCTTTCCTTCCAGCGGCTGGACGGCGCGGAGGAAGTCGTTGTGATCGGCGTGGCCCGAGAAGCCGCGGACCTGCTCGACCGCCAGCCACTTGTTCCAGCGCTTGCCGCCGAAGTGGATGCTGTCGTTTTCCTGGAGGGCTTTCTCGCCCAAGGTTCCGGGGGCCTGGAAGCTGACCATCAGAAGGGTGCAGCGCGGGTCATCGACATGGTGCTTGAGGTGCTGCAGGATGCGGCCACCCTCGAGCATGCCGCCCGACGCGATGATGATGCGGGACCCGGTGCTGAGGGAGGCGTCCATCGCGTCGTCACGGTTTTCGAGCCAGTCGATGTCGTCGAAAATGCGGAGCGGCACCGAGAAACCCTCGGGGTGCCTGTCGTACACCTTGGCGAACTTGTGGCCCAGGGGGCTATCAACATGAATGTCCAGCGGGGGAACGATGCCCTCGCGCATCCAGGTTTGCAGGAAGTGCACCACCATCTGGGTGCGACCGAGACTGAACGCGGGGATGAGGATTTTGCCCCCCTCACGCACGGCGCGACGGATGGCCAAGCCGGTTTTTTGCGCCATCATTTCCACGCTGTCGTGGATTTCGCCGCCGTAGGTGCTCTCGCAGATGAGGTAGTCGCTGGCGGGCAGCGCCGCGGGCGGGGGGTGGAAGTCGATGCCGCTGCGTCCGAGGTCGCCTGTGTAGGTGAGTGAACGATCACGGCCGTTTTGGCGCCAACCCACGGTGGCCATGGCCGAACCGAGGATGTGGCCGGCATCGCGCAGGGTGAGCTCGATGTCATTGCCCAGGGTGATCGCCTCGCCGTAGTCCAGCGGCTCGCAGAGGTCGATGGTCAGTTCCGCGTCGGCGGTGTCGAAACGCGCCTCCACATGCTTGCCCGTGCGGTGACGGGACATGGAAGCCTCGCGCTCCTGCACACGGGCCGAGTCCCGCAGCAAGACTTCGAGCAACTCGACATTGGTGGCATGGGTGTAAATCGGGCCGTCGTACCCGTCGCGGACCAGAGTGGCCAGCCGACCGCAGTGGTCGTGGTGGGAGTGGGTGAGGACCACCGCGTCGAGCGAGACGGGGTCGAAGGGGAATGGCTCGGGAGGCTTGGCATCCTCCATGCGGCCGGTGGCGATACTGCCGCAGTCGAGCAGGATTCGCCGACCACCCACTTCGAGGAGGTGCATGCTGCCGGTCACCATGCGCGCCGCGCCGAAAAAGGTGACCCTGGGTTGGTTGGTGGACTTGCCGCCGGTATTGGAGTCTGTCATCCCGTTAGTATACCGAACGGCGGATGAAATTACTAATCCACGCGGCACTCCGCCGCCCTGCCCGTTTCTTTTCCCAGAGTCTTGCCAAATAACAACTTGCGTTTCAGGCATTCCCTCGGGGCAACCGGGGTTAAGATGGCGGAATGCCGTGGCAATTGCCCCAACCGCTTCTGGAAGACAACCACCTGCTGGCCTATTGCAAGCCGGCGGGCATCGCCACGGCTCCCCCTGCCCGGCCGGGTGAATCGACCCTGGCAGATTTGGCCCAACAGTATTTGAAAACCAGCTACCAGAAGCCTGGCAATGTCTATCTGGGGGTGGTTCACCGGCTGGATCGGCCGACCAGCGGGGTGGTGCTGTTCGCCCGCACCAGCAAGGCTGCGGCGCGGCTCTCGGCCCAGTTTCAGGACAAAACAACCGGCAAGGTGTACTTCGCCTGTTTTGAGGAGAGGGGAAGGAATCCGCTTCCTGAAACGGGGGAAATGGTGGATTGGATGCGGGCCGAGGGGGCGGCGGAAGGGCAGGGGGTCCGTCACGCGGAGCGAATGGGACCCGGCGCCAAAGGGGCCAAGGAGGCCCGGTTGATGTACCGGGTGGTGGCCCGGGGCGAGGGCAAAGGGCTTGCGCTGGTTTACCCAAAAACCGGCCGAACGCACCAGATTCGCGCCCAGTTCGCATGGCGCGGGTGTCCCCTGGTGGGGGATGACCGCTACGGCGCGGAGGGGAAACGCGATTGCTTCACGGGGCCTGTGATCGGCCTGCATGCCTGGGGCCTTCGATTCCGGCACCCGACCCGGGAAGAGGAGATGCGCATTGTTGCAGGGCCGGGGTCAGATTGGTCTGAAACACTGAGGGTTGGCCCGTGGCTGGCCGCACAGGTTTCCAGGTTGAGTGACCCTTGGCAGGCGCCATGAGTCCGGGTGAATTATCAACATGAATAAAAACATGAATAAACAGGATGCGACCGAGCAAGCGTTGCTGCAGTTGAACGAGTTGATCCAGGTGGATGCGGCTGGCCGAGGCCTGGCCCATGGGCAGCCCAGCCTGTTCTCGATACGCCGGGAAGATTTCGCGTGCAGCGCCCGGGACCTGGCGGCCCATCCCTCTCCGCGGTTGTTGATCCTCACCGGTTTTCCCATCGCCCTGGCGGACCCACCCGGAACCAGTGAAACCGATGGGCCGCCGGGGGCCCTGTTCCTGGCGGAAACAGCCCATCGGCTGGGGCACCAGGCGGTGCTGGCCGCCGATGGGACCGCGCTGTCTGCACTGCGCGTAGGCTTGGCCAGCCGGGGATTGCAGCGAGATATCCCGGTGATTGATGTCAGTGCGCTGCCCCGTGAGCCCGAACGGCAAACCGAAGCGTTGAAACGGTGGCAGGGCGAGTTCAGTCACCTGATTTCCATTGAGCGGGCGGGGGCCACCCACACCCTGGAAACATTCCGGGAGGCCTGTCCCGAGACGGACATTCGGTGGTTTCAGCAGGCGTTACCTGAGGCGAGCCAGGGCAGGGCCTTTTCCATGCGGGGACTGGATATCTCGGCCTGGAATTTTCCGGCCCATGGATTGTTCGAACATCCGGATCCGGCGTGGACCACGATCGGCATTGGCGATGGTGGCAACGAGTTGGGCATGGGGTTGGCCGGCTGGGAATTGATCGCCAACAGGATCCCCAAGGGAGGATCGATCGCCTGCCGGGTGAAAGCCAACCGGTTGATCGTGTGCGGGGTGAGCACCTGGGCGGGTTGGGCGCTGGGGGCCGGGTGGGCCCTTGCCAAGGGGGTGGTGCCTGATTGGCTGGATTCCACCCGCGAGCAGAAACTGCTGGGACTGATGGTGGACAAGGGGCCCCTGGTGGACGGGGTGACCAGCCGCAAGCTGCCCACCATCGACGGGCTGGCCTGGTACCACCATGCCAGACTGATCCAGGCCATGGTGCAGGTTGCCCGGCAAGCGGCTGGCTGAAGCGGGCCTGCTAGCTGCCATTGGCTGATGTTCCCTGCTAACGCCCCCTTTGCAAATCTTTCATTTCATGATCAACCTTGTTATGATTCTGATCTTGCGAGGATTTCAGGGTTTTTGGGTGGGTTGGCGGTGGAATTGAAGCAGGTAGGACAGGGTGAAACCTCCCAACCGGCGGGCCCACCCCCCGAGTTGGCTGCGGAGATAGCGGAGGCTTCCGGGCGTCTGGCTTCCTCCGGACCGGAAGAGATTCTGGCTTGGGCCGCCCAGCGCTTCGGTTCCAAGCTGACCATGGCCACCGCCTTCGGTGTGGAAGGCTGTCTCATCATTCATTTTCTTGCGAAAATCGCCCCCAATGTTCGGGTGTTCAACCTCGATACCGGCTACCAGTTCCCCGAAACCCTGGAGGTGCGGGAAAAACTGCTGAAACGCTACGGGTTGGAGGTGGAATATGTCCGCCCTGACACCACGGTGGAGGAATATGAACGGTTGCACGGCGGGCCCCTGCATGGGGTGCGCCCGGATCAGTGCTGCCATGACCGGAAGGTTTTGCCGCTGCGTCGGGCTTTGGCCGGGTACGGGGCGTGGATCAGTTCCATCCGCAAGGACCAGACCGCCGACCGTGGTCAGGCCAAGGTGGTGCAGTGGGACGCCAAATTCAGGTTGGTGAAGGTGAATCCCCTGCTGAATTGGGATAAATCGGCGGTTTGGAAGGTCGTTCTGGAAGAGCAGGTGCCTTACAACAGTCTCCATGACCATGGTTATCCAAGCATCGGTTGCCTGCCGTGCACCACGGCTGTGGCCGAGGGCGAGGATGAACGCTCCGGACGGTGGCGCGGCAAGGTGAAAAAGGAATGCGGCCTGCATGTGGTAGAGCATTCCGACGGAAGCGGCATCTAGGGTTCAGGATTCCATTGGAGAACCGGCGCCATGCGACTATCTGCCAAGGCTGAATACGCCTGTATCGCCCTGATGGAGCTGGCGGCCAGCAACGATCAGCCCGGGCCGGTTCGCATCCGTCAGATCGCCAGCACCCAGGGCATTCCGGAACGATTTCTGGTGCAAATTCTGCTGGCCCTCAAGACGGTAGGCTTGGTCGAAAGCACGCGGGGCGCCCAGGGTGGCTACCGGCTGGCGAAATCTCCCGACCAGATCAGCCTGGCTGAGATTGTGGATGCGATTGACGGGCGGCCCGCTCCACACCGGCCACCGGCCGATGGGGAAGAAAAAGCGACCCCGCTGGTCCGTGCTCTTTTCGATATTTGGCGGGATGTGGCCAAGTTGGAGCGGGAATTTATCGAGAAGACCAGTTTGGCGGATGTGCTGGCCCGTGCGCATGCGGCCGATGCGCCCATGTATCAGATTTGATACCCTAGATTTTCCAAATTTTCTATCTTTCCCAATTTTTGTTCAAGTTTTGCAAACAGTCAGTTTTTGCATTTCTTTCCGATATTTTTTGTTTTGTTTAAGTCTATATTTTTCAATAGCTTGCGGCGCACTTCGCCTGATTTTCGGCGGTGCTTTTTTGCATCTTTACTGTTCAGCTGCAAGGCTCTGTTGTATCAAAAATGGGTAGTCTGGGTCAAGTGGGAAATCGGTTTTCCACTCATTTCAGCCCCCAGGGCCCAACACCGGTTGTCGATAGGCTGGGTAGGCTCTATCGATAATGAGGTCGGCAGAACTTGTGCCGTCCTTGACGGTGGTAACGAATCTAACGGTTATTCCGGCGCAAGCTGGAATACGGCGCGGTGCATGTCTGATTCTGGCTGTTTCGGCCGCGCCGTTGGTTTTTGGAAAGGATGATCCGATGTTCAAGAAGATTTGCACCCTGATTGTCGCCGCTGCTTTTGCCATGGAAGCCTGTGCCGGCCCGTTCGGTCTGGTTCGTCGTGGCGTGGGTAACACCGGTGGTGGTGGTGGTTATGTGGACACCTCTTCCGCCCAAAGCGTGGCCAACTACCTGGCCAGCTCCCAGCGGGTCGGCCACTTTGGTGGTTCCTATGCGTTCGAAGGCGTGGGAATGGGCGCAAGCCCCCAGGCTGCCATCAATTCCTGCTGCAAGCCCCGTTTCGGCGGTTCTCCCCGCGAAGTGGGTGTGGCGCAGGGCGCCAACGGCATGTTCTACGCCTGCTGCCGCTGGTAATCCATGAATCAACGCCCGTGTGAGGGGCCCATTTCGAATCGATTGGTTTTCTGAGAACCGGAGCCGGCGAGACCTTTCACCGCGATCCGCTCACGCGGCCTGGCCATGGGTGCCAGGCCGTTTCCCTTTTCCGCCCCAACCATCCTCGCGCATGCGGGACCAGCGCAACACCACCAGCTCACTGACGCTTCCGCAATGGGCAATAAGGGCCGAACCCTCGCCGCCCAGCTTCAGCCACTCGTAGCCCAGATGGCTCCGGTCCCCGTCGAAACCCGTGCCGGGTGGTTGTGCCACCAGATTTTCCCCGCGGCTTCCATCCAGATTGCGGATGGCCCAGGTCCAGCAGAGCCCCGGGCTCCAACCCGTAGGAAAGCGCACCGCCGCCAGCGGGGACTCCACGCGGGAACCTTCCCAGGCCAGCCACAACTCGACTCCAGCCGTTTCCTCTGAAGGTTCCGGGGTGGCGCGCGCGAAGGTCCCGGTGTCGGAGAGATACAGCCAATTGCCCGAACGCTCGGCCAGCAAAACCGTCTTGCCCATGTACCGGTTCTCCCGTTCCCCTTGGCCCCTTTGGCGGGTCAGTCGCCGACATCCACCCGCACCACTTCGCCGGTCAGCTTGCCGATGAGCTTCTGAACTGGGGCGAGCGGAGCCAGGTTGTCCACCTTTTCCCAGGAGTGGTCGCATATTTTCAGGTGACCGGCGGTGATTTTGCCCTGACCCAGGGTGCCATCGAGACCGATCCACTGGCCATCGATCCAGACTTCGGTCCAGGCGTGGAAACCGAGGCAGGGCTTGGACCCTCCCGGGCCGGTTTTTTGCACATAGAGGAGGCCGAAGGCTGTGCGCGCCGGCATGTTGCAGGCTCGGCAAAGGGCGGCGAGGGTGAGGGCGGCATGCCGGCAGTCGCCACGCCAGGTGGCGAGGAATTCGGAAACGCTGCAAAGCGGTGCCGCCGCATCCGGCTTCAGGTTGCGCTGGACGACCTTTTCCAAACGGGTGGCCGCGGTCCAGCAGTCCCCATCGAGCCCGCCCGCCATTGCCGCGACCTGACGCACCTTGGGGTGGTCGGTGTCGATGAACTTGCTGGTTCCGTAAAACTCACGCGGGGCATCCTCCGCCCCAGAAATCCGGTCAGGCTTCCGGCCGGCGAGCACGGCGAGCTCGATGCTGCCATCCGGCAGCAGCCGGGCCTGCTGGCGGGTGTCCTCGGCAACGGGGTTCGGGCCAGCCAAGTCGAACAGGTTCGCCTCGCCCTTGGGCCGCAGGCGGTAGATCACCCGTCTGGCTTGGCGGATGTTTGGCACCGGCCTGTCGAGTGGAATGAGGCTGGCTTCGCCCAGGTCCTTGCCCTTGGTGTCGCGCAGGGCGAGGCGGACTGCTTCGGGTGTGCTTCTGGTCATCACGACGGTGCCCAAGCCGTCGAGCTGCATCTGCCGTCGCGCCACTTTGCGATCGGCGTCGAGCCACCAGGTGGTGGGGCTGAGTTCCACCGCCGCATCGCGCAGCAGTTTGGGTTTCCAGTCCACACGAACCAATTCCGCTGTTTGGTTGATCAGGGAAACGCGCTCTGGCGGATGCATGGTGGCAGTCAGGCCCACCACCTGATTGATGAGTGACTCGTGGCCCAGCACCCGCGTGGTGTCGCCCGCCTGCATGTTGCTTTTGGCGGGCAGGCGCTCACGGGCCAGCAGGCCCAGGACCGACCCGGACCAGGTTTGTGGCGCGAGCCCCTTCCCTGCTGCATCGCGGAATAGCATGCGGTCGAGGTCTTCAGGGTCGCGTTTGCCCTCAATGTGTACCAGGGTTTTGCCGTTTTGGCCCTGCTTCAGGGTGAGGGACTCCACCCGGCCCTCGCCGTCTTCCACATTGCCGACTTCCTGCCGGAGCCGCACGGTGCTGCCGTAGCGTTGCAGTACCAGTTCAAGCTCCTGGCTCACGGCAAAACACGGTCCTTCGCCTCCTGAAGCTTCGCGAACGGTCATGCGCCAGGAACCAATCGGTTCCTGATCCAATTGGACAAGGAACCAGGATTCTTCCAGCAGCTTGCCGGAAGGCGAGGGCAGGTCTGCCGCCGTGAGCAGCATGGGCAGCAGCAAGAAAAAAGGAATCCAGGCCAGGAGCGGGGAGACTTTGAACCGGAAGGGAAGGGCGGACCGCGGAGTACGCATGGGGCGTTGGCTCTCTGGAGGGCGGGACCGGTTTGGCGGGAGCCCGGAGGCCTGCCGGTCCTTTCGCTTGCTGTGGATCGGTAGATGGGGTGGAGGAACTTGGTTACAAAACAGGATGACTTGAGAAAATAGGGTAAATTTTTGGAAGTTTGGATAAAAGATGCTGGTAAGTAAAGAAGTCCGGTCAAAGAAGGTGGATAAGGCAAAAAGGTCGCGCAAAGTTTTCTAGGAATGCGTGCACCAGATGGAGCAGGCAGGGGAGCAAAACCGGGAATTCCTCGAGTCGGGTGCTTTTCTCCAGCCGGCCAAAGGGCATAGAGTGTTGTGGGCAATGGGAACCATTGCTTCACATCATGAAAGCGCAGTCGCCGGGCGATCGTCGATCCCTTGGGCGGCCAGGAAAGCGGTAGGTGCACATGGTTGTTGAATGCGGCGACGCTGGCGCGTTTCGTTTGCCCCGGGGGATTCGTCCCGGTCCGCAATCGACAGTGGTGCCACAAGAAGGCTATCGCCACGGGGTTTTCAAGGATGGCGGCCGCAAGGTTCCCATGCTTGCCGCCAGTGTTTCGGCGGAGCGCCTGTTTGAGGTGTTCACCGACCTGCTGGCTCCCTTTGGGGACACGGTGGATGTGTACCTGCAGCGCCATGCCGGGGCTGAGAACGCCCGCGAAATGCTGCGTGAGGGTGTCGAGGTGCCGGTGCTTCTGAGTCACCTGTATGGTGCCGAGGAGCTGTTGGTGGATGATGGAGCCACCGGCTTGGTGGTCTGTGCCAGCCATGGCAAGCCCATGACTGAAGTGCACTTTGACGACCACAAGGCGCTGATCGTCTACGCGTACAACCTGACACCCTTCATGGAGGTGCTGGACGACCACCGGATCACCCGCGACCCGAAACATCGCCTGGTCCTAGAGGAACAGCATATTCATCTGGAAATACCCGAAGGCGAGGACGCGTTTGACCAATTCGCATGCGAGTTGAGCATGCTTCCAGTGCCGGACAAGGTGAGGAAATAGGGCCAAACCGGGCCAAGCCGGCCTGGCTGGCCTGTTTGCTCCTGCGCGTAAGCCCCGGGCCTTTCCCACA
>DKBS01000178.1 GCA_002451275.1 Planctomycetaceae bacterium UBA6894 | reverse complement strand
GGTTTTTCACCGCTCCAGGTTTGGTGAAGACCAGATCATCAATGTCATCTTCGGCGACCGGATCGGGTTCCGCCTTCACGACCGCCTTTTTGGGTGTGGATTTGGCGGATTCAGCCAATTCAGACTTTGCCGCGGCGGTCTTGCGACCAGCCTTCGGGGCTTTCTTGGCTGGTTCAGCCTTGCCCTCACCCTCCACTGACTCCTTGCGGGGACGACCGCGTCGGGGCTTGGGAGCCTCTGGCGCACCCGAATCGGATGCGGAGTTTTGAGGGGACTCGATTCCTTCCATCGTCACTTATTTTCCTGATCGACGCTGCAAGTCGGTGAAGGTGCTTGCCGGCGTGATGCTTCCAAAAAAACCAACCCGGGGAGGGGCGTTGCTTCGAATTGCGTCAGCGAAATCGGAACAGAACACGGAATGCCTGCGGTAACGGGATCAACTCTTCATTGCTACCTGCCGTGAAAACGGCCTACTAGGCGGGATTGGAGCCAAGCGACTCCAACACCTTGATAATATACGAGACTTGCTTGCCAAGGGCACCCAAATCAGCGGAATTGTTGATTGCATCATCGGACATGCGCCGCTTATTGGTCAAGGGGAGCTGCGCCTTTTCACGGGATTTCCACATTTCCTCGGTCCAGCCCGGCCGGCCGAGAACCCGGGCAAGCCGCACCGCATCGGGAGCGTCCACATAAATCACCCTGTCCAACGTGGGCTTCCACCCCGATTCCAGTAAAACCGAGGCATCCAGCACCACCCACCGGGCTCCGGGCTTTTGAGATTCCAGCTTCAGGGCGGCAACCGTTTGCTTGCGGATCCACGGGTGGGTGATTTTTTGCAACATTTTCAGTTTGGCCGGATCCGCAAAAACCACGGCCCCTAAACGCTTGCGGTCTATCTCGCCATCCGCGCCCAAAATGCCTCCCTCGGGGCTGCCATCCCCCAGACTCTGCAAAACCTCCGCCTGCAATTCCGGCTGGCGCAAGGCGGCATGGCCGATCAGGTCGGCATCCACCGCCTCGGTGCCGCCAGCCTGGGCTAGCATCCGGGCCACCTGGCTTTTGCCGCTCCCAATCCCACCGACCACCCCCACCAAGGGGACGCTCAGACGAACAAAAAGCCTGTCGGCAGCCTCACTCAAAACCGACCTCCCGCACATCCAACCAGTTGGGCCCGGTGGCCACATCCACTTCCAAAGGCACTTTCAGGTTCACCCGGGCCGACAGCGCCCCCACCATGCAGTCACGCAGACGCCTTGCGATGCGCCCCACCTCGGCCTCCGGCGCCTCCACCACCAGTTCATCATGGATCTGCAGCACCATCCGCCCTTGGAAGCCCTCCGCCGGCAGCATCCGGTCCACTTCCAGCATGGCCAGCTTGATGAGGTCGGCGGCGGAACCCTGCACCTCCATGTTGATCGCCTCGCGCTCGGGCTGGTTGCGTTGCTTGTAGGTCGAATCCGCGCGCACGCCCTCGATCCTGCGAATCCGGCCCAGAACTGTCCGCACCGTTGCCGTGATGTGCGCCCGCCGCAGCAACTGCTCCTGCCAATCCAGCACCGCCGGGTAGCGGGCGAAATACGCGTCAATGAAAGCGGCGGCCTCATTCCGGCCTATTCCCAGGCGCGCCGCCAACCCAAACGCGCTGATACCGTAAATCACGCCGAAGTTCACCATCTTGGCGGTGCGGCGCATCGCATCATCCACCTGGGCCAGCGACACGCCATACAGTTCCGCCGCCACGGCGGCATGCACATCCACCCGGTCGGTGAACGCCTTGAGCAGCGCCTCGTCGCCGCTCAGGTGAGCCAGCAACCTCAACTCGATCTGGCTGTAGTCGGCGGCGATTAAACTCCAACCCGGCCGGGCGATGAAGGCCTGGCGGATCTGCTGACCCATTTCCCGCCGAACCGGAATATTCTGCAGGTTGGGGTCGCTCGACGAAAGCCTGCCGGTTGCCGCCACGGTTTGATTGAAGGAGGCATGGATACGCCCATTCCGGTCAGCCAACACAGGCAGGGCGTCCACATAGGTGCCCTTCAGCTTGCTGACCTGGCGATGCCGCAACAACAACCGCGGCACCTCGCTGCCGGGCAGGTCCAGCGTGGCCAGGCGCTCCAGCGTCTCCTGGTCAGTGCTGGCCTCGCCTGTCACCCCGGTGCGTTTTTGGGCCGGCAGTTTCAATTCCTCAAACAGCACCTGCCGAAGCTGGGGCAGTGACTGGATGTTGAAGGACCGGCCCACAAATCCGTGAATCTTTCCTTCAATTTCCAGCAGTTCAGCCCCCATCTCCCGCCCCAGTTGCTCCAGGCGGGGGATATCGATCTTCACCCCCTCAGCTTCCAGGCGGGCCAGCACGCCGATCAGCGGCACCTCCAATTCCCTGTACACTCCGGGCAGCGCCTCGGTGCCCTCGTCCCCGCTGGCCAGCAGGCCCTCCAGCTTTTCGGTCAACCGCCAGGCTGCGTCGGCATCCTCGCAGGCGTACCGAGCAACCAGCGCCACATCCACTTCATCCATCTTTTTTTGCGGCTGTTTACGCCCAGCCTTGCCTATCAACTCCGTGATCGGAATCATCCGGTGGGTCAGGTACCGCGAGGACAATTCATCCAGCCCGTGGCTTCGCTCACCCGCGTGCAACAAGTAATCCGCCAGCATCGGGTCCCCGGCCACCCCCGCCAGGCGAATCCCATGACCGGCCAGCACCAGGTACTCGTATTTGATGTTCTGATTCACTTTCTCGATGCCGGCGTTCTCAAAAAGGGGCTTCAGGTCTGACAAAACCGTGTCCGGATCCAATCGGGTTTGGCCCAATGGGCCCCGGAGGGCCACATAAAAAGCCTTGCCCGCTTCACGGCACAGGGCAACGCCCACAATCTTCGCCTCAAGCGGGTTCAGGCTGGTGGTCTCCAGGTCAAAGGCGAACCGTTTCCAGCCTTTCATGTTCTCCAGCAAACACCCCCACGCCTCAGGCGTGGTGACCGCCTCATAGCCCGAGTAGTCCCAGCCATCGTCCATCGCTTCAACCACGCCAGGCGTCGGCGCGACGGGATTCCCGGGCGCTGGCGCCCCCATTGCGGCAAACAAGTCGCCCTGTCCACTGCCCGCTTTGCGCCCTCTACCCCGGGCATTTCCCATGGCTGCACCATCCGCCAGAGCGGGAGAGCGACTGGCACCCCCATCTTTGCCGGCGGGATCAAATTGGGCGGCCAGCGAGCGGAAACCCAGGTCCTTGAACAGGCCATGGGCGGTTGCGGCATCCGGTTGCCGCAGCTTCCAAGCCTCCCAATCAAGAGCCATGGGAACCCCAGTCTCCAACCGCACCAGCTTGCGACTCAACTCCACCTTGCCCCAGTTGTCCTTAAGCACCTGGCCCTTTTTGCCCGGCACCTTGTCCAGATTGGCATGCAGTCCCTCCAGGCTGCCAAACTCCTCCAGCCATTTTTGCGCGGTCTTGGGCCCCACCCCGGGTGCTCCTGGTACATGGTCGGCGGTATCGCCAACCAAGGCTTGCAGATCGATGACTTGGTCGGGCCGCACCCCCCAGTCCGCCTGCAACTCCACGGCCGTGTAGAAGGAATCTTTGCGCAGGTTGTACAACCGCACATGCGGCCCCAGAAGCTGGCGGCAATCCTTGTCCGAGGTGCACAGGAGCGTATCCAAACCCTTGCGGTCGGCTGCGGAGGCAAGCGTGGCGAGAATGTCATCCGCCTCATAGCCTTCCACCGCCAGACGGGGAATGGCCAAGGCATCCATCAGTTTCTCCAGCCAAGGGATCTGGGCCGCCAGATCAGGCGGCATGGGCGGGCGGTGCGACTTGTAATCCGGGTACAAACCATGGCGGAAGGTAGGCCCGCCCAAATCCACCGCACACACCAGGTAG
Source organism: Planctomycetaceae bacterium UBA6894 (assembly GCA_002451275.1). Taxonomy (GTDB): domain Bacteria; phylum Planctomycetota; class Planctomycetia; order Gemmatales; family Gemmataceae; genus UBA6894. The sequence goes on along the minus strand of DKBS01000178.1, from coordinate 8,214 downwards.
GTGGGATTCCTCGATCGCAAAGCCACCAGATCCCGAGCCATGCCAAATAGGGCATTGGTGGGCTGTCCGGTGGCACTTGTCATCGGGGGCAGTGCGTGGAACACCTGGAACAACAGGGAGTAGGTGTCCACTACCACCAGGGATTCCCCAGAAGGGGAAAGGATGGAGGTGGCGTTTGGCTGGCTGGTAGAGGGCTGATCCATGGCGTTCAGGAGGTTCGCGTGGCGGGAATTGCGGGGGCCGGATCGAACCGGCGGGCTTCTGCAAAGGTAGAATGTATCAGTTTGCCCCCCTTTCTGGTGCGCCGCATGCCGTTTGTGCCACTTGTGACGGTCAAAGATGGCAAGTCCTTTCGGATCGCTGGTCGGAAAGGTGGACTCACCCCGGTGGTGGACTAAATTTCATCTGGAGCATTGGAGTGGGAGCGCCGTTGCCGAGACTTTTGGCGCAGGGCCCGAATCAAAAGGGCAGGAGTTGACCATGGCGAAGAGCCCCAAGGAATCAAACACTGGCCTGGTGATCACCCTGGTGTTCTTCATCCTGTCCACACTGGGCCTGGGTGTTTCCACCTACATGGGCTTCGCCGAGCAAAAAAAGCATATTGATGCTGCAAAAGATGCGGAAATCAAGAAAAAGGACTCTGATGACCGCAAGCGCCTTTATGCCGCAGAGGCGCAGCTTCTATACAAATATATAACAAACAAAGACCTCCCTATCGATGCCGGCGACAAGATGGAAATCCCTGGCGACCGGCAGGTCATCCGCGACAAGGCCGGTTGGGCCGGCAAGGGTGTGGCGGGACTTGAGGAGGCCTTGGCGGAGATTGAAAACACCCAGGGGGTGAACGCAGCCGGGGCACCTGAAAAGATCCTCCGCGGCGATGGCACCGTCACCACCCCCTTCATGAAGGTGGCGGAAAACTCCCTGAACATGAAACGGCTGTACGAATCAGGACTGCAAAAGCAGCGGGCCGACCATGACAAGGCCCTGGCCGACCTGCGCGGCAATTTCGAGTCAGAGAAAAAGCTAAACGATGAAAAGTTGGCCAAAGCTGAGGCCGCCCAGAAGAAAACGCAGGAAGACTTCCTCAACTTCCGGAAGGTGGTCACCGATCTGCAGGCCGCCGAGAAAAACTCCTCCGACAGCAACCGCAAGGATATGCTCGCCAAGCTCGACGCCATCTCTGCGGAGGCCCTGAAAGAGGCCGAGGCCCGCAAGGACACTGAAATCTCCAATCTCCGCAAGGGTCTGGCGGAGCAGCGACGCGAGTTGGACCGTCTGAAAAACACCCTCACCAGCGCTACCTTGATGACCCCCACCGGCTGGAAAGTGGTGAAGATTGAGAAGGATCCTCGTCTGGTCTACATCAACCTGGGCGCCGATGCCGATGTTCGCCCCGGCGACTACTTCTTTGTGCATGGCAACCAGGACAACGGACTGCCCGAGCCCAAATCCAAGGGAAAGATCGAGGTTATCCGCGTGGTGGAAGGAAAACTTGCCCTCGCCCAGGTCACCCAACTGGATGACGCCGGCAGCAACCCCATCCGCCAGGAAGACCATTTGAACAACCCGGTGTGGAGCCCCAACATGCGCAAGTCGATCGCCCAGCGCAAGCATGTGGTGCTCCGGGGCCGCATGTATCTGAAGGGCGGCGATGTGGACAACACTCTGGAGATCGTCAAACGGCTCGAGGACATGGGTGTGATTGTCGATGCCTATATCGACTTCAATGACAAGGCAGACCCGCTCAAGATCGGCTCCAACAGCACGGGCATCTCGGAAAAAACCGCCCTGGTGGTGGAAGGTCTGGACCCCTACCAGGGTAAATCCAAGGCCGATGACAAGGTTTCAGAAGCCATGGTCCAACTTGACAACCAGGCGCGGGATTACAACATCCCCCGCATCAAGCTGCAGGGCTTCCTGGAATCGCTGGGTTGGGAACGCTAAAGCCCCGAATAGCCTGCGCAACGATTTTGCAACCCTTGGGGCGGGCCGGATTTCCGGCCCGCCCTTTTCCCTTGCTGGTCCGGGGTATTTGCTGTTAAATTTCTCTTAGCGCCGCCTTAGCTCAGCTGGTAGAGCGATGCTTTCGTAAAGCATAGGTCGTGGGTTCGAATCCCACAGGTGGCTATCCTTCCCTGATGCACCCCCACCCGCCGCCCAAAACTATTTCGCCTGATTGTGTAAACAACTGGTATGTGCGCTGGTTTTTAAGGTAATCTCCGGCCAGCTAAACTGAAAATCGGCTTCCCACCTAAGGCTCATGCAACTTCTCCTTCGCTAGGGAGAGTCCCATGCCTGCAGATAACGATTTACTCCTGAAGAAATCCCTGAATCGTTGCGGGCCAGAACCCGGTGGTCAACCCACACATGATATCTCCTGCAAATCCACACAAGTTTGCGCCGATTACGAGGGTCGTTTTTACGCTTGGATTGTGGACCGGGCCATTAGCTTTGTCTTGAGTTTTCTGGCCACGGCGGGGTTGGCATTCATTGTCCTTTGGTTGTTTGCCTACTCGGGGGGCCGTTTGGTCTACCTACATCCCATTTGGGACTGGCTTTTCTTTCTTTCCCTGGTGGGTGCCTTTGTGCTGACCTCCTGGCTTTATTTTTCCCTCCAGGAAATTGGTCTCAGACAGGCCACTCCCGGCAAGCGTCTGTTTAAACTGATTGTCACCGACCTTTCGGGGAATCGGATTACTTTTCAGCAGGCATCGGTACGTTATTTCAGCAAATACCTATCCTTTTACCTATTCTTGGTGGGCTACCTGATGCAACCATTCACTGCCCGAAAACAGGCCCTGCATGACATTCTGGCCGGCACCCTGGTGGTCCTCAATCCTCCAACCGCACCACAAGCCGAGGGGCAGGGAAGCGCCCCATGACCTGGCTGCTATTAAGCTTCCTGGTCCTGCCTGCTGCCACTGGCAGCCCCGTGACTCCCATCGATCATTCTTTCTTCGAATCCCGCGTCCGCCCCACACTGATCCAGCACTGCTTCGAATGCCACGGCCAGAAGAACACCCGTGGCGGCCTGCGGGTTGATTCCCGTGAGGCCCTGCTGAAGGGCGGCGATTCAGGACCGGCGCTGGTCCCGGGCAAAGCTTCAGAAAGCCCGCTGATCCAGGCGATCCACCGCACCGACCCCAAACGGGCCATGCCCCCCAAGGCCGCGCTGCCCTCGCAGGCAGTCGCTTACCTGGAAGCCTGGGTGAACGCCGGAGCCCCGTGGCCCGCCTACGAACCGGTGCGTGTCAGGAAAACAGGTGCGGCCCCTTTGGCCAACCCGCTCGCGCCCAATTCCGAAACCCTAGCTCCCGCCCTGCAGGTCTGGTTGAAGGCCGATGGCACCCCATGGAAAAACGGCCAGCCGGTTCAGCTATGGGAGGACTCCTCCGGCCGGGGCCACGACCTCGTCGCCACCGCCGGGGCCAGGAATGATGGCACCGGCACCCCGGGTATCTTTGTGGCCAAAAGCGATATCGCGGGCTTCCCGGCTGTGCGGTTCGGCCCAACCACCGGACTGGGTGGCAACGCCGCCACAGCGCCAGCCATTTTGGGTGATGCCGAGTTCACCCTGGTGCTGGTAACCCGCGTCCGTGGCACCCAGGGCCCGCCGGATGCTCTGCTGGCCGGTTTTGGCGAACCCAGCGGGCCGGTCAATCCCGGAAAGGCCCGCTGCGCCATTATCGGTATCAATCCGATAGGCGGAGGGAAACTCGTCCTGGTGGGTGGTTTCGGCAATGATGCGGCTCCAACCCGTCATGCTGGAGCTGGAGCCCCCTTGCTGGATGGCCCACCTGTTATCCTCACGCTCACCCGGGCCAAGGGACCACTAGCCGCCTCGGCACAATTCTGGATCAATGGCATCCCCCAGGAAGCATGGCAGGGAAACGCCGCTGTCCCAGATTTGGCCCGTCGGCCCGACCTGGGATTTTTCATGGGACACGCCCGCCCATGGCTGCGCGGCTTCGATGGTGATGTGGCCGAGGTGATCCTGCTGAACCGGCAATTAGCTGCCGAAGAGCGCCAGGGCCTGGAGGCCCACCTCTCCGCCAAATACCGCATACCCCTCACCGGCCCTGTTGCACAGAAATCCGGTGAGAAAACGGAAATTGGCGACCCAGCCTTCCAGCCTAAACACTGGGCCTTCGAACCGGTTCGCAAACCCCCGATTCCCGATGGGCCCGCGGGGTTGGAAAACCCGATCGACCGTTTCATCGCGGCCGGCTGGAAATCCAAAGGGTTGCAACCGGTGATGCAGGCGGATACCCGCGCCCTAATCCGCCGCCTCCATTTCGACCTGACAGGCCTGCCACCGACTCCAGGCGAAATGGAACACGCCCTGGCCGCCCTCACCCCCTGGAATGACAGGGAATGGGCAGCCCTGATCGACCGTCTGCTGCAATCACTCCGCTATGGCGAGCGCTGGGGCCGACACTGGCTGGATGTGGCCCGCTACGCCGACACCGCCGGCGACAATGCCGATTACCCTGTCCCCGAGGCGCGCCGCTACAGGGACTATGTCATCGATGCCTTCCAGCGCGACATGCCGTACGACCAGTTCCTGCGTGAACAACTGGCAGGAGACATCATGGCGGCGAAAAACCCAGCGGATCGCTACGCCGAAAAAGTCGCCGCCACCGGCTTCCTCGCCCTCAGCCGCCGTTATGCCACCGGGCCCTACGAGTTCTGGCACCTCACACTGGAAGACACCATCGACACCGTGGGCCAGGCGTTCCTGGGCCTCACCCTCAAATGCGCCCGATGCCACGACCACAAGTTCGACCCGCCCACCCAGAACGACTATTACGCGCTGTACGGGATCTTTGAAAGCACCCAGTTCCCCTGGGCCGGGGCCGAGGAATTCCAGTCGATGAAAAAGCCGCGGGAACATTTCGTCCCGCTGGTGCCCGCAGACCAGGTCGCCCTGCTGACCGCCAACCAGCCCAAGGGGGACAAGATGGTGAACGAGGCGTCTCGCCGCCGCGGGTTCCCCACCACGGTGCCCCTGGCCTATGCAGTCCAGGAAGGCACGCCCCGGCCCGCGGTCCTCCAGCGCGCCGGCGAACCCGACAAACCCGGCCAGGTGATCGACCGGGGCGTCCCGGCGTTTCTTGCGAAATCCGCCATTCACATCCCTGCGGGGGAAAGTGGGCGCATGCAACTGGCCGAATGGTTGGTCACCCGGGACCACCCTCTGACCGCCCGTGTCATGGTCAACCGGATCTGGCAACACCATTTCGGCAAGGGATTAGTGGCCACACCCAACAATTTCGGCACCCGCGGGGCTCCTCCGAGCCACCCGGAGTTGCTCGATTGGCTGTCCGCCAGCTTCCGGGAGAATGGCTGGAGCATCAAGGCGATGCACCGGCTGATCCTCACCTCCAAAACCTGGCGGCTGGCCAGCGGCGGCAATCCGTTGAACGCCGCCATCGACCCGGACAACACTTTCCTGTGGCGCCACCAGCGCCAACGGCTCGATGCCGAGGCCATCCGCGATGCCATGCTGGCCGCCAGCGGTCGGCTCGACCTGAACCGCCCCGGGGAGCACCCGTTCCCGCCCATCACGGCCTGGGGCTACTCGCAGCATGTCCAGTTCAAGGACTTTTACCCCAGCCTGCACCGCAGCGTGTACCTGATGACCACACGCCTGCAGCGCCATCCCTTCCTCGCCCTGTTCGACGGGCCCGACACCAACGCCACCACCGGGAGTCGCACCAGCAGCATCGTCCCGGCCCAGGCCCTGTACCTGATGAACAGCCCCGAGGTGAAAACCGAGGCAGAGGCCTTTGCCGGCAGGGTACTCCTATTGCCAGCACCCGAGCGCCTGAAAACCGCCTATTCGCTCGCGTACCAAAGGCAACCCACAGGGGAGGAATCCTCCGGTGCCGAATCCTTCCTGAAAAACTACGCTGAGCGGGCGGGGGAAAAGGCTGCCTGGACCTCCCTGTGCAGAAATCTCCTGATCTCCAACGAATTCTTCCATCTGGATTGAACCGATATGGAACTGTCCGGCCGCACCATGGATCGCCGCCAACTGGGTATCGCCAGCCTCCTTGGCTATGGCTGGACCCGCCGGATGATGGCCGCCGACCTGCGGCCACTGACTCCGGTCGCGCCCCATCACCCGCCCAAGGCTAATCGGCTGATCAAGATCTTCCTCACCGGCGGCTTTTCCCATGTGGACACCTTCGACACCAAGCCGGCCCTGGCGCGGGACAAAGGCAAAATAGTCGATGGGTTTAACCTGCGCGGCGTGGCCAAGGTCCCCCTGCTCCCCTCCCCGTTCAAGTTCACACCCCGAGGCCAGAGCGGGTTGATGGTGAGCGAGCTTTTCCCGCATCTGGGCGCCCACGCCGACGACCTGTGCGTGATCCGCTCGATGAAAACAGATATTGTGGAGCACTTTCAAGCATCTTTGGCCATGCACACCGGCTCGGCCACCATCCCGTTGCCCAGCATGGGCGCCTGGCTGAGCTACGGCCTGGGTACCCAAAATTCCAACCTGCCATCCTATGTGGTCCTGTGCGAGCATCTCCCTTATGGCGGTTCGCAGGTTTGGGACTCCAACTTCCTGCCACCGGTGCACCAGGGCGTGCGGGTGGTCCCCGGCGCCGACCCCATCCCCAATCTGAAACCGGTCGTGCAAGACACCACCCTGCGGGCCCTGGAAGCCGGCTTGCTGGACGATCTCAACCAACGGTTCAGCGGGGCCAGACCGGGAGACCTGGTTTTACCGGCGCGCACCGAAAGCTTCCGCACCGCCCGGGGCATGATGGAGATCGCCCCCAAGGTGCTTGATTTTTCAGCCGAGTCGGCGGAAACACTTGACGCCTACGGCGTGAAGCCGGGTGACAACGGCAGCTTTGCCTGGCAGTGCCTGGCAGCCCGCCGTCTGGCGGAAAACGGCGTCCGGACGGTGGAAATCATCGACAGCGGTGCCAGCAACAACTGGGACGCCCATGGCAACATGGAGGAGCACCGGCCAAAAGCCAAACGGGCCGACAAGCCCTTGGCCGCCTTGCTTTCAGACCTGAAAAGGCGCGGCATGCTGGCTGACACCCTTGTCGCCATCTGCACCGAATTCGGCCGCACCCCTTTCGATGCCGGCCTCGGCCGCAACCACTGGCACCGCGCTTTCACATGCCTACTGGCCGGAGCCGAGGTCAAGGGTGGCACCACCTACGGCGTGACCGATGAATATGGCATCGATGTCGTGGAAAACCCCTGCCATGTGCACGACTACCACGCCACCATCCTGCACCTGATGGGCATCGACCACGAGCGCCTCACCTACCGCCACGCCGGGCGTGATTACCGTCTCACCGATGTCGCCGGCAATGTGGTCAAGTCAATCCTCGCATGAAACCCCAGGCTCTTCGCCGCCTACTGGCACACCGGGCCCTGCTTCGATGGGGAGGGCTCCTACCTTGGGCTCAACCTCGGGGGACAAAGGCGGGCGCAAACCTCCGTTCAGCCAACAAATAGCCGTATATACGAATGATGCTTTGCTCCTAATTGGCATGGAGATTGGAAAAGCTGGGGAGATCACAAATGCACGATGGAAATAATTTGGACTTAGATGACCGCATATTGGAAGCGCGCAATAACCCAGCCACGACGAATGAGCTTATTTCATTGGCATTTTCCGAACCAGATGAGGACCTTGCTTGGGAGGCGGTTGTGACGCTCCACCTTCGGGGGACAAGCGAGGTGCTGGATGCCGCGCGAAAGCTATGTGCAAGCAATTACCCCAAAGAAAGGAAACTCGGGGCAGACATCCTTGGCCAATTGGGAGTCCCTGTCCGCAGTTTCCCAGTCGAATCCGTTAAAGCCCTCCTTTCAATGCTGAAAACTGAAGAGGACGACGAGGCACTCTACTCAATCTGTATCGCGCTGGGACACATCCACGACCCGGCCACAGTCCCTGTGCTCGCACAGTTTAAATCGCATCCCAGTGTCCAAATTCGATGGGCCATTGCGGGTGCCCTTGGCGGATTTGAGGATCAGTTGGCGATCACAACTCTGATTGAACTGTCGCGGGACCAAGACGGAATCGTACGTGACTGGGCGACTTTCGGGCTTGGAACCCAAATCTCCGTTAACACCCCGGAGATTAGAAACGCCCTGCTTGCCCGTCTTTCGGATATAGACGAGGTGACCCGCGGCGAGGCACTTAGAGGTCTCGCAACCAGAAATGACCAAAGGGTT
>DKBS01000001.1:11563-11910 GCA_002451275.1 Planctomycetaceae bacterium UBA6894 | reverse complement strand
GGCCGTATTTCCAAGCTTTTTTTCTTTTCTTTATCAGTATCAGCGGTGGCGACTGTTTAGAAAAAAGATGCGATAGTTTAGAAAAAAGTAATGATCTCAAAAAGGTGGCAAAAATCCTTTTGTCTCTATTGACAATGGATTCCGGTTGTAGGAATCTCGTTTCTTGCCGGAGCCTATTGCGCCCATCATCAGGTTTCCGGCTTTTGTACTAGTTAATGCCGTATTCATTTCTTTGGCATGATCTGCCAGGAGAGTCACATGGTGCGCAATGCCCGTGTCTTGAGTACCCGAAGGGCTTTCACCCTGATTGAGCTTCTCGTCGTTATCGCCATCATTGCCGTGCTGGT
>DKBS01000001.1:6532-11319 GCA_002451275.1 Planctomycetaceae bacterium UBA6894 | reverse complement strand
CCATCATTGCCGTGCTGGTGGGCCTCTTGGTCCCCGCCGTGCAGAAGGTGCGCGAGGCTGCCAACCGCATGAGTTGCAGCAACAATCTCAAACAGTTGGGCCTGGCGGCCCACAACCACGCCTCCACGGAAAACGGCTTCTTGCCCTACGGCATGGTCCGCCACCAAACCTCAACCAATCCCGCTCCCGGATTTCCCAATCCTGGTGAGTTGGGGACCGCCTACCGCTGCGCCATCTGGCATCTGCTGTTGCCATACATCGAGCAGGACAACCTGTTCAAGCGCTGGAATTTCACCAATTTCAATGCCAACAACCTCGCCCCGGGTGGGACAACCTCCTGGGTGGGCGATCACTTCTTCATCCAGAAGATCAAAACCTACACCTGCCCGTCCAATCCGGGCGATGCCCTCAACAAGTCCTTCACCGGCAGTGGCAACAACCAGTACTTCACCGGCAGCTACCTAGCAAATGGCGGAACTCGGGGGTACCCCCGCTGGTCAACTGGCAATGCCGTACCCAGCCTCTTCCAGTTCCAGGACGGCGCCTTCAATCAGAACACCCGGTACAAGCTCACCGATTTGACCGATGGCACCTCCAACACCCTGCTGTTTGGCGAGCGCCATTATTTCGACCCGGTCTTTGATTCCGGGCCCCCCACCGTTCCGTTTTCCGACAAGATCGGCAACTGGGGTTGGACGTGGTTCGGCGCCCAGGGCGACTGTTTCTTCGGCACCAGCGCCCGCATCAACTTCAAGTGGTCGGCTGCCACTCCCCGCACCCAGGTAGCTTTTGACGATCGCATCAATGCCGCCGGTAGCGGCCATGCAGGTGGTGCCAATTTCTGCATGGGTGACGGCTCCGTCCGTTTCCTGGCCGAAAGTCTCAACGCCGTCGCTTACCGCGCCATGGGCACTCGTGCCGGCGGCGAGGTTTTTCAGGAATGATCGGTTGCCTTCGGGTCCGTGGGCTGCGGCTCACGGGCCCGAACTTGCTTGGTCTGATACTGGAAATAGGCACATGGGGGGCGTCTGATGGTGCGAGCTGGTTCTGGAATTCTGATGCTTCTGGGCCTCATTGCTGTGGTGGGCTGTTCCGGCGGTCCCGCCATCAATGAAGTGGAAGGGGTCGTGACCAGCGGCGGCAAAGGGCTGGAAAAGGTTCAGGTCAATTTTTTCCCGAATATCGATGGCCCTTCCTCCTCCGCGCTCACCGATGCCTCGGGAAAATTTGTCCTGAAGACGACCGACAACCGCAATGGTGCTGTGGTGGCCACCCACAAGGTCACCCTCACCGATGTCTCCATGTTCGAGACCATCGGCCGCGAGAACGAAGGCAAAGATGTCATGAAAGGGCGCAAACTGAAGGTTCCCACCCTCTACAACGATGTCACAACCACTCCCGTCACACAGGAAGTCAAAAGTGGGGCCAAAAACACGGTAAATATCGAGATCAAGTGACCGGCTGGGCCTAGGCTGGCCCCTTGGCTTGACACCGTCCGGTCTTTTAGCTTCGACTAAGAATGTCATAGCCCCCGTCCCGGTAGGGTGCGGGGGTTTTTCGTTCTCAGGGGGATCCGTCTCGTGGCAGAAGTCCAGCCGTTCCGTGGCTACCGGTACAACCTCGCCCAGGTGGGCGCCCTCGAGGATGTGGTCGCACCCCCCTACGATGTCATCGATTCCGCCCTGCAGGAGGATCTCTACGCCCGCAATCCGGCGAATGTTGTTCGCCTCATCCTCAACAAGGAAAACGACAACGACAACGAGCACAACAACCGCTACACGCGCAGCGCCGCCTGCCTGCGCGAGTGGTTGGCCAACGACACCCTGCTGCAGGATTCCCAGCGCAGCATCTATGCCGTCGAGCAACGCTTCGAGGTCGATGGCCGCATCCTCACCCGCAGGGGCTTCCTCGCCCGCGTCAAGCTCGAGCCCTTTGGCCAGGGGAAGATCTTCCCGCACGAGGAAACGCTATCCGGCCCCAAGGCCGACCGGCTCAAGCTCTTCCGCGCCACCGCCATGAACCTCAGCCCGGTCTTCGGGCTCTATCCCGATCCCACCGCCGCCGTTCCCAAGCTGCTCGACCAGGCGATCGGCCGCGCCCTGCCCCTTGAGGCGACCGACCATCTGGGTGTCGTCAGCCGCATCTGGCCCCTGGCGGATCACCATATCGTCACGCAAATTACCGGCATGCTGGCCGACAAGCCGGTCTTCCTTGCCGATGGGCACCACCGTTACGAGACCGGCCTCAAGTACCTTTCCGAGCGGGAGGAGCAGGCCCGCCTCGAGGGCCGGCCCCTCGAGCCCGATGCCGCGCCACGCTACATCCTGATGTTCCTGGTCGCCATGTCCGACCCGGGCCTCGAGATCCAGCCCACCCACCGTCTGGTCCGCGGCCTCCCCGACATCACCTCCGACCGCCTCCGTGAGCTGCTCGACCCCGCGTTCGACATCACCCCCGTGGGCAAGGGTGATGCGGGCTGCCGTGCCGCGTGGGAGGAGATCGAGCTGGGTGGCCGTCAGGATGTCCTGGGCTTTGGCACCCGCGCCGACAATGAATGGCTGGTGGCCCGCCTGAGGAATCCGGCCCTCATGGAAAAGGCCGCCCCGTGCAAATCCCCCGCCTGGCGCGAGCTGGGCGTTTCCATTTTGCACAACATCGCCATGGATGAATTGCTCAAGCCCCAGGCCGGGCCCGATGGCCTCCGGTTCTCCTATGTCCACCAGGTGAATGAGGTCCTCGAGGACCTCGCCTCCGACCAGGGCTCCGACCTCGCCGTGCTTGTTCCCGCGGCCACCATCGACATGGTCGAGGAGATCGCCGGCGGCGGCGAAAAAATGCCCCCCAAAAGCACCTACTTCTACCCCAAAATTCTCAGCGGCCTGGTCTTCAACCCGCTCAAATAGCCAGACGCAATTCCCCCCCCTTCTCCAGTCATGGAGTGGGGGGCAGGGGGCTGAGGTCTGCGGTCACCCTGGCCAAATCCGAAACCCTGCAAGAGGCAGGGTGGACCGTGGAGCAATGTCCTGAATCACCCGCCCTGGATCCGAGACTTTCACCAAAACTTGAGCCTTTTTCCAAAAATTCCAGAAAACCCTCGCACTCCGAATGCCGATAAAACCACATGGGCCAATCGTTCCGGGCCCGGTGCGTCTTCTGGAGTGACTCATGCGTTTGCACGAGCGATGTCTGCTGCTCGCGGTGCTCTGCGCCCTTTCCGGCGGCTGCGCCCATCAAAAGCTGGTACCCACGGGCGAGGCATACCGATTTGGCAGGGGTTGGCACGCGGAAGAGGTTGCCGCTGAGGATGTGGTCGGCGCGCCGCCCGAGGCCGTCGTGGAAAGGGGCAAGCCCCACCCGCTGGTGGATGCCGCCGGTTGGGTGTTTGGCATCCCCTCCAGAATTCTTCTGTGGGACCGACGGGTCAAAAACCACCAGGTCAGCCCCCGCACCGAGCAAGCCGTCACCGAATATGTCGAACGCAACGCCATGACCGATATCTGCATCCGGGTGAACCAGTATGCCCCGCTCGAAGAGTGGCGTCGCCTCTGCGACAACACCGAGGTCGGTGCAGGCTGGCGCTACACGGTCGGGGCCCTGGGCGTGGCCGGCTACACGATTTTCCCCGGTCGGCTGTTCGGCCGAGACCGGTACAACCCCTACACCAACAGCCTGTACATCTATTCCGATGTCCCATCGCTGGGCATCCAGTCCGCCGCTTACGCCAAGGACTTGCGCACCCGCTCCAATCCAGGCACCTACGCCTTTGTCAACGAGTTGCCTGTGCTGGCCATGTGGCGCGAGACCATCGCCACCCAGGACGCGCTCGACTATGTGGCCGCCACGGGCGATCGTCAGGCCCGGGAAGAGAGCCTGGTGATTCTCTACCCGCACTATGGCCTGCTGGCCGGCGGCACGGTGGAAGGGGTTCTGATGGGGTCACCCTTCATTCCGCTGGGCGGCCTGGTGCTGGGGCACTTGTCCGGGCGCGCCAGCGCGTTGGCCCTACCGGAAGACGCTCCTGTGTCGGAAAACGCTGAAATGGGCGATCCCCAGCCCGGCATTCTGCAAACCGGACGGGATACCCCCGCCGAGCCGGAGCAAACTACCCCGCCGTCTCAGGGACCGGCCAAAAAGAAATAGTTGGTCTGGTCCCAATACTGGTCTTCGAACTCCGCCCGGCTCAGGTGCGCCTTGCCGTTGCTCTTCAGCCACTTGCGCATCGTGAACAGGCGCATGCCGCAGCCCGCGAACAGGTCGAACATGTGCTCGGGCAGGGTGCCGTAAAAGTCGCTGCCGCCGATGCCGTGCTCAAACAGCACGATCGGCTTCTGCCGCTCCAGCAGCTTCACCGCCCCCTTCAGCACCGGCAGGTCCGCGCCTTCCACATCGATCTTGATCAGCTTCACCGCCGTGTCCGCAGGCAAAATGTTGTCCAGCTTCTCCACCCGCACTTCGATCTGTTCCACCTGCTCGTCGGGCCGGTCATAACGCCGGGTTTTCAGTCCGCTGTAGCCGTTGTTGGTCACCACATGGTGGAAGGTCGCCTTTCCGGTGGTGTCGCTCAGCGCCAGATTGTGCAGGTGCACCCGCGGGTTCCCCTCGAACATCCTCTGCAGGTCGGCGAATAGGTGGGGTAGCGGTTCAAACGCGTGGTGCTGCCCCTTGGGCGCGATCCGTGCCATCGCCCGGATGATCAGCCCCTCGTTGCAGCCGATGTCCACCGCGGTCGAGTCCGGTTGCAGCACCCGCTCCATCACCTCCACCGCCTGACGGTCGTAGATGTGGTT
>DKBS01000001.1:0-6220 GCA_002451275.1 Planctomycetaceae bacterium UBA6894 | reverse complement strand
ACCCGGGCCACCGGCATCAGAGGGGTTCCCCCCAGCCGTCGTTTCCACCGCGCCTTGAATCCGTCTTCGGGGGGAGTCATCGTCTCGTTTCCTGGCCGTCTGCGTGTTGAAGGGGCCGCCCGCTGCCGCTCAATATTTGAAGGAAATCTGCGCGAATCCCAGACTGCTGTCAGACACCTTCCCGGTGTTCCGCAGGAAATCGCCGCCGTTCAGCGTGCAATAGCCCGCCAGCACATCCGTCCTGGGCCCCAGGTGGAAATTCACGGTGAAGTCCCACTCGTCACCCACATAAAACCCCGCCGCACCCCGGCGGTTCAGCCGCCCGGGCTGACCGTTGGCGAAGTACAGCGCGTCGCCGGCGGATGCCAGCCAGAAATTGTAATGCTGCACCGTCAGGGTGATCCACTTGGTCGGGTACAGGTGCATCTGCTGGCTCACCGACCGGATGTTTTGCCGGCCCACCAGGTCCGTCCAGCCCAGGTAATAGTGCCCGAACGGGAACAACTGCTGGAAGGTGTTGTTGGGCCCCTGCCTGAATTGGTCCGAGCCCGAGGCGTAGTCGTAATAAACCCACGCCGTTGGGCTCATGGGCAAGTCGGCGAATCGCCGGCCTAGCCCCACGGTCGCCATCCCTGCCGTCAGCGGCTTGTCATCGTAGATCGTCCCCAGTTGCAGCGCCACTTCCGCGTCATGCAGCCAGTCGTTGTGGTTGCCCACCGTCCTGCTGCCCAGGGTGGCAAAGTTGCCACGCACCAGGGGCGTGCCACCCTCCTCCACAAACAGCTTGTCATTGCTGTACCACAGGGCGTACAGGTCGGCGGCATTGTCCTTGTCAAATCGGTGGGTCCACCACCACCCCGCGAAATTGCACGAGGTTTCCGCCCAGCCCCATCCCTCGGGATCGGGCACCACCGGTTGCACCCAGAAGAAATCCACGCTGTCCTGTTCGGTGTGGTGGAGCAGCCGCGCGCCCTGGAATGTCCTGCGCGTGTTGGCCCAGTCCAGCGTGCTGATCAGCCGTTGCGAGCCGAACAGCAGCTCTTGCCGGCCGAAACGCAGCACCGCCGGTGCCGAATCCCAGTCAAGCAGCTTCATTTCGGCGAACAGGTTCAGGAAATCCGCCGGGTCCTTGTCAGGCAGTACCGGGGCCAGGCTGTTGTTCCAGATTTCCGCCGTGATGAACTCCGCGTAGATCCGGAAGTCATCGTGGTGCCAGAAATCCGTGAACACCCGCGCCCGGAACAGGTCATAGTCGTTCAGCACGGGCCGCAGCCGGCTGTTGTTCTCGTTCATGTACCGGTAGCGCACATCGCCGCCGGTGGCCATCAGCCAGTTGTCCCCCAGCGGGATCCGCTTCAGCTCATCCAGCAGCGGAAAGGAACGGTCCTCCCCGGGTGGATCCACCTTCCGGTAGTCCAGTTCGAAAAGGGATTGGAATATCGGGCTGATCGCCGGCCACGGGGAAGGGGGGAGCGCCTCCCGCTCGATACCCCGCAACCAGTCGATGCCGGTGTAATACCCCGTACCCTTCGCTGGGGGATTCTGGAAGAACCCGGGTTTGGGAAACACCTCGGCCCTGGGGACTTTTTTCCACCAGTCCGGCCGCCCATCCTTTTCGTTGGCCGTTGTTTCGTTTTTTGGACCGGCTTCACCGGCTTCACCGGCTTCGATAGATTCGGGGCTGTCTTCCACGGCGGGGGCGGCAGGAGGGGTTTCCTCCCCAGCCGTTTGCCCGCTCAAGACGGCCAATATCCCGAAAAGCAGCAGCCCCATCCGCAGGGTCCCTCCTGTCGGGATGGATCGGCCAACGGAGCGTTTTGGGCTGCGTAATTAGTCCCGCCTTGCGAAACAGTAAGTCGTGCAGGATTCATAGGATTGGAAAGGGCAACCTAAACATCCTAATTTGCGAAAGCATGTGATATCTTGGTGGTGCCGTCATCCCTCGCTGGGTAGCATTTGGGCGGAATGGGTCTGGTTTCCTCGCATCCGCTTGAACTTTTCGGAGCGTTTCATGTTCCACCCCCGTTTTCTGCTGTCCGTTTGGATCGCCCTGGTTGCCGGCTCATTGCTTCCCGCCCAATCACCAGAACCCTACCTGGACTGGGTCCGGTCCAAGGCCGCCGAAATGCGCAAGGCCGCCCCTCTCTCCGCTGAAGCGCTCCGTGAAAAACTGCGCTTCGCCCTCGGGCTCGATACGCCCCTCGCAGCGGACCTGGCCCCCAAGGTCGAGGGCACGGTTCAGGCCGATGGTTTCCGCATCGAGAAGGTCACCTTCCAAACCTTCCCGGGCGTGCGCATGCCCGGTCTGCTCTACCTGCCCCAAAAACCGGGCAAGCTTCCGGCTGTCCTCAATGTCCACGGCCACTGGCCCGGTGCGAAGCAGGATCCCGTCCTCCAGGCTCGTTGCGCCGCGCTGGCCCGCGCCGGGTTTGTCGCCCTCGCCGTCGATGCCTTCGGCGCCGGGGAGCGTGGCGTCGGCCGCGCCCTGGGGGAATACCACGGGGGCATGACCGGTGCCGCCCTCCTGCCCGTTGGCCTGCCGCTCTGCGGCGCGCAAATCCTCGAAAACACCCAGGCCCTCACCTACCTCCAGTCACGGCCCGAGGTGGATGGCGAAAAACTCGCTGCCACCGGCGCCAGCGGCGGTGGCAACCAGACCATGTACCTCGCCGCCTGGGACAAGCGGGTGAAGGCTGCCGTCCCTGTCTGCTCCGTGGGCAATTACCAGGCCTACCTCGGTGCCGCCTGCTGCATGTGCGAGGTGGTACCAGGCGCCCTGTCCTTCACCGAGGAGGACGGCCTGCTCGCCCTCACCGCCCCCCGCGCCCTCATGGTCATCAGCGCCTCGCTCGATGCCCGCCAGTTCTCGCCCGAGGAGGCCCGCAAATCCATCGAGTCCGCCCGCAAGGTGTACAGCCAAGTGGGGTCGGAAAAGTCTCTGGTGCACAAGGTCTTCGAGTCCGGCCACGATTATTCAAAGCCCATGCGCGAGGCCATGGTGGGCTTCATGCGCCTGCACCTGCTGGGGCAGGGGGATGGTTCCCCCGTCGCCGAGGCCGACTTCCAGCCCCTGCCGCGCGAGGATCTCCGCTGCTTCCCGGCGGACGCCTCCCCCCAGGGCTGGGTCACCGTACCCCAGATGGTTCAGAAACTGGGCCGTCAGGCTTTGTCGAAAAACACCCTCCCAGCCGATGGCGTCACCGAGGCCTGGCGTCATGAAAAAACCAAGGCCTTGGCTCGGGTGCTGGCCCTGCCTCCCGAATCGGATGACGAGGACCCCGCCACCCTTTCCCCCGATGGCGAATCCCTCACCTGGCAACCCGAGCCGGGGGTCCATCTCAAGGCTTCCATCCGCCAGGCCTCGGGTGTTGCCGATGTGGTCATACTGCTCCACCCCGAGGGCCGTGCCGCCGCCCAGAAACACCCCGCCTTCAAGGCCCTGGCCGATGCCGGAGCCTGGGTCATCACCGCCGATCTCCGCGCCCAGGCCCGCCCGGGCGATGCCATCGGCTCCGCGCCCGATCACAATTCCGCCGAATGGAGCCTCTGGCTGGGCAAGCCGGTGTTGGGGCAATGGACCCAGGATGTCCGCACGCTGGCCCAGGCGGTCGTCACCAGCGGCGCCGCCGGGCGGACAGCCCGGGTGCGCGTGCTCGGCATCGGCTCCATGGGCGTCGTCGCCCTCACCGCGGCGGCGGAGTGCGACCGCATTCGCACGGTCGCCGCCTACCGAATCCCTGTCACCCTGCTGGCGGATAAACCCATCACCGGCCAGCGTTTGGGTTTGCTGGCCCCACGCCTGCTGGTCGATGTGGGCGATATCCCGCACCTGGCGGCGTTGCCCGGCCCCGGCCGGGTGGTTCTGGTCGGCGGTGTGGACGGCCAGGATCAGGACCTGCCTCTCGAAACGGTCAAAAAAGCCTTCCAGGGCGCCCCAGTGCGCGATTTTCTCCCCGCCTCGCCGGATTCACTCCAAGCAGTCGTCCAGGCGGTTTTGGCTGGCTCCTAGAAACCCCCGCTCCCCCTTGGCGGTTTTTTCCGGATTGGGATAGGATGAATAACAGTTCACCCTGATACCGTCCCCACCTTTCAGGCTCCCATGAAGTCAAACGGCCATTCATTCACGTTTGCCATGGTGGCCTTGGCCTGCTCGGTGGGTGTGGCCGGCTATTCCCTGTACCTGGCCAACACACTCCTGGGGCAAAACCGGCGTTTGGAGGCCCGCATGGTCTCCGATGCGGAGATCGACAAGCGTCGAGAGGCCAACCGCGTCATCTCCGACGAGATCCAGCGCCTCGAAACCGAACGCCGCATTGCCGCCCGGGTCGAGCTCGAGCGCCAGCAGAAAGCCCGCGCATCAGAGCAGGCTGCCGGAGCCGTTGTCGCCCAGGCGGAATACGCCCAAAAGGTGGGTCAGCCTGTTGAACTCGAGCGCGAGATCGCGCCCGGCGCAAAAATGGTGTTCCGTTTGATCCCGCCCGGCTCCTTCACCATGGGCTCGCCCCCAGATGAGGCCTTCCGCAACGAAGATGAAATCCTCCACCCCGTTGAGATCACCAAAGCCTTCTACATGGCCAAGTACGAAATCACCCAGGCCCAGTGGAAGGCAGTGATGGGCAAAAACCCTGCGCACAACAACGAGGAGCTGCTGAAAAAAGACACCGCCAACCTGCCGGTCGATCAGGTCAGCCACACCGATGCGTTGGCCTTCTGCGCCAAGGTGAAGGAGACCATGGGCCTGCCCGTCCGCCTCCCCTCCGAGGCCGAATGGGAATACGCCTGCCGTGCCGGAACCGATACCCCCTCCTACCTCGGTCCCGTCCTGCGCGACAGCCAGGGCCGGTTCCTCAACGGGCCCCATGATCCGGTCGGCACCTACCCCGCCAACCCGTTCGGCCTCTACGACATGATGGGCAATGTCTGGGAGTGGTGCGACGATTGGTACGGTCCCTACGCCCAATCAGCCGTCAAAGATCCCTCCGGACCGAAAGACGGCGTCCACCGCTCCCTCCGCGGCGGACCCTGGCACGATATCTGGGCCTCCCGCCGCTTCGCCTTCCGTTTCAAACTCCCCGAACACCTCCGCTGGAACCGCCACGGCGCCCGGCTCGTCCTGCCCGTTGAAGCCGCCAAGCCTAAACCTTGAAACCAGATGCCCCCAAAAGGAGAACGCCCGGCGGTTTCGCCGGGCGTTTTCCTTTTGCCTGTCAGTCCCGCCTTACTTCTCCCCCGCCGGCTTCATTTCGGCGGTCTTTTCGCTGTTAGCTTCCTGTAGGTAGCTTATCACCTGGCCAAGCAACCGCATGTAGTCCGCCGCGTCGATTTGCTTCACGGTTTCCTCCTTGGCCTTGGGCCATAGGGCGGAGGTGGTTTTTTCAGCTTCAGGGCCATCCCAGGAAATGAATTCTAGGGTGAATTTGGACCACTCGATACGGCTGGGAAGCTGGTCCTTGTCCGTTGAGATCTTCAGTGTTTTCGATTCCCCTGTGCCGTCGAAGGATCTGAATTCAATCGAATGACCGTCATTTTCTATGCTGGCAAAAAGGTATTTTGCATTGGTAATTAATGACTCAAGGTCAGCACCTTGGTTCCCCATTCGCTGGACCACTTGCATAACCTTGGCCCAGGAAGTGCCTAATTCCTTATTACTTCCCCAGAGATCGGAAGAGCGTCGTGNNTCTCCCCCGCCGGCTTCATTTCGGCAGCTTTGTCTTTGGTTGTTTCCTGCAAGTAGGACATCCATTGGCCAAACAAACTGACATACTCGCCAAAATTGATTTCGGGAGTCGCTTGCTCCTTGGCCTTAGGCCACAAGGCTCCGATGGTTTTTTTCGCTTCGGCAATATCCCAAGTGACGAATTCCAGAGCGAAATTGGACCACTCCGCCCTGCTGGGCAGCATCTCCTTGTCGGTGGTCAAGCGGATGGTATTCGATTCGTCGGTCCCGTCGAATGAGCGCAACTCAACAGCGTGTCCTCCTTGGGCCATCTGGCCGATGAGGAAATCCGATTCTTTGAGCAATCCCTCAAAGTCTGGGCCCTGTGCCGCGTACTTGTTGACGATATGTAATAGAATTGCCCAGACTTCACCCAGAGTCCGCTCTCCATTGGGTGCGGTGCCTAATTTGAAATGAAAGTCCGCAAGGTCGTCGGAAAGGATTTCCAATTTGGGTGCCCAAAGGCGAGTTGGGGCTTTCTTGATAAATTCGGTGTTGGGAAAA
>DKBS01000105.1:1448-6071 GCA_002451275.1 Planctomycetaceae bacterium UBA6894 | reverse complement strand
GTCTGCTCGCTCATGATACTTATCCTTCTCTAAATGGAAACCACCGTTGAAGCGGCGATGATTCCCGAACCAAGAACCGTGCGTAATAGACACTCGTCGCGATGGGGGCCAATCCCTCGGTCAGGCGGCCGACTCCTCCGATTTTTCCCCAATCTGCTTGATTTGGCCGGCGAGAGTTGCGCCAGGCGAGGTGATCAACTGGGCCACGCGGGCTGCCGGTGCCAAGATCTGGCCGGCCACCTTGGCGATGGCTTCCTCGCGGGTGGGCATCTTCAAGGCGATGTCAAAGGCGATGGACTGGCCATCGACGATGGCACCCTTCACCTTGACGGTTTCCTTGTAGAGAACCTTGTTCTTCGAGGTCTGGAGTTCGCCATCCAGCTCGCGGCACAATTCGGACACACTGGAGGCGCCGTACGCCACCATGGTCATGCCGGTGAAGTAGTTCGAATCCGCGCCGGTGTTGATACCCAGCTCGGAAAAAACCTTGCGGGCGAAGCTGTTCTTCACCATGCGAAGGTTGATCTTCTTCTTGCGGAGGCTTGAACGCAGCGAGTGGTTGCCTTCGCACGTGAGTTTGTTCACGCCCAAAACCACCAGATCCTTGACGCTGGAAAATTCTTTCCGCAGCGTCTCGATCTCCATCCCCTTCACATACTTGCTCATGGTCTTTCCCCTGCATGCGGTTGCTGACAACCGCCTTTGATCAGACGCTTACGGCGATACCAGGTGTCATCGTTCCGGCAACGGTGATGGACAACACATAATTGCCCTTCACGCCCGCCGGCTTGGCGTTCCGGATCTGGTTGACAAAAACAGTGATGTTCTCGACCAGCTTGTCATCGGTGAAGTCGATCTTGCCGACGCCCGCGTGGATGTTGCCACCCTTGTCGGTGCGGTATTCCACCTTGCCGGCCTTGAAATCAACGACAGCGGCAGCGACATCGCCACCGTTCGGAATGACCGTACCGGCCTTCGGGGTCGGCATCAGGCCGCGGGGGCCGAGCACCTTGCCCAAGCGGATGACCTTGGCCATCATGTCCTGGGTGGCGAGAGCCACGTCAAAGTCCATCCAGTTTTCATCCTGGACCTTCTTGATCAGGTCGTCGCCACCGACGAAATCGGCGCCGGCTTTCTTGGCCACATTCTGGTTTTCACCCTGGCAGAAAACGGCGACGCGCACCGATTTGCCGATGCCGTGGGGCAGGGCCACGCTACCGCGGATCAACTGGTCCGCCTGGGTGGTGTCCACGCCTAGGGACATGTGCACCTCAACGGTCTCGTTGAACTTGGCGCGCTTGATCTGCTTCAGGGTTGCAATCGCCTTTTTCAGGGTTTGCGTCCCTTCCTTGGCCAGCTTGTTTTTCTGGTTGTTCAACAGGGTGCGCAACTTCTTGCCACGACGGGGAGGATGGCCCGGCTGGCGCCCCTTCTTCTTGGCGGCAGGAGCCTCGGCCTGCGCACCTGCGGGAGCTGCCGTTGGCGCGACTGGCGCTTCGGTCGTCCGGGCGGCCGCTTCTTCCGGCGTGCCCTCTTTTGCCTTGCTCTTTGCCATGATCACTTCTCGCTTAAAAACAGACGCTTTTGAATATCAATGGCCAATAAGGGACCAACCGGTTGAACCGGTCGGACGCTTGGCGGGATTAGCCTTCCACCGCCAGGCCCATGCTGCGAGCGGTTCCCTCGATGATCCGCATGGCGTGATCCACATCCCGCGCATTCAAGTCGACCAGCTTGTCCTGGGCGATCTTGCGGACCTGGTCCTTGGTGACCTTATGGTTTTTGTATTTCCCGCCCTTCTTGGCCTCGGCAGGGATAACCTCCTTGCCCTTTTTCTTTTCGTGCGGGATCTTTGCGGCGATCTTAAGCAGCACCGAAGCCGGTGGGCTCTTCACCACGAATTCAAATGTGCGGTCGGAATAGACGGTGATCACCACCGGCAGGGTGAGACCCTTGCGGTCGGCGGTCTTGTCATTGAAATCCTTGACGAACTTGCCGATGTTCACGCCGTGCTGGCCAAGGGCGGGACCCACGGGCGGTGCCGGGGTAGCCGCGCCGCCTGGGCACTGCAGTTTGATCATTCCTGTCACTTGCTTAGCCATGGCACCTATCCGTCCCAGTAAAGCGATTAAACCAGCCCAATTTTTTACCAAAAGCCCATGATGACCGCGAATTCAAATCAAAACCACCCGCGACCATCAAAATCCGTCAGATCATCTCGACCTGCCAGTATTCCAGTTCCACCGGAAGGGAGCGGCCGATGATGGTGACTTCCACCCGAACCCGCCCCACCTGCTCCAGAATTTCCTTGACCTCGCCATCCATGCCGGTGAAGGGGCCATCCTTCACCTTCACGCGGTCGCCCACATCGAACTTGGGCCGGGCAGTCACCGTCGTCACAACGGTTTCGCCCTTGGCGCGCAGCATGCGGCGAACTTCTTCCTCTTCCATGGGTTGCGGGGCTCGATTCGCACCACCCCCCACGAAATCACCCACTCCGGAAGTTTCCCGGAAGAGGTACAGCATCTGGTCATTGAACTCAACTTCGGCCATCACGTAGCCTGGATAAAGCTTGCGCTTCTTGGTGATGGTCTTGTTGTTCCGGCCACGCTCGGAATAGGTTTCCACAGGGATATAGATCTGCCCGAAGAAAGGCTCAAGCCCCTCGATGCGCACGCGGCGCTCGATAGATTCCTTGATGCTTTCCTCACGGCCAGCAGTCACCTTCACCACATACCAGCGAAGGTTAGGCTTCTCGGATGGATCGGTTGGGATCACCTCCGAAATGACCGAGGAGGTCGTTTCGACTTCCGGGGTTTCCCCCTGGGGTGTGTTTTCCTCTGGCATGGTCATTTCTTTTGCTCCGCGGTTGCGGCAGCAGCAGCGGTTTCACGCGCGGCAGGCCAGGGTTTCAAATCTTCACTGCGATTCTTGTCGTCAGGGGTCGCGGGGAATTGCAGAACACTGATGGAGGTCAGCACGCCACGCCACACCCAATCGATGGCCATAATCATTCCACCCATCAGGAACATGCCGGCCACCACCACCAAGGTGTCGCGCCAGAGTTTCTTGAAGGGAGGCCAGCTCACCTTGCTCATTTCTGAATCGGTGGCGATCAGGAAATCGGCAAAGGCCGGAACATTCACCAGACGCCAGACCAAGTAAAACCCGAGTAGCGAGAGAGCGACCACCTTCAGTTGGCCGCCGGGAAGCAACATCAAACCTAACTGGTCAATCTTGCGGGTTTCGGGCAGCACCGCGTCGGTCGTGGTCAGGTCCTGATTGTCGCCATCCCGACGCCCGTCTCGCAGGGCGTTCTTGACCTTGGTAGCAACTTCCCTGGGAATCAGATCACCGGGGCGGTAGGTTGACTCCGGCCCCCCGTCAATCGCTGCCGTGACAGCTTCGCCACCAACCAGAACCTTGTTTTTCAGATCGGCTTGAAGCCGTTGAAAATCTTCACGGCTGAACGTGTCGCCAGCCTTCAGAGGCGGATTGCTGTAGCGGCCGTTTTGAGGATCGGTGATCTCAACCTTCCCGGTGAACGGAAGTTCGGCAAACCATCGCGCCCCGTATCCCGCATTGATCAGTGTCATGGCCCCGGTAACAGCTGTGATGATCAGGGTGATCATGGTCAAACGCCGTACGCGCTGACCTTGCACACGCTTGTAGGAAGATAACGAGGTCCACCCTTGCTCTTCCAACCCGGCCACACCTTTTCGGGTGAGGAACCGAGATACCAGAATCCGGGTGAGAACAGTGGCAACCACCACCAGGCTGGCACTGATCAGAAACGATTGCTGCCCGCCGGAAGACTCCATCCAGCCCAAAAGCAGTAGAGCGAAACAAAACAGGCACAGAAAGAAAATGCCCCCCAGCGCAAAAGCTGTCCGGGAGCCCTTGGCCGGGAAGATAGTGGGGACAAATGCTGCCAAAACGGCCCAAGCACCCACGAAGACAAACCAGGCAAGATCTCTGCCAAGTCCATCGGGGCACCAAGTTGCCGCGAAGCAGGCAAGCGCAAGAGTGACAAAACCAAGAAGGGCTTCAACGACGGGGGTACCGCCTTGAACCTCTGGCTTGCCAGCTTGGGCTATTGCCGACTCAGACATGTAACCCCCAAAATGCATACGAGGCAAAAACAATAGACCGGAAGCAACCCGAAAGCTGCCCCCGATACCGGCGTCTCGCAGCGCCGGTTTGCCATCTCAAGCACGGGCGGAAGGAATCGAACCTTCAACCCCCGGTTTTGGAGACCGGTGCTCTGCCAGTTGAGCTACGCCCGTAACTGTCAGATTGCGCTGACCCGCCCGACTTTTCCCATACCTTTGGCAAGATATCAAAATCTGCACAATTAGATCGGGGAAAAAGTTCACGGGCGCGGCCTGTCGGCGGCCGCGCCCGCGTGATTCGTTGGCGATTAGGCCAGAATCTTGGTGACGACGCCGGAGCCGACGGTACGACCACCTTCACGGATAGCGAAGCGAAGGCCTTCGTCCATGGCGATGGGGGCGTCGGGCAGCAGCTCCACGGTGAACTTCACGTTGTCACCAGGCATGCACATTTCAACGCCATCCGGCAGCTTGATCGTGCCGGTCACGTCGGTGGTGCGGAAGTAGAACT
>DKBS01000105.1:0-1209 GCA_002451275.1 Planctomycetaceae bacterium UBA6894 | reverse complement strand
GCGGAAGTAGAACTGCGGACGGTAACCGGAGAAGAACGAGGTCTTACGGCCACCTTCGTCGGCGGTCAGGATATACACCTGGCCTTCGAACTTGGTGTGGGGCTTGATGGAATTCGGCTTCGCAAGCACCTGGCCACGCTCGAGGTCGTTGCGCTCGATACCGCGCAGCAGGATGCCCACGTTGTCGCCAGCGATACCCTTGTCCAGGGTTTTCTGGAACATTTCAACGCCGGTCACAACCACCTTTTTGGGGTCTTTGCGCAGGCCGATGATTTCAACTTCATCGCCCACCTTCACGATGCCACGGTCAATACGACCGGTGCCCACGGTACCACGACCCTTGATGGAGAACACATCTTCGATGCTCATCAGGAAGTCGAGGTCTTCTTGGCGCTGCGGCAGCGGGATGTAGCTGTCCAGGGCATCCATCAGATCGTCGATGCACTTGCCGGCAGCGTCGTCCTTGCCTTCGGTCTGCATCACGGCCAGAGAGTTGCCGCGGATGATGGGCACTTCATCGCCGGGGAAGCCGTACTTCGAGAGAAGTTCGCGGATTTCCATCTCCACCAGCTCGAGCAACTCGCCGCTGGGATCGTCGGCCATGGCCACGTCGATCTTGTTCAGGTACACCACGATCTTGGGTACACCGACCTGGCGGGCCAGCAGGATGTGCTCGCGGGTCTGGGGCATCACGCCAGAGTCGGCGGCCACCACTAGAATCGCTCCGTCCATCTGGGCGGCGCCGGTGATCATGTTCTTGATGTAGTCGGCGTGGCCCGGGCAATCCACGTGCGCGTAGTGACGGGTTGCGGTTTCGTATTCCACGTGAGCGGCCGCGATGGTGACTGTTTTCAGGTCGTCGCGCTCGGTACCGCCCTTTGCGATTTCCTTGTAGGACTTCACATTGGCGACTTTGTTCTTGTAACCCTGACGGGCGACAATGGCAGCCGTGGTAGTGGTCTTGCCGTGGTCGATGTGCCCGATGGTGCCGACGTTCACGTGCGGCTTGGTCCGGTTGAATACTTCCCTGGCCATTCTTACCCTCTCACTCTCGCGCGAACCGGCACTGCACGCAGCGTGCAGCGGAACCTGTCATTCTGCCACTCGCCGGCCAGGCGTAACGCACGCCGACCGCTTTCCAGCCACCGTGATTCCATTGGGAGTCTTCCCGGGATCACGGCTAAAGCTGCTGGTGGGGGTTGAACCCAC
>DKBS01000104.1 GCA_002451275.1 Planctomycetaceae bacterium UBA6894 | reverse complement strand
AAATACACCCACAAAATTCCCGGAAGGACCAAAATTAAATTGCGGCAAGTTTCGGCATTTTCAGGTCAGGGGTTGAAGCAGCGCCTGATTCTGCAATCTTGTGATATACAATATTGCATCTTCACCTGCCTTCACCATTTCATCCAATTGGGCACGGGTGAAGGTGGCCTCCTCACCACCGGCCTGGATCTCGATCAATTGGCCCGCCCCTGTCATCACCAGATTCAGGTCCACCTGGGCATCGCGATCCTCGGGATAATCGAGATCAACGAGGACCCTGTCCTCGAGCAGGCCCACCGAGATCGCAGCCACTGATCCGGTAAGGAGGTCGGCATTAGGAGGCAGCGCGGGGTCCTTGGAGCGGATGAAACAGAGCGCATCCATCAGCGCGATGTAGGCGCCGTTGATACTGGCGGTACGGGTGCCACCATCGGCCTGGAGGACATCGCAATCGAGATGCAAGGTGCGCTCGCCCAGCTTGTCTAGATGGATGCAGGTACGCAGGGCACGACCAATCAAACGCTGGATCTCAATGCCGCGGCCATCAGGCTTGCCAGAGCGTTCCCTAGGCTTTCGCCGGTTGGTGCTGCCAGGCAGCATGGCGTATTCGGCTGTGAGCCAGCCCTTACCTGTGCCCTCCAGGAACTCAGGAACGGTCTGCTCCACCGAACAGGTGCACAGCACAACCGTTTCACCAGAACGCACCAGCACGCTTCCCGGAGCCTGCTTTGTGTACCGGCGCGTGAAGGATAATGGCCTAAGGTCAGTGGCCTGTCGGCCGTCGCGACGGATATGGCTCATGCCTTGGTACCACTGCCGCCTGTCAGCAATCGCTTCAGCACCGCCTTCTGGCCGTGCATGCGATTACCCGCCTGGGGGAAGACAACGCTTTGCGGGCCGTCGATCACCTCGGCATCCACCTCCTCGCCGCGGTGAGCGGGCAGGCAGTGCATGTATTTGGCGTGAGCCGGAGTAAGGGACATCAAGCCTTGTGTGACCTTGTACTGGCTAAAGGCAGCGAGACGTTTCTGGGTCTCGTCCTCCTGTCCCATGCTGGTGAAAACATCGGAATAAACCGCATCGGCCTGCCGGACCGCCTCGCGAGGATCGGCAATTTCTGAAGTCTGGTGCCTGGGCTCAGCCACAGTCAGCGAGCGCAAAAACTCGGCGTCGAATCCGTAGCCTTTCGGCGCTGAAAGAACAAATTTCATGCCCACCTTGGCGCAAATGAGGGCCAGCGAGCGGGAAACGTTGTTGCAATCTCCCACAAAAACCAGCGTGCGGCCTTTCACATCCCCAAAGACTTCCTGGAGGGTGAGGATATCGCCCAGCGCCTGGCAGGGATGGCTCAGGTCAGACAGGCCATTGATAACCGGCACGCTGCCGTATTCGGCGAAGGTCTCCACGGTTTTCTGCGAGAAGACGCGCAGCACGACCACATCGACAAACTGACTGAGTGTGCGGGCGAAATCCGGCACCGACTCGCGCTTGCCGATGGGCCCATCCGTGTTACTGAGGAAGATCGATTGGCCCCCCAAATGGGCCATTGCCGACTCGAAGCTGACACGGGTACGGAGACTTGGCTTTTCAAAGATAAGTCCCAAAATCCGCCCGCCCAAGGGTAGCGGACGGATACCCTTGGCCCAGTCGCCCTTCATCTGGCGGGCGTCCGCCAGAAGCTCTGCGATTTCGGTCGCCGACCAGTCGTACAAGTCGATGAAATGTCGCATGCCCACCACCTGTCTAATTCCGGCGCATTTGGTAATGAAACAAGGAAAAACCGGCCGGTGCCTGTCACATCCGGCGATCACCAGAGAATCAGGGGATCACAGGGTTGGTGAGGGCATCTTCCAGAATGGAACAACCCTCGTTGAAATCGGCTTCAGAAAGGTTCATCGCCGGCAGCAGGCGGATCACCGTCTGATGCGTGCTGTTGATCAGCAGGCCCTTCTCGAGGCAGGCTTTGACGATGGGTGCGCCCTCAATGGAAAGCTGGATACCCACCATCACACCCCGGGCCCGCACCTCGGTGATCCAGGGGCATTTGGGCATCAAGGCGGTGAAGCGGTTGCGGAAGCGTTCCTCCAGCTTTTTGGCATGGCCCAGAAGTCCCTCGCGCTCGATGGTTTGCACGGTGGCCAAAGCCGCCACGGCCGAGATGGGGTTACCACCGTAAGTGGCAGCATGCGTTCCAGGCTTCAGGACGGCCGCCACCTCGGGCCGGGCAAGAATCCCGCCCATCGCCACGCCTGAAGCCAAGGCTTTGGCCAGGCTGACCACATCGGCCTCCACCCCATCAAGCTGGTGGGCGTACCACTCGCCCACACGCCCCATGCCCGATTGGACCTCATCGAGCATTAGCAACATGTCCCTGTCACGGGTGATTTGGCGAAGCCCCTTCATGTAGCCGGCAGGCGGGATGTTGATGCCCCCCTCACCCTGAATCGGTTCGATGAGCACGGCCGCAGTCTCGTGATCAATGGCAGCTGCCACCGCCCCGAGGTCGCCAAAGGGAACATGGACGAACCCTGGTAACAAGGGGTCCAGATTCTGCTGGTACTTAGGCTGCCCGGTGGCGCTTATCGAGCCCATGGTGCGACCGTGGAAACTGTCGATCATGGTGATGATCTTGAACTTGCCTTTCGGCTTGCCCCACAAGCGGGCGATTTTGATGGCAGCCTCGTTGGCTTCGGTCCCCGAGTTGCAGAAAAACGCCTGCGAGGGCCAATGGAGCTTGGTGCACAACGCCTCGGCCAATTCGCCCTGAGGTTCGGTGTGCCAACTGTTGGGCACGTGGATCAGCTTTCCCACCTGCTCACGGACAGCTTCCACCACCCGTGGCGGGCAGTGGCCAAGCAGGGCGCAACCCCAGCCGGGGAAAAAATCGAGGTACGGCTTGCCCTGATCATCCCAGACCCGGGAGCCCTCGCCCCGGACGAGACAGACCGGATAGCGGGTGTAGTTGGGAATGACGTACTTCTGGTAACGCTGGGTGGTGGCGCTGTTCATACTGAGTTGGTTCCGCTGGTGGACTTTTTCGCGGGAAAGTCGGGGACGATTTCGGTTCCAATGCCTGTGCGCGTGAAGATTTCGAGCAGAAGGGCGTGGGGCAGCCGACCATCGATCATATGGGTCTTGCCCACGCCGGCGGCAAGGGCGTCAAGGCAGGCCTCCACCTTGGGGATCATTCCCTCCTCGATGACGCCGGTGGCGATGAGATCGCGACAGCGCTGGCTGGTGAGGCTGGGTTGCAGGCTGAGAGGATCCTTGCGGTCGAGCAGAACGCCCGGGGTATCGGTTACCAAGACCAATTTCTCGGCCTGAAGGCGCGCAGCCACGGCGGCAGCGGCAGTGTCGGCGTTGATGTTCAGCCAGCCTGACTCGGAATTGGCGGGATCATGTGCGACATGATCATAAGCCAGTGAAGGGATTACAGGGACCACCCCCGCGGCAGTGAAGTCGCGGATCAGGTCAACATCCACCCGGGTGACCTGCCCCACCAAGCCCAGATCAATGCTTTCCCCCTTCTCTTTGAGCAGCAATCGCTCGCCAAACAAAGGCTGCAGGGCACCGGTGTGCAGGCCAACAGCCCGGCCACCCAACCGTCTGGCTTCCCCCACCATCCAGGCGTTGGTCTCCAAGCGCAGCACGCGGGCGACAATTTCCATAGTGGAGGGGTCGGTGTAGCGGCGCCCCAGGACTTTTTTCGTGGCAATGCCGGCGGCAGCGCTAGCCCGGTCGATGCTCTTTCCTCCTCCATGGACTACCACCGGCCAAACGCCAGCGGTGGCGAGGAAAATCACATCCTCCAGTAGGTTGGAAAGTGATTGGGGGCTGTCCATAAGGCTTCCGCCCAGCTTCACCACGACAAAACGGTGGCGGAAGCGGCGGAGATAACCCAAGGCCTCGATCAGCACCGAAGCCTTGCGCTCAGGAGCCAATTCCATGCGGGAAACCTGCCCAAAGGAGCCCTTGAAACAAAGAGGTACTCTAGGGGGTTTGCCCCCCCCGTCAATGCTTTTGGGTCACCCAAGCGGACGAAAATTATTTTTTTGCTTTCTTTTGGATTTATGTCGAATTAAATTAGGTAGTCAGAATGCGGTAATCAGGCCACGGTGGCCTGATTGCGGCAGACAACAGGTGTTTCGATCTTTCAGGAGTGTACCCATGAAGAAGGCTGTTTTCGCTCTGATGTTTGCCCTGGCCGGCGGCACCATGCTGGTTCCAACCACCTCAGTGGCCCAGGAGCCCAAAACGAAGGAAAAAAAAGAGGTCACCGTGAAAGGTGAACTTTGCTGCGCCAAGTGCGAACTGAAGACCGCGGACAAGTGCACCAACGTGATCGAGATCGAGCGCAAAAACAAAAAGACAGGCGAAACCCGCAAAGTGGTCCTCTTGATCGAGGACGAGGGCGCCAAGGCTCCCTACCACAGCAAGCTGTGCACCGGCCGCGTCAAGGGTTCGGTCACCGGCACCATGAGCAAGAAGGATGACAAGCCTTCCATCAAGCCCGCCAAAGACGGCGTGAAGATCGACGATTGATCCACCCTCAGCCTTCTGAACGCTGGGCCCCCCGGACGATCTCCGGGGGGCTCTTCGCTTTCCGGCGTGGTGGGTGGATCTACAATGGCAGGAATGAATCCCGGAAGGCAGATTGCCTTCACGGAACGCGTCTGGTGAGGCCCGAGGTGATCGATGGCGAACAACAGCGACGGATTGCGCGTGATTCTGGCTAATCCCCGGGGATTCTGCGCCGGGGTGAACATGGCCATCGAGAGCCTGGAGCGGGCTCTGGAATTGTTTGGCACCCCGCTCTATGTCTACCACGAGATCGTGCACAACCGGCCGGTGGTGGATCGGTTCACCCGCAAAGGCGTCACTTTTGTGGACACCCTCGACGAGGTGCCCAAAGGGGGCACGGTGCTTTACAGCGCGCACGGTGTTTCGCCCGTGATCCGCGAGGCGGCGGCCTCGCGCAACCTTCGCGCGATCGATGCCACCTGTCCGCTGGTGACCAAGGTGCATGTTGAGGCGATCAAGTTCGCCCGGGAGGGTTATCACATCATCCTGGTGGGCCACGAGGGCCACGATGAGGTGATCGGCACCATGGGCGAGGCTCCCCACGCGATGAGCCTGGTGCAAACCGCCGACGAGGTGGCCACCCTTCCTTTCCCTGCGGATGCCAAACTGGCTTACCTCACCCAAACCACCCTCAGCGTGGATGAGGCGCGCGAAATCATCGAGGCCCTGAAGGGGCGCTACCCGAATATCGCGGCGCCCAAAAAGGAAGACATTTGTTACGCCACGCAAAACCGCCAGGAGGCCGTCAAAGCCCTGGTGCCAGAGGCCGACCTGGTCATCGTCCTGGGCAGCAAGAACAGCAGCAACAGCAACCGTTTGGCCGAATTGGCCAATACAAACGGCAAGCCGGGCTATCTGATCGACACGGCCGCCGAATTGAAGGACGAGTGGTTCCATTCAGTGAACACCGTCCTGATCACCGCGGGAGCAAGCGCCCCCGAGGATGTGGTGCAGGACTGCCTGCGCGTGCTAGAGGAACGCTTCGGCGCCACGGTAGAAAACCGCGTTGTCCGGGAGGAGCATGTCAGCTTCCCCTTGCCCCGCGAACTAACGATGGTTTCGAACTGAAATGGCACCGGCGCTGGGTCACATCCTGACTCC
>DKBS01000081.1:2968-3189 GCA_002451275.1 Planctomycetaceae bacterium UBA6894 | reverse complement strand
GCGCTCGGCGGCGGGCGCATCGCCGCAGGTCCATCTGGAGCCCCCACACGCGGTCGGCCGGCCCTGCTGCCTACGGGCCGCAATTTCTACAGCGTGGACCTGCGCGGGTTACCCACCGAAGCGGCCTGGGATCTGGGTCGGCGCAGCGCTGAATTGTTGCTGGAAACCCATCTGCAGCAGGAGGGGGAACACCTCCAAACCCTGGCCCTTTCGGTGTGGGG
>DKBS01000081.1:2346-2623 GCA_002451275.1 Planctomycetaceae bacterium UBA6894 | reverse complement strand
CCCACCAGGCGGCTGGTGGATCTGGAGGTGATTCCAATCGCCCTTCTCGGCCGGCCGCGGGTGGATGTCACCCTGCGCATCTCGGGCCTGTTCCGTGATGCCTTTCCCCAGCTGGTGGGTTGGATGAACCGGGCCACGGCCCTGGTGGCGGCCCTCGATGAACCCGCCCATGCCAATCCCCTGGCGGCTGCTGCCCGCATCGATGGGCACAGCGCCAGGGTGTACGGATCGGCGCCCGGGGCCTACGGGGCTGGCCTGCAGGGCCTGATCGATAGCG
>DKBS01000081.1:1698-2012 GCA_002451275.1 Planctomycetaceae bacterium UBA6894 | reverse complement strand
GCCATTGAGGCCCAACCGGATCGCGCTGGACTCGAACGGCGTCTGTCCCAGGTGCAAGTGGTGCTCCACAACCAGGACAACCGCGAGCATGATCTGCTCGATTCCGACGACTACTACCAATTCCAAGGGGGCTTGAGCGCCGCAGCTGAAACCCTGCAAGGCCAAGCCCCTGCCCTTTGGTTTGGCGACCATTCCCGCCATGGGCGACCGCGGCTGCACCGGCTCGAGCGGGAATTCGACAAGGTGCTGCGCAGCCGGGTGCTCAACCCCCGCTGGATTGCCGCCATGCAGCGCCACGGCTACAAGGGCGGGTT
>DKBS01000081.1:1228-1428 GCA_002451275.1 Planctomycetaceae bacterium UBA6894 | reverse complement strand
GAAATGGCCGCCAGCCTCGACTATCTCTTTGCCTACGACGCCAGCACCGGCCGCGTGCCCGATTGGGGCTATGGGGGCATCTGTGATCAGTGGCTGGGCGATCCCCAGGTGCGGCGCTTTTTGGAGACCGCCAATCCCTGGGCCCTGCGCGACATGGCCGAGCGTTTGCTGGAGGCCCACAACCGCGGCCTTTGGCAGGG
>DKBS01000081.1:0-900 GCA_002451275.1 Planctomycetaceae bacterium UBA6894 | reverse complement strand
AACAGCGCTGAACAGTCAGCCGGAAACCGGCTTCAGCTGTTGAGATCCTTGGCCATCTGTTTGAACGGGTCGATGGCACCCGGCTTGGCGGTGGCGAACTGGCTGATCTTGGGTTGATCCTGCTTCAGGGATGCCTCGACCTCTTTTTCCTGCTTGATCGCCGCCGGACCACCCGGCACATTCACGCCAACGGCAGAACCCTTCTTGCGTTGTTCGAGTTCGGCCGTGGACATGGGCTGGGCGAAGGTTTTTTTCACTGGAGTGGGCACGCCTCCGGTGAGATTGATCGTGGTCTCTTTGGTTTCGCTGCCAGGCAGGCCTTCGGAGACTTTCTCCAGGGATGCCTCCATCGAGGCAACTTCCGCCACCATTTCCTTGGTGCCTGGGTTGTCCGCCGTTCCAGGGAAGGTGCGGCGAATGGTGTTCGAGCGACGCATGTAATCCACGTTGCCCATGGTGCTGGAAGCATCCGCATCCAGGAAGAAGGTTTCTTGCTCCTTCTTGGCTTTCACCGGGGTGGCGGCAGTCGGGCTGGATTCAGCCTTGAACAAGCGATCAAACAGACCCATCGACAGGCAGGGGAACGCGTTGCTGAACCCTAGCGGCCATCCAGGGCGAACCCATGGGTATCGGTGCCACAACTCATCAAAAGGCCACGTTTGTTGAGGTGCTGGGCAATCGCATCGCAGGTGTGGGGAGTGGGGCTCCACTGCGCCTGCATCTGGTAGTCGTACCAGGCCTCGGCCCCGTCAAAGTTGAGGGAAAAGGCCGCCTCCAAAAGGGTTTTAAAGGGGAGCCTGTAGCGAGCTGGGTGGGCCAACAGCGCCAGGCCACCGGCTTCACGAATCGCCGCCACCACCGCTTCGGCCCGCAACCGTGACCCAACCACCGCGCTGCCCT
>DKBS01000038.1:2050-26704 GCA_002451275.1 Planctomycetaceae bacterium UBA6894 | reverse complement strand
CCCGATCGGGCCCCCCTCCACCTTTTTCGTTCAAAAAAACCGGTAAGTTCCCGGCGGGAGCCGCACCGCCGGGAGCGCCACCCGCGGGGGCCGCGCCAGCCGGTGCGGCGCCTGCCGGAGCCTCGCCCGACCAGGTGAATTTCGGCATCGAGGGAAGCTTCACACTTCCCAGGTTGTTGTAATCCAGGAACAGGAACACCGCGGCGACGATCTGCGCCAGCAGCGCCAGCGCCAGCAGGCCAACGTAGACATCACTCTTGGGGGCATCCCCGTCCCGTTTGCGTTTGGCCATGGCTGACTACTCCCTGATCGTGTCGTTGGGCCCGCGCGCGTCGCCTTAGCGGATCTGGCTGGCCACCTTGTCACCCTTGCCGGGCTTGCCGTTCAACTGCCCGACCGGCTGCGCCACGGCGTCCTTCGGGTTCACCTCAATGATCTTCACGCGCCCCAGGTACGCCGCCGGGTTCAGCCGGAACAGTTCCAGGGTGTGGCCACGCTGCAGCCCGTCGTCACTGCCCAGACTGATCTGCATCAGGCCGGTTTCGTCCGAACGCATCACCGCTCCCTCCAGCGGCACGCTGGGGAAGTTGTCGCGCGGTTGACCGGGCTTGGCCACGGTTGTGCTGCCCGATTCGCGCAGGCGCTTGTTCTCGGTGCTGAGCCGCTTCAGTTCCTTTTCCATTTCGCTGTTGCGGGTGCGGAGGGCCGTGGCCACGATCTCGGCCTGGGTTTTATCCTCAAACATCCGGTTCTTTTCCATGAACATCTCCTGGCGGGCCTTCACTGCCGCTTGGAGTTCCTCCTGCACGCGGGACATCTGGCTGGCCCGGGTGGTGGAGTCCTTCTCTGCGATGTCCTTGCCGGCATTGGCGCTGTTCGTCTCTTCTACCTTGGCCTTGCCGTCGGTCCGCAGCAGGTTGATTTCCTGCTCGTAGGTCTTCACCTTCGTCTGCAGGTCCTGGTTGGTCTTTTTCTGCAGCGACAAATACTCGTTCAGCTTGGCCGGGTCCGACCCTTCCAGCGCCGCCTGCTTGAACAGTGTGTCAAAGTCGCGCAACCGGCTTTCCAGGTCGCTGCGGGAGCGCTCCAGCTTGCTGCGCTCCTCACCCCAGGTGACCTTGTCCTTGGTGTACAGCGCGATGTTGCTCTGGTTCACCTCCAGAGTCTTCTTCGCCTCCACCAGCTCGGCGTTCTTCTTCACCACCAAGGCGTGGACAAAGAGCGAGATGGTCCCAAGGGCCAGACTCATTGCCATGGTCAAGAAGACCAGAATCTTGCCGACTGCGGTCATGGGAGATCCCTCATCCAAGCGGGCCGCCAATCGCGACCTTCCCCGATCCCTTGCCCTGCCTGCCGGAAACCCAGTCCCTGCAAGGGGAAACGGGGTCTCAACTGCGGCATGTACCGTCCACTCATCAAAAGCCTATGGTCCGGCGGGCCAAAGGAGTCAAGGGGAACCTTGGATAGTCGAATACTTTGGGCGACAAAAAGCAAAAATCAACGCCTTTTGCGCATGTCAAGATATAGCCAGGCTACTTGGAGCTAGAATACTTCTTCAATTCCTCACCCCGTTGCCGCAAGCGTGCCAGCAACTGGTCCACACGGGCCTTGTCCTGCTGCACGATGGCTGTTTCCACCTCGTAGGTGCGTTGTTCCAACTTCAGCTTTTCCAACTGGTCGCGCTCGTAGTTCAGCTCCCGGGTCACGCCTCCCCGCCCGTCCTCGCCGGCGGCTTCCAGGGTCAGGTCCAGGGCCTGTTTCTTCAGGCCCTGGTATTCCACCTGCCCATCGGCCAGGGCTTTGCGCTCATCCGCCAGCAACTGGGTGAAAGCCTTCTCGCCCACCAGTTGCGCTGTTTCAGGCACCACCTGGACCAGGGGCGCGAAACCACCGGCCCGCTGGTCGGGAACCGGCAGGCCGGTCATCGGGTTGCGCACGATGCCCGCGATTAAATTGGCCTGTTTCGCCTCGATCGTGTTCCGCATCAACTGGTCGAAGTACGGTTCCGTGTTCAGCCAGAACGATTCCAGTTGGGCCATGCGCGCCCTGCCCTCGTACTCGCGCTTCGCCGCTCCGGTCAGGTCAAGGCTCTTGCGCAGGGTGGTGATCTGGTCCGCCTTTTCCTTCAGGCGACCGCTGTAGTCCGGTTCCGTGGCGAACAGGACAATACCCATGGTTGCGGCCATCAGGCTCAACCCGCAGTGCAGCACCACCAGCCATTTGCCAAGCCCGGTCATGTGCCTCGCCCCCCAACCTGCTCTGCCACTGGTTGATCCAACAAGCCGGACCCCTGATCCAAAACCGCTCAGTTGCCGGCCTTGGATTCCAGGGTCCTCAATTCCTTCTCCACCTGGCCCACCTGCTCCATCAGCCCCATCAGGGCGCGCCGCTGGTCATACAGGTTCAGGGCGTTCTGTTGCATGTCCTGGAACCGGGCCCTCGAATCACCCCGCGTGAACTCCAGCCGTTGCTTCAACTGCGCCAGGTTCTGCTTGCGCTCCCCGATCAGCATGGGCTGCTTGTCAATCAGTTCCTTCACCATCTTCACTTCGTTCTTCAAACGGGCCAACTCGACGGCGAACTGGCCCAACTCGTCCAGACGCTCCTGGTAGCGGGTCGCGAAACGGTCCGAGGCCTTCTGCAGCCGCAGTTCGATCTCCTGCTGCATCACCCGTTCCACCCGGGCCTCTTCCTCCAGGGTTTCATGCAATTGGGCCGGCCCGACCACCGCGCCAATCCGCTCCAGGTTGGCCTTCTCGTCTGCCCCCTGGCCTTTGGGCCGCATGATCCACAGGAACCGGGCGATGGCGTCCTTCCGCTGCGGCAGGTCCAGGGTCAGTTCGGTGCCGTCCTCGGCCGGTTCCACCGCCTTGCGCTCACCCCCCTGGCTGGCGCTCAGTGGATCACCCAGAACCAGGCCGGCGGCGTCAAACACCAGGTCCAGTCGCGCCAGCATGGCCCAGTTGGCCACCTCCGCCGGGCTTTGCCGCTGCTTCAGCGCCTCGAGAAGTTTTTCATCCCCCAGAAACTGGCTGGACGGGATGTAGGGATTCGTGCCGGCAAGCGCCCCGGTCGTCACCGCGTCACCCAGCAGCCCCTGCAGGCGGTCGCGGCGGATATACCCGGTCGGCAAACGGTGGTAACCAAAAACCGGCCGTCCGATGAACCCCAGCGCGAAGCTGGCCGCCTCCTGGGGTGTCTGGGCCCGCAGCAGCCGCACCAGATCTTCCCCTTCATTGATCTGATCCACCACGTCCCGGGCGTAACTGGCCAGCAAATCCCGCTTCGCGTTCGCGTCGGGAAGTGCCGCCACCGCCTCGCGGAACTTGCGGGCCACCTCCAGCGCCTCGGCCTGCTGTGTCTTGGCGTTGCCGCCTCCCACCACGTCCTGCAGTGTTTTGGGGGTGATGCGCGGGGCGATCGCCAGGCCGGTGCCGTCGATCTCCTTGTCATCCACCGGCAAACCCTTCAGATGCAGGTCCCCGGCGAATAGACCATTCGAGAGGGTCAAACGGGTGCCGTAGTCCATCACGCCCAGGGCGATCAGCGCCACCAGCATGAGAAGGTTCAAGATGGCCAGAATCTTGCCGTAAAGACTCATAGTGCCTCTCCAACCCCGCTGACAAGGAGTCTGTCCGCCCGATCCACCCGATAACCCCACCCATCGTTCTTCGTCTGAACCGGGCACGGTCATCCAGATAGGATTCTGCCGCATGGCAAGCCCAAAAGCACGGCAATCGCATAGCCGTGCCGGTTTACCCGCCCTTGCGATCCGCAACATTTTACGCCGACAACCCAACCGGAATATTCCACCGGCCCAAACGGCCCACCTTTCGGCTCATCCACCTTTTGAACTCAAGCGAAAATCCAGCCATTTCCAGATTTTTCCTGATAGTATGGTGCTCGTCACACTCGGGGAGTCCCAAGTCCGCACCGGAGTGCAGCATGGCTGAAGAACCCGGCCCATTCGCGCCGCAGCCCCCCGTGCCTCCAGCCAAATCAGGGGCAAAAAGTTCCGCCATTGCCAAGGGTCCCTCCCTGCCCCGCCAGTTGGGCCCCTACACGCTGCTGGAACGGATCGGTATCGGCGGCATGGGTTCGGTCTACCGCTCCACCCGCGAGGGCGATCCAACCCAGGTCGCCATCAAGGTGATGTCCGAGACCACACGCTCCAACCCGGTTTTGCTCCGCCGCTTCGAGCAGGAGTTCCGCGCCGCCAGCCGTCTCGACCACCCCAACATGGTCAAGGCCATCGACTACGGGGAGGCCGACGGAGTCCCCTACCTAGTCATGGAACTGGTCGTCGGCAAGAACCTGTCCGACTATGTCGAGGAAAAGGGCCGCCTGCCCGAGCTCGAGGCCATCCGCCTGGTCGGCCAAGTGGCCCAGGGCTTGCACCGCGCCCACAAGATGGGGCTGGTGCACCGGGATGTGAAACCCGACAACATCCTCATCACCGCCGACGGTCAGGCCAAGCTCACCGACCTGGGCCTCGTCAAGGAAGCCGAGACCGACCTCAACCTCACCCGCACCGGCCGCGGCCTGGGCACCCCCCACTTCATGGCACCCGAGCAGTTCAAGAACGCCAAGCTGGCCGACTCCCGCTGCGACATCTACAGTCTGGGCGCCACACTTTACTCGTCGCTCACCGGCCGCACGCCCTTTGGCGGGTTCGGACCGCTCGAGGCCTGGATGAAAAAGGTCCAGGATGAATTCCCCCCGCCGCGGTCATTGGTGCCCGAACTTTCCGAGCGCACCGACTGGGCCATCCGCCGCGCCATGGCGTCTGACCCCGAACTGCGGCCGGCCACCTGCCGCGAGTTTGTCGAGGATCTCACCGGCCGTACCACCCGCAAGGCTCTCGCCGCTCCCGAGGTGGATAAAGACCCTTGGTACCTGCGCTATCTCGATGATCAGGGGACCGAGGTGGCGGTGAAGGGTTCACGCGCCGCGGTGCGCCGGTCCCTGCGGGAGGGCTTGTTGGGCGATGCGTCCAATGTGCAGGGTTCCCGCTCCCGGCAGGGCCCTTTCCTGCCCTTGCGCGACCTTCCCGAGTTCCGCGACCTGACACTCCCACTGCCCTCGCAGCCACCCGCCAGCAGACCTGTCGGGGCGTTAGCCACCGCGGCGCCCGCCGAGCCTGCGGCCACGGTTGGGGATGGTTCCACCGTCTCCTTCCACCCCTCGAAACCCACCACCGACTTCACCCGCCTGGGACAGCTTTCCCGGGCGACAGGCCATAAGCCGGTCCCGCTTTGGGTGCTTTTGTTGGCTCTAGGTTTGCTGCTGGCCGGACTGGCATTCCTGCTGTTCCTTCTGCTGCGCTAGGTCGCACCACCATGGCACCCCCACCGCCTGGCCCCAAGCGTGTTCAATTGCACCGTGCCGTCAGCAAAATGGGCCTGGCCTCCAGAACCGAGGCGGCCAAAGCCGTGCACGCCGGGCAGGTCCGGGTCAATGGCCGAGTCGCGCGCGACCCCCTCGCTTGGGTCAGCTTGGGCATCGACCGCATCACCCTCGCCGGGCAGGTTACCCCCTCCAAAAGGGTGCACCGGCATCTGGTGCTGCACAAACCCAAGGGCCCAGTTGTCACCCGCGACGATGAATTGAACCGCCCAACGGTGCACGCCTTGCTTCCCGATGACCAGCCCCGTGTCGAGGCCATCGGCCGGCTCGATGCCGATTCCGAGGGCCTGCTGCTGTTCACATCCGACACCCTTCTGGCCAGCCGGTTGCTTGAACCAGGACACAAGGTGCCCAAAGTCTACCAGCTCACCGTCCGCGGCCTGCCCAACGAGGAGGCTTTGGCCAGGGTGCGCGGCGGTATCGACCTCCCCGGCGATATGGGACGCACCCAACCCTGCCAGGCGCGCCTGCTGCGCCCGGGCACGGACAAGAGTGTGGTCGAACTCATCCTGACCGAGGGCAAAAACCGCCAGGCCCGCCGGATGCTCGCCGCCGTCGGCCACAAGGTGCTCCGCCTCGTCCGCCAAGCCTTCGGCCCGGTCCGCCTGGCCGACCTGCCCCGGGGCCAATGGCGCGATCTGACCGGCGAGGAGGCTGAGAGCCTGTACCGCGCAGCCGGACTGCATCCCCCGGCCTGAACCGGATGGCTCCCAGGCCGGCTTCGGTTAGAATGAAATCACTTTGTTTGCCCGAGGTGCCACGGCATGACTCAAATCACCATCCAGGCCGATCCGGATCTGGTTCAGTTGGCCAACAGCCTGGCACAAGCCCGCGGCACCACGGTTTCTGAAATGGTCCATCAAATCATCCGCGCCCTGGCGGCCCCCCTGCCCAGCGTTACCGAGGAGACATCCCCCCTGACCTGCAAAGCCACCGGCCTGCTTCGACTTCCCGGGGAAAAATCCGACCGCGACCTGATCGCTGAGGCCGTTGCTGAAAAGCACCTGAAATGACCCGGCGCCCGTTTTTCGACATCAATGTCCTGGTCGATGTTTTGGCAAAAAGGGAGCCGCATTTCCCTGCTTCGCAAGCCCTCTGGGCCTTGGCGGAATCCGGTGATATTGAAGCCTCGATCTCCGCAAACAGCATCACCACCATTTATTACTTGATGCGAAAGCATTCGGATCACCCCACCCGGCTGGTTGGGCTCCGATTGATCCGGAATATTTTCCGGATCGTTCCTTTGGATGCCAAATTGATTGAAAGGGCTCTGGAATCTTCTTTGGCGGATTTTGAGGATGCGGTGCAGATGGAATCCGCCATGGCGGCTGGTGCTTCGGTTTTTGTCACCCGTAATTTGCGCGATTTCAGGGGTGCTCCCCTGCCATGCCTTTCCCCGGAATCCTTTATCGCCCTGACTAGACTTTGACCAACCCCTTTACGCCGCCCGGCTCACGCCCAACCCGCCCCGTACCTTGGCCAGATACCCCAGCAATTCCCGCTCAAACCTCGGCGTCGAAAAACGCTCCGCCTGACGCCGCGCCGCCTGGGCTTCAAAGGCCTCCCGGTTGCGCTCAAACCGTTCCATCGCGGCGACGAGGTAGTCCACCTCGGGCTCGGCAAACAGCACCCCGGTCGCATCACCCGGACTTCCCAGATCCCTGACAGTTTCCGCGGCACCACCGCGTCCCAGCGCGATCACCGGCGCGCCACAGGCCTGCGCCTCCACCGGCACGATGCCGAAATCTTCCTCGCCCGGGAACAACAGGGCCGTGGTGCGCCGCAGGTGGTCCCGGATCACGCTGTCCGGCTGCCACCCCAGGAAGGTGGTCTCAGGCCCGGCAATCTTTTTCAGCGACGCCTCCGCCTGCCCCGAGCCGATCACCACCAACCGCCGCCCCAGCCTCTGGCAGGCGCTGATCGCCAGGTCAAACCGCTTGTAGGGGGCCAGCGCGCTCACCACCAGGTAAAAGTCTTCCCGTGCGGGAGGATGCTCCCCGTGGTCGGCGGGGGTGTAGTAGTCCGTGTCCACCGGCGGATAGATCACCACACTCTCCCGCCCATAGCAATCCTCGATGCGCCGGGCGATATGGTTGCTGATGGCCACAAAGTGCGTCACGCGATCGGAGGTCTGCAGGTCCCAGGCGCGGATCCGGTCCAGCAGCGCGTCTGCCACCCGGGCCTTCAGGCCCTTCGCCCCGACTCCCTCGTAATATTGCTGCCGCATCTGCCAGGCGTAGCGCATGGGCGAGAAACAGTAGCTCACATGAGGCACACCGGGGGCGGCCTGCGCGGCTTTCGCCACGCAGTGGCTCATGCTCACCACCAGTTCGGCATCAGGAAATCGCCAAGCCTTTTCCACCACGGATGGGAAAAGCGGCAGCAACCCACGGTAATAGCGATGCACACCGGGTAGCCGGTTCAGCCAACTGGGCACCACCCGCAGCGCATCAATGGCCGCAGTGGTCTTCCCTTTCCGGTACAAGAGCGTGTGCAGCGTGGCCTCCGGCAGGGTCCGGGCCAGCACATCCAGGCACTTCTCGCCCCCGCGCAAGCCGGTCAACCAGTCATGAACCAGAACCACACCCTTGCCCACGCCTTCACCTCCGGTGACAAGCGTTCGGATGTACCCGCTTTGCGCCGTTCAACACAAGCCGACAA
Source organism: Planctomycetaceae bacterium UBA6894 (assembly GCA_002451275.1). Lineage (GTDB taxonomy): Bacteria > Planctomycetota > Planctomycetia > Gemmatales > Gemmataceae > UBA6894. The sequence goes on along the minus strand of DKBS01000038.1, from coordinate 18,637 downwards.
GCCACAAAAAAGGGGCCCGCAAGGGCCCCCACGAATGAACACAAACCCAATCCAATCAACTAGTTGCGACTCACAGTCGGGCTCGGCGAACGGTTGAAGCCGGTGGCTGCCAATCCCCGCAACCAGCCATCCAGCGCAGCCCAGGCCCCCCGGTCGGCGCGGGCCCACTGCCGCTTCGACAGGTCGGAGTAGGTTTCAGCCTTGCCCGTGTCCCCGCCGATTTCCGCCAGGATGCGCAGCCCGAGCGACGCCCCGGCGTTGCCAGGATCGTGCGCCAGCGCCTCCAAAAACGCCTCCTCCGCCTGCGGCGCGTCACCCACCCGCAACGCCGCCACCCCCCAGGCCATCATATGGTAGGCGCCATTGCCCCAGGCGTGGTGGCTGAAGTCATCCTTGGTCTTGTCCACGCAGCGCTTCAGCAGCTTCAGGCCCCCGGCGCCATCCCCCTGCTCGCACGCCAGATACCCCTGGGCCTCCCACAACATCAGGTCCAGCTTGCGGTCTTCCTTTTTGCCCGCGCGGATCTGCCGCAGCACCTCCACCTCGCTGGCCAGTTGTGCCATGTCACCCGAACGCCATGCCCACACCGCGCCCAGCCAGGCGGCCTGCGCCTTGTCCCGCTTGCGCAGCGTGTCCACCACCTCCCGGGCCAAAGTGGCGTCGTTGGTCACCAGCGCCAGGCGGAACCAGGGTACGTGGTGGTCATACCCGGCGTCGCGCGTCTGCTGCACGATCTTGCGGGCCAGCTCGTACTTGCCATCGTGCGTCAGCGACAGCAACAGAATCTCCAGGTGGTGCGAGTACTGGTGGTCATCCTTGGGCATCACCCCCATGTCCTTGTGGTATGCCGCCTCCAGCTCCGCCGCGATGGTGGAATGTTTGCCGGTCTGGTCCCACCGCCCCAGCCGCGTGGCCAGGTGGGCCTGCATGTGGTGCGGGTGCGGAATGCCGGGGGAAGATTCGATGTACTTGTTGGCGAATTTCCACCCCAGCGAGGGTCTTTGGATGCTCTCGTAAAAATGCACCAGCTCGTGGTTGGCCCCTGGATGCAGCGGATTCACACCCAGCAGGGCATGATAAAACGGCGCCCCCGCCACGCTGCCGCCGAACATGCCGCCAGCCGCTAGTTGCGCCCGGGCGTACCACGCCTCCTGGTCATCGGGAAATTGGGCCAGCAACTCGTCCACCTGCTTGATGGCGGCCTTCTTGCGCGCCTCACCGTCTCCCGCCCCGGGCTCCAGCCCGCGCTCAAGCAGATAGGCCTTGATCAGCATCCGCTCGCGGGGGTCGGCCTTCTCGCGCAGCGACCCGGCTTTCTTGAACGCGGTGTTTTTGTGCTTGTCAGCCGGCCCCCATTTCTCGCACGCCCGGCCCAAAAACAGCCAGGCCATCGCGCAATCGGGATCCAGCCGACACGCGGTCTCGAATGACCGCGCGGCCTCCATCCACACATACGAGTAGAAATACCCCAACCCCTGGTCGATGTGGGTTTGGCACTCGGGGTTCAGGGTGCTCACTGGATACCGGTAAACACACAGATTCGTCACCGGGTGCGAGGGCTTCAGCCCCGTCAGCGGCATTTTCCCGTCACGGTCCAGGGCCTGCTTGGCCGGGTTCTCTTCCTTGGTGATTTCCTTCGCGACAGCTTTGCCGGCTTCCGGCTTGGCGTCCACCGGCCACGCCAAAGTCTGCACACTCAGACAAAGGGCCAGCGCTGAATATTCCATGGCAATGCGCTCCAAGGGGGAAATTCCATCATCCCGGAAAGGATGGGGTTTGCCTAGCCGGCAGCGGCCCCTCGGCGGTTCAAACAGGCCAAATGGGATGAAAACAACGGTTTTCAGGCCGAAAAAAGCGGTTCAAACGCCACCGGGGCCCTGTTTCACCACCAGCGTCTTGTCCACCCCCTCCACCGCCACACGCTCAAACTTCGCCCCAGGGTAGGGCCATTTCACTTCCATCCAGTCCACAGCGTTCGCCTTCCCCAGGCCAAAAGTCAGGGCCAATTCCGGCTGGCTCAAGTAGCCCCGCGCCCCGGTTACGGTGCGCTCGTGCACCACACCCCCCACGCTCAGCCGCACCACCGCCCCCAGGGCGGAACGGTTGGCCCGTTTGCCATCCCCCTCCAGCACCACCCGCACAAAGTGGTGCCCCAGTTTCTGGTCATTGCGCACCAGACGGCACGGCCCGCCGTTCGCCGTCAGCACCAGGTCCAGATCGCCGTCGCCATCGCAGTCAAACGCCGCGCTTCCCCGTCCCACCATCGGCTTGAACAGCCCGGCGTTGCCTTTCCCTTCCTCCACCCCCTCGAACACCCGCGGCTGCGTTCCGGTGTTCCAGAACAGTTTCGGTGCCTGCGGAAACGCCTGGCTGGCTTGCACCAGGCCGATGTCCGGCTCCAGGTGACCGTTGCACAAAAGCAGGTCAAGCCGCCCGTCCAAGTCGAAGTCCAGCAGGCTGGCACCAAACTTCATCGGCACCCGCGGCCCGGGCCCCGCCAGCCCCACCGCCAGCGCCCGGTCCGCGAAGCGCGGCGGCGAGCTCTTGTTGTCAATCGCCAAAAAGGTCACCGGCTCGTTGGCAAAATTGGCCACGAACACCGCCGTTTTGCCCGGCAAATATTCGCCATATTCAATGCCCATGCCGGCACGCGCCTGTCCCTCCGCGTACGCCGCACCCTGCGGTAGTCCCATTTCCACGAACTTGCGGCCCCTGCCACCGGCCGTCGCGGGGTCCTGCTCGTTGTGGAAAAAGAAGTTGCGCACCGTGTCATTGGCCACCATCAGGTCGGGCCAGCCGTCGTTGTCGGCATCGAACGCGATCACACCCAGCGACTTGGCCACATCCCGTTGCCGCGCCTTGGCCCCTACCCCCTCGTTTTCCACCACCTTCACGCCGGCCTTCTCGGTCACATCCTCAAACTTCCCGCCCTCCGTGTTGCGGAACAGCCGGCACTGCGAGCCCTCAAACGACCGCGGCGACACATAGCCCCGCTTGTCACCGGTCAAGGTGCTGGCAATACCCAGATCAATCCCCGGCGCCCAGCTCACATACGAGCAGACAAACAGGTCCAGTTGCCCGTCCAAGTCGTAGTCCAGGAAGGTGGCGCTGGAAGGGAAATCCACCTTGTCCTTGTGCGCCAGATACCCGTCGGCTTTCAGCGCCGACCAAGCCAGCGCAGCCGGTTCCGCCAAGCCCGCTACTACGGTTCCATCCGCGAAGCCCTTGCCCCCCTGGTTGCGGTACAGCCGGCAATCCCCGATGCCTGTCACAAACAGGTCCGTGAACCCGTCGTTGTCCACATCCCCGGCGCACACGCCCATCCCGTAGTGCGCCCGGTCGATACCCCACGCCTTCGTCACATCCTCGAATTTCCCGTTCCCCAGGTTGCGCATCAGGGCCGGCCCCTTGGCACCTCCCGCATGGTCGGGCCACGGGCACGAGTTCACCAGGAACAGGTCCTGCCTTCCGTCGTTGTCGATGTCCAGCACCACCACGCCGGACCCCATCGTCTCGGGCAGCAGTTTTTTCCCCGCCGCCCCGGTGGTGTGACTGAAGCCGATCCCGGCCTCGGCTGTCACATCGGTCCAGGCCACCTCCGGCACCGCCTGCGCCGCCTTCTTGTTCTCCACCTTGCCCGGGTCGATCCATGTCGGCCCGCGCTTGGTCTTGTCGGAGATCACATACCAGGCCACCGCGAAACCGATCATCAGGGCGAAAATCACCGCGACCACGATGATCATCCCCCAGGGTTTCACTCCGGACGCTTCCCCGGCCTGTTCGTTCTCGTTTGGATGGCTCATGGTTTTTTCCAGGTGGGTTCGCCCACGGTCGGGTACAAAATAATCGCCTCGGCGGCGGCGTTGGCCGCCGCGTGCTTGGCGCGGAAGGCGGTGGTGGTCTTCGCGCGGGCAAGGTCATCCGGCTTCAGCAGGGTGTGCGCCAGCCGGTGCCCTTGTGCCAGAATACCCGCCAGCGCCACACGGGTCCTGGGGTCAGCCCCGCCGTCGAGGGCCTTCTCCATGGCATCGTCCAGCGGCTTCAGGGCCCGCCTCAAAGGAGACCACCGGGGAGTGCTGGGATTGGGGGTCATGGAGGCCCAGCCGGCGATCGCCTGACCCATCAATTGGATCTGGCTCTCCCGCTTGTCGAAAGGTTGCTCCTGACCGGCCTGCCGGGCCATCTCGATCAGTTGGTCCCCCGTAAGGCACGCTTCGTCCGGGCCCGGGGCTGCGGAAGGAACCGCCTTGTCCCCCGCGATGTCAGCCAATGCCTGGCTGATGCCGTAGTGGGCCTCCTGGTCCTCCGATTCCTCGGCGAGCACCCGCAGGTAAGCTTTCACCGAGTCGGCCAGAAACTTTTGGTGGCTGTCGGTACCGGGCGCCTCCAGTTGCGCCCGCTGGTACAGCGTCTGCCCCAGCCGGTTCCACACCACATAGTCGCGGCTGAAATCAAAGCCCCGTTCCTTGGGTTGGTTGGCGGGATTCACAATCGACTGGAAAGCCTTGATCGCCTGGTCAAATCCCGAGGCGTCTGCGGCCGTCTCGGCAGCCGCCAACCCGGTGAACCAGGCCAGCGTCCACCAGGGCGCGGGCGGTTCTGCCTTGCGGGCCTTTTCAAGCGCCTGCGCCGCCTGGTCCAACCGCCCCTCGGCCACCAAAACCCGGGCCTGGTTCAGCCAGCCGTGCGCCGAGGCATCGCCGCCTGCTGCCGCAACCCTAGCAAATGCCTGCTCGGCTTGTTTCAGCTCCCCGCGTTTCGCGTTCGCGCCGCCTTCCAGCAGGCAGCCGATTCCATAATCATTCCACCGCTGCCACGCCGGCTTGATGGGTGATTCCTGCGCCGCCACCGCGGTCCCGCCCTTCACCGGCAGGTTGACCAAGTCCTCGCACAGGTCCACCACGCGCAACTTGGGAATTTCCTGGCCCTGGTACATGTACTCCAGGTACTTCTGGTCGAACTTGCGGTAACGCACCCGCGCCTTCAACTCCACGGGGCCCTTCGCGTCCTCCGGCACCTTCACCTTGTAGTGCACCACCGAGGCGGCGCCGGGTGGCACCTGCTTGTCGTACAGCGCGGTGAAGATGTCCTGCGGGTTGCGCCGGTCGATGCGGTTCCCGTTGCGGTCCAGCACCAGCGCGTTGATGAAGTGCGCCCGCTCGTCCACCACGCCGGCATCACCGGGCTTCTCCATGCCTCCATTGCGGGCAAACACTTTGCCGCCGGTCGAGGCGGTGAAATCCACCCAGATCTCGTTGCTGTCGATGGTCCCCTGCGAGAACAGGTGCCCCACGGCCAGCGTGCGGATCACCACCTCCACCAGATACTCCTTTCCGGGCTCTAGCTCCGGCAGGGTGGGCCGGATCGGCCCCAGCAGCTCGCCGTCGATCGACCCGCCCCGCTTCAGCGCGAAGAGATCGATACGCAGCTTCTTGTTCTTCAGGTGGTCCGCCTGCTTGTCAGCAACCGCTGAAAACTCGGCCGCCCTGTCCTTGTAGCGGTCTTCACGCGCCACCAAGTCGGGTAACCCGGTGTTCGCCCCCACGAACAGGTGGTTGTGCACCTTCCGCTCGCCGTTGCCGTCGAAATCCTTGGCCCCGAAATCGTTCGAGGGCTTCAGCGGCATGTGACACGCCGCACAGTTCTCCTTGGCTGTTTCCGGGTAATAGAACGCCCGCGCATTGTGACCCGAGACGCCCGACAGCAGGAACGAGTCGTAGTGGTTTTGCCCCCGTGTGAACTCCTGGTAGTGGTTCAGCGCCAACGGCAACGAAACCTTGTGGCAGGTCGAGCAGAATTCCGCCGTCTGGTGGATCGGCTTCAGGAAGGTCTTCTTGTGGAAGTCGGGTTTCGCACGCACCAGCGCGTTGTTGATCCACTGCAGCATCGGGTTGTCGCTGAATGCGAACGGGTAATGCAGCGGCTCCTCGATCGTGTAGGCCCCGTTGCCCACCGTGCTGTTCACATGCGTGATCGCGTGGCAGGTGGTACATGTGATGCCCGCGTGCGCCGTGGGATGCTTCACGTCATCAAACTTTGGATCGTCAAAGGCGCCCGAGAAAAACGGCACCGGATCATGGCAGCCCGCGCACCAACGCGCCGCTTGCACGTTGCCGTCCCGCTCCAACGCCACCTTGCGGGTCTCCCGCACGCTGAACAGGTAGGGCGGGTTGTTGAAGGAACTGAAATGATGCGCCGAGTGCAGCCAGTCCTTGTACACATCCCCGTGGCACTTCAGGCAGTATTCATCAGCCATCAGCACATGCGCCGGGATGAAATTGCCCGTCGCCGTGCGCGCCTCGCTGGGGAAAAAATACTGCGTCCCGCTGGAAGGCCCCTCGGCCTTCCATTGGCGTGGGTCCTGCGTGTGAAGCAACGCCATCAGCGCGGTGAAGCCCGCCGTCGCCCCGGCGATCCAGCCTCCCCAGTTCCACTTGATCCGCGGCCCCGCCTTCCGGTGCCCAACATACAGCCACACCGCCGCGGCCGGCGCCAGCAGGTGCAGCGCGTACACGATCCAACGCCCCGTCCCGGTGGGCAACTGGAACAAACCAGGAACCTGCACCAGGGCCACACCTGTCAAAAAAGTGGCCAGCCCCAGCGCGAAAACCAAAATCCCCAGCCGTATCGCCACCTTGTTCGGCCGGTTGCGGGAGGTGATCCAGTGATGCACCCCGAACCACACGAACGGCACACCCAGCACCAAACCGATGCCGATATGGATCAGATACACCCAAAAAGTGAAAGCGTTGGTCAGCGCCTGGTCCCGCGCCGCCTCCAGCACCCGGAGCACCACCAAGTAAAAACCGCTGGCCGAAAGGATCGCGAACGCCGCGAAAACGATCGCCAGCAGTACCTTCAGCCCCGTGCCCAGGGCCGGAACATACTTGAAGGGGGTCCGGGGCCTCGCCCCCCCCATGGAGCCGGGAAACCCGCCGGGCACATTCGCCTGGGACATCGTCGCCTCCGCCGGTCCGATACCGGGCAAACTGAAAATGATTGGAAGAAAGCTCGGCGGGCTGCAAGCATCCCGGGCGGTTCACCCCTGCCTGAAGCCTACGGAACTCGGGCCGAAAGACCGCCATTCATCAATAGCGGTCAAAAATTTGGTGAGGCTGCCGCTCCCTGGGGCCCGGCATGGTCTAAAAAGCCGGGATTGCGGCCGGTTTGGGAAACCGAATGAATTCAGACGCGCGGAGGCTGAAGGATTTCAAAAACTGGCCCGGCCCCTGAAAACTGCAACGGGTCCAGGTCTGGCACAAAAAGACAGGTATCGCTGAAACCCAGTAGCGCATCCCCCCGCCAGGCATCGTCGCCCGAGGTTGGAGATTGCGCCGGACTCACCGGGGCTGAAGGCGGGTTGTCGCTTTGCCTGCACTGGGGCCCCTTGCAGGGGCAGGTAGGCTGGGAGGGCGTAACCACCACCACATCACCATTGGCCCGCTGAACCACATAGCCGTGGTCGCCGCAGCCGGCCTCCGCCTTGCCTGCTCCCCCTAGCCAAAAAGCGAACAACACCACACATACGGTGGTCACCTTAATCAGGCTGGGGCGGACCAAGGACATGAAATAGCCTTCCCCTTGAATCTTTACTTAACTATCCCCGGTGCGGCGGGGCCTGACAAGGGTAGTCAACGGGCTTTCCCGCCCCTTTCCCCGCCAGCCCCGGGCCACGCCTCATAAGATGATGTCTTGCCAAGCCCGGGGCCCTCCCGGGCCGGCTTGTCTTCCAAACGCCCCGGAAGGGCTTTTCCATGCCTCGCTTTTGGGCCGCCTGCATCCAGACCGACCTGCCCAATCCGGCCTCGCGCGCCGAGCTGCCCAAGCGTATAGGCCACGCCCAAACCCTTATCGAGCAGGCGGTTGTGGGCTACCGGCCCTTCGGCGATGTGCGCCTCCTCGTCTTCCCCGAGTTTTTCCACGCCGCCCCCATCTATCCCGAAGTGTCCCAGTTACGCGAGCACCTGGCGGTGGAGGTCACCCCCCAACTGCTCGACCCCTACCTGAAAAAGGCCAGGGAGCACCGCGTCTACATCCAGACCGGCACATTCCTCGAGGTCCACCCCCGCTGGCCCGGCCATGTGTTCAACACCACCTGCCTCATCGGCCCCGAGGGGGAACTGTACCGCTACCGCAAGGTGAACCCCTGGCTCCCCTGGGAGGTCCACACAAGCCCGCACGACCTCCTCGACCAGGGCTATGGCGACCCGCTCTTCCCGGTGGCCGACACCGAAATCGGCAAACTCGGCTGCGCCATCTGCTACGACTGGCTCTTCCCGGAGCCTATCCGTCAACTGGCGGTCAACGGCGCCGAGATCCTCATCCGCGTCAGCGCCTACATGGATCCCTGGGGAGCCACCCAGCCCATGGACTGGTGGACCGTGGTCAACCGCTGCCGCGCGCTGGAGAATATCGCCTATGTGGTGGCCGCCAACCAGGGTGCCAGCCTTAGCCACTACCCCCCTTTTTCCTGGCCCGGCGGTAGCATGGTCGTCGATTTCGATGGCCGTATCCTCTCGCAGGCCGACCCCGGCCCCGGCGACAAAATCGTCGTCGCCCCGGTGGACATCGATGCCCTGCGCCACGAGCGCTCCCGCCGCCAGGGTCACCAGATGCTCGAACACATGCGTTTGTCCGCCTGCCCGCCCAAGCGTTGGGTGGATGGCAAAAACCCCTGGGAAGGAAGGATGCACCAATGAGCAAAGAACTCAACTTCAAGCAGGAGCTCACCGCCTGCTTCGGCAAGCCCGTGGCCGAAAACCCCACCCAGGCCATGGTCGAGGCCGCCTACCGCCACCACAATCTCGCCTGGCGCTACCTCACCGTCGAGGTCGATCCCGCCGACTTGGGTGACGCCGTCCGCGGTGCCCGCGCAATGGGGTTCCGCGGTTTCAACTGCACCATTCCCCACAAAGTCGCGGTCATCCAGCACCTCGACGGCCTGGGTGAGTCTGCCAGCCTCATGGGCGCGGTCAACTGTGTTGTCCGAAGGGGCGATAAGCTCATCGGCGAAAACACCGACGGACTCGGCTTCGTCCAATCCCTTCGTACGCTCACCGACCCCCGCGGAAAGCGGGTCCTGATGCTGGGGGCCGGAGGCGCCGCCCGCGCAATCGGCGTGGAACTCGCCCTGGCAGGGGCCAGCCACATCACCCTGGTCAACCGTTCCGCTGATCGCGGCCAAACACTCGCCGCACTGCTGCGCGACAAGGCCAAAATCGCCTGCGACCTGGTGGTGGGCACCGCCGATGCCACCATTCCTGAAGGCACCGATGTGGTGATCAACGCCACCTCCATCGGCCTCTACCCCGATGTGACCGCCCGCCTGCCGCTCGACACCTCCGGCCTGAAGCCCGGCATGGTCGTCGCCGATGTCATCCCCAACCCGCCCGCCACCCGACTGGTCCGCGAGGCCCGCGACAAGGGCTGCAAGGTCATCGACGGCCTCGGCATGCTCGTCAACCAGGGCGTCATCGGCATCAGGCACTGGTCCGGCGTCGATCCCGACCCCGCTGTCATGCGCAAGGCTCTGGAGGATGTCTTCGGGGTTTGATGGGCTTTACTGGCCTGTCGGGGTTCTACGCGTCGGCAATAGGGCCGGGCCATCTGCCTGTTCCAAATATTCAGCCCAGGTCGCGCGCGCCAGCCTCCAGCTCTGGGCTGGTGCGCCCCGGGTCCGGCTCGGCAAACTTCATTCTCATCAACCCTGCGCCTTCGGCCCCTCGCCCCCGTTCAATCCCTCTGCTGTGGCGCCAGCCTGTTCTTCCATTTCCGTCACCAGCGATGGCATGTGCGGCGGCCTCAGCTCCACGGGCTTGCCCTTACGGGCCTTCGACATCAGGTTCAGCGACTCCACCACCACCGAGAAGCCCATCGCGAAGTAGATGTACCCCTTCTCCACATGCTTGCCAAAGCCCTCCATGATCAGCACCGAGCCGATCAGGATCACAAAGCTAAGCGCCAGCATCTGAAGGGTCGGGTGACGCTCCACCGCTTTGGAGACAGGCTCGCTGAAAAACAGTAGCACCGCCACTGTGATCAGCATCGCCACCACGATCGCTGCGAAGCTATGGACCATTCCCACCGCGGTGATCACCGAATCCAGCGAGAACAGGATGTCGATCAGCGCAATCTGCGCGATCACCCAGCCGAAGGAGGCCGAGCCCTTCCTTTTCACACCGTGTTCATCGTGTTCCTCGGGCCCCTCCAGTTTCTCATGGATCTCCCGCACACCCTTGTAGACCAGAAACAGCCCGCCGATCATCAGGATGATCTGTTTGCCGCTGAACCCCAGGTCATCCTCCTGCCGGAACAGCCATCCCGGCAGGTAAAACAGCGGGTGGTTCAACTGCATCAGCAGGGTGACCAGCCCCAGCAACAGCAACCGCGTCCCCAGTGCGGCCATCAGGCCAATCCGGCGCGCCAGCCCCCGCTGCTCCGCGGGCAATCCCTGGGTGATCAACGCCAGCAGCACCAGGTTGTCGATACCCAGCACCACTTCCAGCGTGGTCAGGGAGGCAATCGCCACCAACAATTCAGTCCAGCCCATGATGGTCCCTATCGCCTTTGCTGTACCGTGCTGTCCTCACTCAACCGCACGCCATGGGCTTTTCCGGCCACAATCCGCGCTTGTTGCTTGACAGCCACCCCTCAAAAGGGTTTGATGTCGTTTATAGGTAACCACGCCACGGGGTATGGTTACCACCCGGACTAGCCGAATGCGGCATGGCAGGGTGGGCGAATAGCCCACCTTTTTTCTTTATATGCCGCTCGTTTTTCCGGTTTTGCGGTTCTTGGTTTTTCAAGGGCATTGCCATGATGGGCGGCTTGCGCGACTTTTCCGCTGCAAACCGCTTTGGCTCGGAGGGTGGAGCATGAAGGCTGAGGATGTGCTCAAGGCTGTCAACTTCATCCAGAGCGAAAAGGGGCTCGACCGCGAGCTGATTTTCTCCAGCATCGAGAAGGCCATCCAGCACGCCCTCCTCAAAAAATGGGAAAATGACCGCAAAGCCGAGCAACTGCGCGATCAGGAGCGTCGCATGCGCGGTCAAAAGACCGTGATGCCTGCCCCCAAGTCGGAGGACGAGGGTGCCGAAGACGGGAATGATGCCGCAGAACCAGAACTCTACATCCCCCCGATCGAAGTATCCATCAATCGCGAAAACGGCGAGATTGTCGCCATCCTCAACCACAAAGCCGTGGAAACCGGTGAACTCGGCCGTATCGCCGCCCAAAGCGCCAAGCAGCTGATCATCCAGAACTTCCGCCAGGCCGAATCCGAAGAGCTCTACCAGAAATTCGCTAGCCGCCGGGGCGATCTCGTCCTCGGCGTGATCAAGCGCATCGACCGTCGCCGCGAGGGTGACAGGGGTGTCGCCACCGTCCAGCTCGACAACGAGAAGAACCTCGAGGCCATCCTGCCCCCCTCCGAGCAGATCCGTGGCGAGACCCACAACCCCAACGACCGCATCAAGGCCGTCATTCTCGATGTCAAACGCGAGAGCAACCGCGTCAAGATTGTCCTATCCCGCACCCACCCCGACCTGGTCCGCCGCCTGTTCGAGGAAGAAATCCCCGAAGTCGCCGACCATGTGATCGAGATCCGCGCCGTCTCCCGCGAGGCCGGCAACCGGGCCAAGGTCGCCGTTTCCTCCTCTGACATGAAGGTCGATTGCGTCGGCGCCTGCGTCGGTGTCCGCGGCAGCCGCATTAAGAACATTGTCGAGGAACTTCACGGCGAGCGCATCGACATCGTCCGCTGGAACGACTCGCTGCAGGTGCTCATCCGCTACGCCCTGCAACCCGCCCAGATCATCGATGTCCACTGCTACCCCCGCCTGGGTCGCGCCATCGTTCTGGTCGACGATGACAACCTCTCCCTGGCTATCGGCAAAAAGGGCCAGAATGTCCGCCTTGCCACCAAGCTGGTCGGCTGGGACATCGAGATCATGACCGACGAGGAACTCCAGAAGTCCCTCAACAAGGCCGAACTCTGGTTCCGCCAGATCCCCAACATCACGGATGAGCTCATCGAGGCATTCATCACCGAAGGCTGCTTCTCCTACGAGGACATCACAGTCCTGAAAGCAGAAGATATCGCCACCCTTTCCGGTGACACCCTCACCGAAGAAGAAGCAGACGATATCCTCGAATATGCCGAGCAATACGCCGACCTCATGGAAAGCGCCACCGCCGAGGAAGAGGAGCAGGAAAATCAGGCCGCCGAAGAGGCCCAGGCTGCCGCTTCCGAGAACATGGACTCCCTTTTCGATGAATCCGGGGAACCCGCTGAGGCTTCAGAAGAAGCGGAGCCCGCCTCCAATGAACCAAAAGCCACCCTCGATGACCTTCTGGGTGGTGAGGATTCCGCTCCGGGTACAGATCCCGGGCATCCCACCGAAGGCCAGTCCTAACCCATGCTCGGGGTTGGAATTTGCAGGCTCATTGGCCTGCAAAATGGCAAAAACCGCTTGACCAGGGTCTCTTGGCCCTTCTCAAGCCGGATTCGGGCTTTAGAATGAACAACTTGGGCCCCCCGGGGGTTCCAAGGGATCCACCGCGCGTGAGGGGTTCAGCTTGCAGAAGGAAAAAGTTAGGCTATATCTGTTAGCCCGCGAAATCAATGTGGATAGCAAGGATCTGGTTGATCTTTGCAAATCCCAGGGTTGGGATGTTAAAAACCAGCTCAGCAGCATCGACCCTGAACAGCGCGACATCCTGGTCCAACTGATGAAATCAGGTGGCAAGAAGAGCGCGGCAGCTCCACCACCGCCTTCCCCGGTTCGGCCCGCGATCCCCACGCCGCCCCGGCCGGTAAGACCCCTTGTTACTCCCAAGCCTGCGAAGGTTGAGGCTCCCGTCGAACCCGAACCCGAGCCCGAGCAGCCTGCTCCCGCTCCGGTCGAGCCTGTGGCTCCTGAACCACCCGTCGCTCCCCAGCCGGTGGCTGCGGTTCCCCAGGCAGCCCCACCCGAGGCTGCCCCGGTGAATTCCCCGCCTGCTCCCGCGGCTCCAGCACCAGCCCCCAAGCCACCCCTGCCCTCCATGGGTCGCCCCATGCAGAATCTGGGTAGCCCAAGGCCCCCCATGCAGAATCTGGGTAGCCCAAGGCCTCCCATGCAGAATGTGGGAGCGCCAAAGCCCCCCATGCAGCCCCGGCCACCGGTGGCCGGCGGCCCTCCAGCACCCAAACCCCCGCCTCCAGGGGCCATTGCGGCACCCCGGCCCGGTGGATTGCCGCGCCCCGCAGGGGATTATTCCCCCCGCCCGCCGTCTTCTTTGTCCACCCCCCGCGGCGATGCGGGCGCCCAGGGTTCAAACCCACAGGCACCCCAGGCTCAGTCCCCGTCACGTCCGGCTATGCCCCCTCCGCTGAATTCCGGCCAGGGGCGTCTGCGCAATCTCGACTCCAGCCGTCCCTCTCCCGGTGGCTCGGGTGGGTCCGGCGCCAGCCCCGGTGCACCCTCCGGCGATCGTCGCCAGCAGCCCCGTATCCTGTCCCGCCCTGGTGTCATCCGCGTCCAGCCCCCTGCCCCCCTCAAGCAGCACGGCACCGATGCCCCCACCTCGCGCGCCCAGCCTTCACCGGCCCCGACGCCTTCCGGTCCCCGCAAACTGGCCGAAATCCCCAAGGATTTCATGCCCGGTCAGGCCCCCATCCGCATTGAGGATCTGACCCGCTCCGTCCAAGCGGATAAACTCCGCGCCGAACATGTCCCTCCTGCAGTTGATGAGGAGGACGAGGACGGCAAGCCCGTCGCCAAGAAGCCCGGCTCGGTCGCCGGACGCGCTGATCGCCACCGTGAGCGTGTCGACCGCCAGGCCCGCCGTGCCGACACCGGCCACAATGTCCGCCTCGACCGTATCGATGACGAGGACGGCCCCCGTCGTCGCCTGGGTCGCAAGCCCCAGCGCCCCAAGGGTCCCCAGCCCCGCAAGGGCAAGGTACCCATCACCCTGCCCATCACCGTCCGTTCGCTGTCTGAAGCCATCGGCATGAAGACCGGTGAGCTGCTGATGAAGCTCATGGGCCAGGGCATCATGGGCCTCAACATCAACAGCAACATCGAGACCGATCTTGCGCTCCTCATGGCGCTCGAGCTCGGCATCGAGCTCGAGGTCAAGGCGAAGGAAAGTTCCGAGGACGAGCTGCTGCGCCAGTTCGCCATCGAGGACACCCCCGAGCAGCTCAAGCCACGCGCGCCCATCGTCACCATCATGGGCCACGTCGACCACGGCAAAACCTCGCTGCTGGACAAGATCCGCAAGAGCAACGTGGTCTCCACCGAGGCCGGCGGTATCACCCAGGTGCTGCGTGCCTGGCGGGTCGAGCACAACGGCAAGCCCATCACCTTCCTCGACACCCCCGGTCACGAGGCATTCACCAAGATGCGCGCCCGCGGCGCCAACGTCACCGATATCGCGGTGATCGTGTGCGCCGCAGACGACGGTGTGATGCCCCAGACCGAGGAGGCGATCAGCCACGCCAAGGCCGCTGGCGTGAAGATCGTCGTCGCAATCAACAAATGCGACCTGCCCGGTGCCAACATCCAAAAGGCCCGCCAGCAGCTCTACGGCCTCGAACTCATCCCCGACAACATGGGCGGCGATGTGCCGTTCGTCGAGACCTCAGCCGCCACCGGCAAGGGCATCGATGAGCTGCTCGAGACCCTCAGCATCGTCGCCGAGCTCGAGAACTTCCGCGCCAACCCTGACAAGCCCGCCAGCGGTGTCTGCCTTGAGGCGCACATCAGCGAAGGCCAGGGTGTCACCGCCACGATGCTCATCGAGTCCGGCACCCTCAAGAAGGGCGATGTGGTCCTGTGCGGCACAGCCTACGGCCGCGTGCGCATGCTCTATGACGACTTGGGCCGCCCCCTGGAGAAGGCCGGTCCTTCCATGCCCGTCCGTCTCATGGGTCTCGACTCGGTGCCGAACGCTGATGACTCGTTCCTCGTCGTGCCCGAACTTCCGGTCGCCCGCGAGATCGCTGAGAGCCGTCAGGTCGCACAGGTCGATGACACCACCGTGCGCCGGCCCTCCCTCAGCTTCACCCTGCCCGGTCAAACGGCGGTCATGGAGCTCAAGGTCATCCTCAAGGCTGACTTCCGCGGCTCCCTCGAAGCCATCCGCAAGGAACTGGAGAAGCTGGAGCATGATGAAGTGAAGGTGCGGGTTCTGCATGCCGCCGTCGGTGGTATCACCGAATCCGATGTCACTCTGGCCCTGACCAGCCCGCAGGACACCCTCATACTGGGATTCAACGCCGTCCCCGACAGCCGCGCCAGTGAGCTGGCTGAAGAGAAAGGCGTGCAGATCCGTGAGTACAACATCATCTACAAACTCACCGAGGACTTGCGCTCTGCCCTGGAGGGCAAGCTCAAGCCCCGCGAAGAGGTGGTGCACCTCGGTCGCGCCATGGTGCGCGAGGTGTTCAAGATCAGCAGGGTCGGTGCCATCGCCGGTTGCTTCGTGACCCAGGGGATTATCGAGCGCAACGCGAAGGTCCGCCTCATCCGCCGCGGCGTGGTGGTCTTCCCGCCCGCCGAGCGCACCGTCGGCCTCGAGTCGCTCAAGCGCTTCAAGGACGATGTCAAGGAAGTGCGCGAGGGTATGGAGTGCGGTATCAAGATCGCCGGCTTCGACGATGTGAAAGTCGATGATGTGATCGAGGCCTACCGCATCGAGCAGGTGCAGCGCACCCTATAATGCCTTGCCCGGCCGCCATGGGGGCGGCCAGGCGGGACACCCCCCACGATGGGTGGTGAAACAGTCATGTCAGGAAGCATGGGTCGTTCGGAGATGTTTGTCGGCGGCCTGCGGGTCCGTCTGCTCGTCCGCGAGGCCCGCAGTCTGAAGGACAAAAGGCAGGTCGTCCGCGGCATCAAGGATCGCCTCCACAACGATCTCGGCGTCTGCGCCGCGGAGGTGGGGGCCTTGGAGGATCATCGCCAGACCATCCTCGGCTTTTCCACGGTCGCCAACGAGGCGACCCAGGCCAGGCAGGTTCTGGAGCAGGTGGTCGCGAGACTCAGGGCGCATCCAGTCGCCGAGTTCTGCGGCCACCAGTTGGAAGTTTTGTCGTTCGATGAGTTGGGCGGCGGGGAGTTTTGACCGGCATGAAGAAGCATCGGGTTTCGCGGGTGGCGGAGATGATCCGCGAAGTCGCCAGCGAGACGATCCTGTTCAAGCTTTCCGACCCGCGCGTCAAACGCGTCACGGTCATGAGCGTCGACGTGTCGCCCGATCTTCAGCACGCCCGCGTCAATGTGTCCGTCATGGGCACCCCTGCCCAGCAGAACACCACCCTCAAGGGCCTGCAGCACGCCGCAGGGTTCATCCAAGCCCAGTTGGGCGACCGCATGCGCTCGCGCTACACCCCCAGCCTCCGTTTCGTCCTCGACCAAGGCGTCAAGCAGAGCGTCGAGATCAGCCGCCTCATCAATGAAGCCCTCGGCAACTCAGCGTCCATGAATGCCTCCCCCGCCGAGGCCGGCCTCGAGGATGACCTCGACGATGCCGAACTCGAGGCGGCCAAGGACCTCGACGACGAAGAGGACGCCGAGGAAGAAGAAGAGGACGAGGACG